>CAJXMF010000003.1 GCA_913056195.1 uncultured Methylococcaceae bacterium | reverse complement strand
ACAAACGGTTCATGTCGTGGCTCGCTTCGCGATCACGACATAACCTAATTCGTTAGGTGATTTTATTCGTATATTCGATGGGCCCATGTCGTAAGACCTGAAGCAACACTTCCGAATGCATCCCCCACCACTATTTCTATATTTCTATAACTGGATCGTATCCACTCTTCTACTATAGGCGATTTTGCTGTGCCACCCGTTACGTATACAATGTTAGGCTTCGCGCCTGCCTGCTTTTCTACCTCATTCATCAACGAGAGAAAAACATCAAGCTCACGCTCTATCGATTCTCGCAAGTCACGCCGAGAGATTGGAATAACGAATTCGCGCTCAATGTATCGGAGCGGAAGGTTTATGGGATCACGGTCTGACAAATGGATTTTCGCGAGTTCGGCGCTACGGTTAAGACGAACCATCAGCCGGCCTTTCTGAAGACTTTGTAGACGCTGTACTTTCCGCTTATCTATTGCTTGAGCCAAGTACGAGGCAATTTCGCGCTGAGTGCTATCAGACAAAAACTGCTGCTGCGCATTAACATCATTTATTGCTATAGCACTCCAGAATAGCGTGTTTGGTACAGGCAGTCCGTTACTCAACAAAGAGTCCTTTCCAAAATAAGGCATAATTTTTCTTAGGGCCAATTTTATATCGAGATCTGTGCCTCCAATACGATCACCAGCATAGCCGAGTACAGAACCATTCCTCTCTCTCGACTGGATATAAGATGGTCCTAGTTTAACCATTGAGCAATCAGTTGTGCCGCCACCAGCATCTAAGACAAGTACGACAAGGTCTTCAGATATGCTCCGCTCGTAATCAAGAGCAGCGGCGATTGGTTCCATAAGGAACTCAACATTTTTGAATCCCGCCGCTATTGCTGCTCTCTCAAGAATGCTAAGCGCTTGCACATTCCCTTCTTCACCTCTTGTGCCGTGAAAGTTTACTGGGCGCCCAAGAACAATATTCTGTATTTCTATTTGAGTATTCTTTTCTGCATTATCTTTGATGAAAGCCAGCATTCTCGTGATTACTTCCGAGAATAACTCAATATGCTGATGCTTAATATCTGCACCGAGAAAGGATTTAGGTGACTTAATGAAGTATCCGCTTTGCGGATCTTGGATGTGACGGAGGATTGCTGCCTCCCCAAAAACAACCTCAGTATCAGCGTATAAAGCTTCACTTATGGATTGACCTTCATATCTAGCTTTCGCGCGCTCCGCGATCTCTCTGCGCATGATTCCTCGTTCAATATTTTCGAGTTCAGCATCAGAGAATTCCTTAACCTTTCTATTTTCCTTCTTGGCCTTCTTCGACTCAGTGGTTTGTCGCCTCTTTGCGTCTGTAACACGCTTCTTTAACTCGATCTCGTCTATTTCTTCGATGCGAACATTTGGGCGAGACGTGTACAGAGCTGACGGTAATCTGGTACTTTCCCCTTCAAGCGGAAGAAGGATCGGGCCTTTTTTCTCCCATACTCCGATAGAACAATTTGATGTCCCAAAGTCTACGCCCGCGTACATTTCTGTTTCTTCCTCATCACCTAACAAGTTATTAAATAGTTTCTGTTCATCTTATACGCTTATTTCTCAAAATTGGCAAAAATGCTGTCAAAAAGTTGAATTTCTAAACTGTATATCTATCCTAATAAGAGGATATACCGTTAACTATATAACAGCCAATGCAAGCACTCCCTAAAAAAATCGCTGATCACTTTGACATATCATTGCATCACCGTGCAATCCCCAAAAATATTCATTCCTATTATAAAAAATGGTTTCGCTTTTATTGGGATTTTTGTCATAAGTACCATCATGATCCTTTTGATAAAGATAGCCTCCATCCGTTTCTGAATAAATTGAGTAAAACTTTGGGGATATTTCTAAATTAAAAACGGGAATATCTCTGATGATTTTAAAGTCACTGATTCAGGTTTATGTATAAAAAGGCTAGCAAAAGCAATCGCCTAGGACGTTTTTCTGCAGCGATTTTGTTGTGCTAAAAAAGCTTGGCACAACAAAAGTGCTGTTATAAAACGCCGGTTTTTTGCAAGTCCCGTGAACGGTTGCGGTAGCCGGAGATGAAGATGAGGGTTCGAGAATATGCTATCAATCAATCTGATTCTGACGTCGTGTTTTTAAAAACAGGAAATTCTCTGACTGATGCGGTACAATTTGACTTAACTATCTCCTTGTTATAATCCTAAGCATTTGAATTTATAACTAAAATAAACCATCCAATGCCAATCTTTTTTGAGGTTAATTATGAAAGTTTTACCCACCATTCTTACCCTGATTTTATGTTTGTTTTTGACGTCGTGCAGCAAAGGCAATCAAATCAATGGGCGCAGTTTACGCACTGCAAACCGTTCTGTCAGTCATATTAAAGACCGTTTGCCGGTAGACAAGCGGATTGAGTTTGAAGTGTCTTTCTGGTCGCTCAGGGATGCGATTCGGGATAGAAAAGACTTCCTGAAAGCCGTTGATGGCAAAACGCCGGAAGAATTGATTGCAGAAGGTAAAAAACTGTTCCAAAAACGGAAAAATGCGGGATTTAAAGGCTATGATAAATTCGATAGTTGGGATCAAATGATTGCCGAATATACCAAGCAACGGATGGATCAAAATCGCCATAAACGCCCTGACCCGCGCGATCGTCAAAATAATGTTTTGTATAACCTGAGCAATATATAATCAAGCGTTGGGGAAGCGGCCAGTTCTTGGTCGCTCTCCCGCTATCTAAGTTATGTTGTTGAGCCTGGCAGTTGTTTTTGCTCGGTTAACACCGACACAAACTGGCTGGCCTCAGCAATGGTTTTTTCCATGATGGCAATGAGTTTGGAAATATCCAGGCTGATCACTGCAAATTCCTGTTGCAATGCCGCAATTGCTTGTGCATTGAGATTATGCTTTAAAAACAGAACCTGATCTTGAAAGGCATTCAACACCGGATAAATACGCGCCTCAGCTTTTTTCATCGCATTAATCAGTTTTTTATATTGTCGGCGTGATTTTCCCAGCTGCTGCTTACTGCGCATTCTTAATGTGCGGTTAGTGTATAAATCCAGTTCCTGTTCCCATTCCTCAAACAGGGCTTCAGAAACTTCTTCAATTGCGCGGATTCGATGACTCACTTCATCGGTTTTAACGCGACAGAATTCATATTGTTTTTTAAGCTGCTGATAACGGTATTCCAGGGACAGTTCAGGCAGTGTCAACAGGGTTTTAAACTTTTCCAGTGTATCTTCAAATTGTTCACGGCTGTCTTCCAGGCTGTCGCAGGCGGCATCGACATGCACCACGACAATATCGCGTTTATGATGCCCAAGCAGAGATTCTCGGCCTTTGTAATAGACCTGATTAAGAAATCTTCGAACAAAATGTCTTAGTTTTGAATACATAATTCAGTCATATCTGTCCATCATCGGCAAAATGATAACACGTTACAGCTGTTCATAATAACGCACATCAAATGGAATATCGGCCGCTATAAAACGATGAAATGCCGGATCCACAATGTCGGCGTGTTGCAATGCGTCAATAGGGCTACTGACCGCTACCGGTGTCGATTTTAAGATAATGAGCCTATCGGCGTGAATCGCCCCGGCCAGCCAGGCGGACAAGCTGTCTGAGGTGACATCCCAGCTCGCTTCAACACCGGCCGCATCAAGTTCTGTAATGTCGGGCTGCCAAATCATAATGCCATGCAAATCATAGCTGATGTCCTGGCTATTGGCGACCAGCTGCCACGCCGGTTGTAAGGCTTTAAACAGCAGCGCCATTTGCTGCATCGCCAACAGCGCCATGTTGTGTGCGGTGTGTTGATCAAATTGCCAGTGTTGTTGGGCGGCGCGGACCTGATCGGCAAAGCCACCACCGCCAGGCACAATGATGCAGGCCTTTTTATACTGCCGGTCGATTCGATTCAGACAGTCGTTTAATCGGCCATTTTTAGCCAGGCTGCCACCAACTTTAATGACGGTTGTCATGAGGCTTTAAAATAGGCCAACATGTTCAACAAGGCGGCGGCCTTGTCAAAACTTTCCTGATATTCTTCTTCCATACTGGAGTCATTGACAATACCGCCTCCAGCCCATAATCGAATCGTGCCATCTGAATGTACCAGCGTGCGGATGGCAATATTGGTATCCATATTGCCATTAAAGCCGATATAACCGATCGAACCACAATAAACCCCCCGCCGGTGTGGCTCCAGTTCTTCGATAATTTCCATCGCTCTGATTTTTGGCGCGCCGGTAATCGAGCCACCCGGAAAAGAGCTGCGCAACAAATCAAGCGCATGCTGGTCGTCTTTTAACTCGCCTTTGACGGTGCTGACCAGATGATGTACGGTCGCGTAGCTTTCAATATCGAACAAGCGGGGTACTTTGACCGATCCTGGTTTGCAGCATTTGCTGATGTCGTTACGCAATAAATCGACAATCATCACATTTTCGGCGCGATCCTTGCGGCTTTCAACCAATGCGCCAATTTGCAATACATCCAGTTGTTCGGAAAATTTACGTGGCCGCGTGCCTTTAATCGGCTTGGTTTCCACTTCGCCATCGTTGACGCTTAAAAAACGCTCGGGCGAAGAACTCAACACCTGCACATCCGGCAGATTAATATAACTACTAAACGGTGCGGCATTGATTTGACGCAAATGGCGATAAGCCAGCCATGGATTGCCCTGACAAGGACTGCTGAAACGCTGGGCAAGATTCACTTGATAGCAATCCCCTTCCTTTAAATAATGCTTTATCTTGTCAAAGGCTTTCGCGTAATAACCCTGATCCATATTGGAAACCGGTGCTTCCAACACACTAAAACGGTCATCCTGCGGCTCAGCCGGTAACAGACTAAACTGATCAATCAATGTCTCCCAGACATCTTCAGTTAAATGATGGCCAATCAGATGGGTCTGCTGTTTATGATGATCGACAATCACCGCCCAATGGTAAATGCCAACGGCCATTTCCGGAATATGCTCGGCATCTTCGGCGATTTCGGGGAGTTTTTCCAGTCGCCTTGCCAAGTCATAGGAAAAATAGCCGATTGCTCCGCCATTGAAGGGTAAATCCTCTTCATTGGACAGCGGAATATCTAAAAACTGTTTAACCAGTGCGAACGGGTCGGCTTCTGATACGGAGACGTCGCCGTGTTGTTTAATGGTTGTTTTCTGGCCTCGGGTTTCAAGCGTCACCACCGGATCGCAGGCTAAAATATCGAATCGCCCCTGATGCGTGGCCGGATAACCACTATCCAGGAAAATCGCCCAGGGTTTGTGGGCAATGGCGGAAAACAAGTCCGAAGAATCGGGAAAATACGGTAAGGGATGAATTTGAAATTTTGCAGCGGCCATTATGGGATTTTATACCAGGCTTGATTGTAACGCCAACTTGGCCACGGCAACCGCCGGTGCACAATCTGAACTGTGTAAGGCATTTTGCGGCTTGTTTGTTTCGATCAAGTTGTCAAAGTCAATATAGTGGTGTCCCATTTCCTGTGCGATTTCCTTAACTAAAAAACGTCCAATACCCGCCCCCACCAAGGAAATATCCTGCTGTCTGCTGCGGGCAAGCTGTCGTGTTATTGCCTGCATGATTCTTGTCTTTTGCTGAGTTTTAATGTCTTTGGAAAAATCACGCCACAATGCCATATCGTTTTCGTCAAAATCATAGCCGGTCATTCTGGATAATCGACGCGCACTCGCCACCTGTGTTTTTGGCCCGCCATCGGCGGTATCGCTTAAATCATGCGCGTCGTTTAAGTCACCGATCACACGATAAACATCGGCCATGGTGGCAAAAAATTCAGCCATAAGCGACATTTTCTGCTGTTTGAATACCGCCTGTGGCGCCACCGCCATGACGGCGGTTCTGACGATGCCGGTGTAAACCAGCTCATCGGACACGAGACGTTGATAATCGGTATAACCTACAGCATTGAGCGCATGGTTTTCGATCAATAATATATCTGTCGTGGTACTGCCAATATCGACAAAGACGGCATTGCTTACCTGTGCCGCGACAAAATGCGCACTTGCCAGCCAATTGGCTGAGGCAATCTTCAGGCACTGCGCCGGGTCAATCATTGAGGGTGTTATAAAGCCCTGATCACCGGCATAAATCATCACAGACGAGTTGGGCAACAAAGCGTGCATCGCGCCAACAATCGCTTCAACGCCTTGCACCCGGTTGTCGAATAAATCAACCAGCTCGCCCGTCATGGTAATGGCATGCTGACAGGATTGCGTAGCAAATTGTCGTTCAATCGCCTGAACGGCTCGCTGGAGATAATCCAGTCCTTTCCATAACGGACACGCCTGTAAGGCCAAATTGTTCAGCGCGCCCTCTTGCGTTAGCAACGCCGCTTTAACATGCGCGCCACCGATATCCCAGCCAATAATAAATTGAGTCATTTTTGAAGTGTTAATGTCACCGTTTCGTTGTGTGATCGTGTCATATCCGGCTCATCGTCAAACAATCGCAAGACCTGTTCGGCCACATTGATACCGGTTGCCGCCTGAATGCCCGTAAAGGATGTCGTCAGCCGCGGGTTGATCTCCAGCACCTGGAGTTGATGTTTTCCGGTTTTACCCGGGGTCTCAATTAAATCAATGCCAACATATCCCCATAACCCGGGAATACGGCGTGCAACGGCATCAATCACCTTGTCATAAGCGGTTAAATCGTCAACGGCACGATTCACTCGACAGCCTGTTAAAACAAAGTGATCATCGCCAATGTTTATCTGTTGCTCATTGCAGCATAATAACCAGCCCTGACCGGCTTTAAATAGTACCGAAAGACTGATGGCTTTGCCGGTAACATAGCGTTGTGCGATAAATGTCTCCGGCTGATCTATCTCGACCAGACATTGCCGATAGCTTTTCTTATCATACACCAATGTCATCTTTTCACAGCCGACCCCATCAATCGGTTTTATCACCCATACAGGTGGAAATTCTGGCGTAAAAGCGGTCAGGCGGTGAGTTTCAGGAACCGGAAAAACGGATTTCAAGGCGTTTATTGTCGCTAATTTATCCGTACATAATTCGATAGCCGACGGACAGGAGGCGGCGCATTTTACACCGATTTCAACACTCAATCTAACCATCCTGCTCAAAACCTGATCGGTTTCCGGCGCAATCGGCCAAAACACATCGTAATCCGGCAAGGTACGCGCCAGAACCTGATAGAATTCTTCATGTGGTTGCACGATAATTTTTGTCAGTCGCTGTTCCGACACCGTGTTTTGATAACGCCAATCGAGCATGACAGCACACTCCAGGCCCTTTAGCGCACTGAGTTCCGCTAATAAAGTCTGTAGCATCATACACCCTTCCCGGGCCAGCGATTCAGGCACTTTTTCAGCCACTAAACCGCCACCGGTCATAAATTCAACAATTAAGATTTTTACCAATGCACATTATCCCTGTTATTGACTTAAAAAATCAGCATGTGGTTCTAGCTCAGGCCGGAAAGCGCTCAAACTATCAACCGCTTAACACACCACTTTGCCCATCCGCGGATGTTTTTGAGGTCATCCAGCATTTTTTGGCACTTTACCCGTTCAAACAATTTTATATTGCCGACTTAGATGCCATTTTGAATCAAGGCAGCCATGCTGAACTGATTCAAAATGTACTCCGGCACTACCCCGATATTATATTTTGGGTGGATAATGGCTTAAACGTAGTGGATATGAATAAATATAGCTATCCACCCAATTATCGTATCGTTTTCGGCACTGAATCCCAGACACAGATAAAAGCACCGTTACCGGCCAATAGCCTTCTTTCCCTGGACTTTCAAGATGAAAAACCTTTGGGGGCACAAACAATCTTTGATGACAGTCGTTTCTGGCCGGATTCAATCATCTTGATGACACTGAACAAAGTTGGCATGAACAGCGGCCCCGACTTCAAAAAATTAGCCTATTATCGCCAATATTATCCGGACAAAAACGTTATTGCTGCTGGCGGTATTCGCGGACTGGCCGACTTACAAGAACTGTTTCATCTTGGCATAAAAAACGCGCTGGTTTCCAGCTGCCTGCATTTTGGCAAACTCACCGCCGCCGACATTCAATCATTATCCTGATAGCGGATTCATAAAAAACTGTAAAAACAGCAGGCAAAAAATACCCCGCATAGGCGGGGTATTTTCTTCAACTGTAAAACTAAACTTATTTTGCAGCGAATGGATGCTCAGCAGTTGCTTTTTGTGCAACAACTTCTTTTGCAGTTGGTGTACCAGCAACAGCGCGCTCGATCGCTTCTTTAGTTGCTTTGTAGTTGTATTCCTGAATTTTAGCATCGTCATCAGCCAACCAGTGAATGAATACACCCACAGAAACAAACAGATCGTCCGCTTCGTCAGCAGGAATTGTGCCGTTTTCAACACAATCAGCAACAGCCATGGCAACACCACGTTGTGCTGGCCCAAACATTTGCACAGCTTGTTTAGAACCTTTGATGGTGACTTTGTTGAACATAACAGTGGCCGGTTTAACCATCAGGTTAGGCGCAACAACAGCTAACAAGCTGGAAAAGCCGTCTTTGTTGTTTGTCAGGCAGTTTGCAAATGCAGACTCAGCTGCTGAACCACGAGGTCCAATCATTAAATCAATGTGAGCAACTTCGTTACCTTCACCAACCAGAGACTCGCCAACACGTAAATTGTTGATTTTAGCCATTTTAGTTTTCTCTCCTAAAGAAAATAAACACAATAATAAGAATGAATCAAAAAAATCGGCAAATCCATTTATGCCCAATCAACAGAATTCTCTATTGACCAACTGCTCCAAAAACACCACCAGTACAGTTGCCACTGTTATATCGGCCGTGGTACCTGGATTGATCCCTTTTTCCTTGAAGGCTTGATCCACTTCATAGAGAAGCGGAAGCAATGATTCAGGGTTATCGGTATTGATCAATGCCTTCTGAATCTCCCGCATCTGCGAAGAAACCCAGCCAGAATACTTCCGACCATATTTGCGCTCAATATGGCTATCGGGATATTGTGCCAGCATTCCTGCGTAAACAGCCAATGCCGCCCAATAAAAATTACCAAATTTCGCTAGATTGGAATTATACAGCAAAATTGTAAATTCAAAAATATCTTTGTAACAAGATATGAACTGATAAGCAATTCTATCCTTATTTGCGGCGATTTCCATCGCTTCAAGTAATGTCACAGAAGCCTTTTCAGAGACATCCGCCTGCTCCGAATCACCCAGCCCGCCTGGCGATGCCAGCGTAATAGCGCGAAACACCCAATCCGCATCATCCGTTGTTGTCGTCTTTAACACATCTTGCAAGGCATCCCGCAATATCTGTCCTGTTTGCCGATTCTGTACCGCATGAATCAATGGCGCGCAAAGCAGAATAATCCCCAAATTGGTATTACAGCCTACCGCCTCCCGCGTTGCACGGACGGCATAGTATATTTTCTCACCTAATGAATAGTTCGGATCGCAGACAGGACCAGAACTAACATCCATACTGATTCTAAAATCCTCGACGGTCATGTCATGGCCATCGTTATAAACACTCACATTTCCCGGCTTAAAGGCTTGCAACTCAACCTCACACGCCTTCCGATACGCCTCTATCAAGGCTTGTCTCATGTTACGGCACTGCATTTGAAAGGTGAGGACAAATAACGATCAACCAGATCCGCTACCAGATAATCCGCCATATTCAGTCCAGTCGTTTTATACAGGCCTTTCCACGCTGGAATGCTATTCACTTCGATAATATGATAGCGCCCATCATTATCCTGAATAATATCGACACCCGCATAATCCATTTGCAAGGCTGCAACAGCCTGAATCGCCAAATCAGCTAAATAGTCCGAAATTTTAATCGTCTCGCATGCAGCACCTTTGGCGACATTATTCAACCAGGATTGGCCCATTCTACGCATAGCCGTCATCACTTGGCCATTAATAACAAAAACCCGAATATCTGAATAGCCGTTTCCGCGACAGTTAATGAAACGCTGTAAATAATAAATGCCCTGGCTACTGGTCAGCCAGAACAAATCGGTCATTTTTTCAAGTCGCCGAATGCCTTCGCCCTGTGAGCCAAATATTGGCTTACTGATCAACAAATGACCAGCCGTCAGTTCAGATTCTGCAATGGCCAGCGCCTCATCCCTGTCACGCACTACCCAGGTCGGCGGCGTGGGCAAGCCTGCCTGTTGTAACAACACACTGGTCATAGCTTTATCGACACTGCGCTCAACAGCGCCTGCATCATTATAGACCGGCACGCCGGCAATTTGCAGTGCATGCAAAATATCCAGATAAAAAATGACTTCCTGCAATGAACCACCCGGCACACCGCGTACCACAGCGGCATCCGGCAATGATTTAAAGCCTGGAATGTGAATGTATGGCAAGCCTGGTTGACACTGCAATTGGCAGCGGGTCAATGACACATAGTCAGCCGCAAATCCCCGTTTGGCACAAGACAGCCGCAACTGCTCTCCATGCCAACCCGGGTCATCGGTAAAAATTACGATTCTGCCCAAGAACTATCAACCCTTCACAATCAGGCTTTCAAGCCCAGGACATCTTGCATGTCATACAGACCATTTGTTTTATCAGCAAGCCATTCAGCGGCGCGAACCGCACCATTGGCAAAGGTCATACGACTGCTGGCTTTATGGGTAATTTCAACACGCTCGCCTTCATCAGCAAACATAACCGTGTGCTCACCGACAATATCACCCGCACGTATCGTTGAAAAACCAATCGTTTTACGATCACGCTCACCGGTTACGCCTTCCCGGCCATAAATTGCGCAGCTTTTTAAATCACGCCCTAATGTGTCGGCGATCACCTCACCCATTCTCAAAGCGGTTCCCGACGGCGCATCGACTTTATGCCGATGATGGGCTTCAATGACCTCTATATCTGTGTAATCACCCATGACTTGCGCGGTCATTTCCAGCAATTTCAAGGTCAAGTTCACACCCACACTCATATTTGGCGCCATAACGATGGCAACATCCTGAGCGGCCTCCTGAATGCTCTGTTTTTGAGAATCATCATAGCCCGTGGTACCAATAACGATTTTCTTGCCCGCCCGGCGGCAAACCTCAATAAAATCCATTGAAGGTTCCGGGCGGGTAAAGTCGATCAACACATCAAAAAAGTCAACTACCGCCGACAAATCATCACCCACAGTAATGCCAATATGTGAAATCCCGGCCAACTCCCCCGCATCTTGTCCAATCACCAAACCACCGGGGCGACTGACCGCCGCAGTTAATTCTGTTTTTGCAGATAATGCAGCGGCTTTGATTAAACATAACCCCATACGCCCTGAGGCACCCACAACAGCGACACGTACCATGATTTATCCTGTCAATTTATCAAAAAAGCTTTTCACACTATCGGTCCAGGAATGTTCCTGAGGACTATGATGCTTGCCACCACCCGACAATGATTGTCGCAATTTTTCCAATAATTCGCGCTGCTCTTTATTCAGCTTTACGGGGGTTTCAATAACGACCCGGCAGATTAAATCACCAGCCGCACCACCCCGTACCGGTTTTACACCTTTTCCACGCAAACGAAATAATTTTCCGGTTTGGGTTTCAGCCGGTATTTTCAATTTAACCTTGCCATCTAAAGTGGGCACCTCCATCTCTCCGCCCAGACAAGCTGTCGGGAAATTGATCGGCACCTCACAATATAAATCCGCGCCCTCCCGCGTAAAAATCGGATGCTCTTTGACATGAACCTGAACATAAAGATCACCGGCAGGGCCGCCCATAACCCCGGCTTCACCTTCACCGGCCAATCGTATCCGATCCCCGGTATCAACCCCGGCCGGGACTTTAACCGACAAGGTTTTCGTTTCTTGAACCCGCCCCTGCCCGTGGCATTTACGGCAAGGGTCCTTGATTTTCTGCCCCGATCCATGACAGGTTGGACAAGTTTGTTGAATAGAAAAGAAGCCTTGCTGCATCCTGACCTGACCATGACCATGACAAGTGCTACAGGTCACCGGCGCACTGCCTTTTTTAGCGCCCGAGCCGCCGCATTCGTCACACTTGACCATAACCGGCACTTTGACCGTAGCTTCGGTTCCATGCACAGCCTCTTCAAGCGTCAACTCCAGATTGTAACGTAAATCTGCACCACGCTGTGCACCGCCACCACTGTGCTGGCGTCCGCCTCCGCCAAAAATATCCCCGAAGACATCACCAAAAATATCACTGAAACTTTCAGCGCCGCTGAAACCACCGGCACCACCACCAAATGAGTTATCCACGCCGGCATGCCCGAACTGATCATAAGCCGATCTTTTTTTCGGGTCGGACAACACCTCATAAGCCTCTTTAATTTCCTTGAATTTAATTTCAGCCTCTGCAGAATCACCCTTATTCCGGTCAGGATGATACTTCATCGCAAGCCTGCGATAACTCTTCTTGATTTCGACTTCACTGGCCGTTCTGGCTATCCCTAAAATTTTATAGTAGTCTTCTTTTGCCATGATTCAATCAACCTCCTTATAGTTAAAATGCAGGAGATTTTTTTACCCTCAGTGTTAATCTATAGTGTGTTTTTAATGCGCAATACACACTCTAAAATATGCATTGCGCATCAAAATCGAAATCTGTCGATTTTAACATAGTTCCTATAGCGCTGTACGATTACGCTGACGCTAACCGTACCTACAAATCTTGTTTCTGCATCCACAAACAAAAAGAACTGCGCCAAAACCTGACGCAGTTCTTCATCATAAAAGCCTTATCGACTTATTTTTTATCATCATCCTTAACTTCTTCGAATTCAGCATCAACAACACCGTCATCGGCTGAAGAAGCTGATTCAGCATTTGCACCCGCCGCAGCCGATTCTGCCGAAGCGTCTGCACCGCCTTGCTGTGCATAAGCTTTTTCGGCTAATTTACCTGACAAATCAGTCAAGGCTTTGGTTTTAGCCTCAATGGCGTCTTTATCATCGCCTTTAACCGATTCTTTCAGTTCATTGATTGCTGTTTCAATCGCCGATTTTTCATCGCCAGAGACCTGATCGCCGAGTTCCTCCAGCGATTTTTCAGTCGCGTGAATCATACCTTCTGCCGCATTACGCGCCGTCACCAGCTCTTTTAGTTTTCTATCTTCTTCAGCATGTGCCTCGGCATCCTTAACCATGCGATCGACCTCTTCCTCAGACAAGCCGCTGGACGCCTTGATGACAATCGACTGCTGTTTTCCAGTGGCCTTATCTTTCGCCGATACATTCAAAATACCGTTGGCATCAATATCAAAGGTCACCTCAATTTGTGGCACACCGCGTGGAGCAGGTGGAATATCAGTCAAATCAAACCGCCCTAACGATTTGTTCGCCGATGCCATTTCCCGCTCACCTTGCAAGACATGCACCGTTACCGCCGTCTGATTGTCTTCCGCTGTCGAGAATACCTGTGATGCACTGGTCGGAATCGTGGTATTTTTCTCGATCAGTTTGGTCATCACACCACCCATGGTTTCAATACCCAAAGACAGTGGTGTGACATCCAGCAACAAGACATCTTTGACATCGCCGCCTAACACACCCGCCTGAATCGCTGCACCTAATGCCACCGCTTCATCGGGGTTAACATCTTTGCGCGGATCTTTGCCAAAGATGTTTTTAACCATCTCCTGAACTTTAGGCATACGCGTCTGGCCACCCACCAGAATCACATCATTAATGTCGGAAGCAGATAATCCAGCATCTTTCAACGCTTGTTCACACGGTTTACGCGTTCTTTCAATCAGATCTTCAACCAGCGATTCCAGTTTCGCGCGCGTCAGCTTGACATTTAAATGTTTAGGCCCTGAAGCATCAGCTGTAACATAAGGCAGATTGACATCGGTTTGTTCCGCTGATGACAGTTCAATCTTGGCTTTCTCGGCCGCTTCTTTCAAACGCTGCAGCGCCAATGGATCGTTATGCAAATCAATGCCAGCATCTTTCTTGAACTCATCGGCCAAATAATCAATGATTCTCAAGTCGAAATCTTCACCACCCAGGAAGGTATCACCATTGGTAGACAATACCTCAAACTGATGCTCGCCTTCGACTTCCGCAATTTCGATGATAGAAATATCAAAGGTACCACCCCCCAGATCATAAACGGCCAGCGTCACATCACCCGGTGCTTTGTCCATACCATAAGCCAGTGCCGCAGCCGTTGGCTCGTTGATAATCCGTTTGACATCGAGACCCGCAATCCGTCCGGCATCTTTTGTCGCCTGGCGTTGTGAGTCGTTAAAATAAGCCGGTACCGTAATGACAGCTTCTGTGACTTCTTCGCCTAAAAATGCTTCAGCATCTTTTTTCAACTTCATCAATACTCTTGATGACACTTCAGGCGGCGCCATTTTCTTACCACGCACATCAACCCAGGCATCACCATTTTCAGCCTTAACGATTTTATAAGGCACCATGCTGATGTCTTTTTGTACCACATCATCCTCAAATTTACGCCCAATCAAGCGCTTGATGGCGAATAACGTGTTATCAGGATTGGTTACCGCTTGCCGCTTGGCCGCTTGACCGACTAAAACCTCATCGTTATCAGTAAATGCGATAACCGAAGGCGTCGTTCTTGCGCCTTCACTATTTTCAATCACACGTGGCTTACCGTTTTCCAGCACCGCCACACAGGAATTTGTGGTTCCCAAGTCAATTCCAATTATTTTTCCCATTGATCTCTCCAGTTATTGTCTTAAATTAATCTGTTAGTTTTAATATGCGGCTCGTTATTGCAATTTCAAGCCTGCTCATCAATTTTTGTGTTCTCATCGGGCTTTTGCGCGTCATCCGCTTTGGACACCACGACCATCGCAGGCCGAATCAACCGGTCATTCAAGGTGTAACCCTTTTGAAACACATTGATAACCGTATTAGGCTCGACATCCGATGTCGGCTGCATTGACATGGCCTGGTGCTTTTCCGGATCAAACGGCTGCCCCATTGGATCAATGGCTTCAATGTTAAACTTGGAAAATACAGACTCCAGTTGCTTTTTAGTTAACTCACTGCCTTCCTTATGCTTTTGCACTTCAGGATGGTCGCTGTTTGCAGCCAATATGCCCAACTCAAGGCTATCAATAACCGTCAACAGTTCTTTAGCCATTTTTTCCAGACTATATTTATGCGCATTTTCAAGATCACGTTGAATACGCTTTTTCATATTTTCCATTTCAGCGACGGCACGCACCGCCTTATCCCAATTTTCCTCAGCCTTTTTTTCGGCCTCGGCCAACTTTTTCTTCAGTGTTTCAATATCGTCATCTACTGCATTCTCTACCTGAGCATCATTTTGAGCAGAATCCAGTTCTTGCTCCGGCAAATCCTGTTCAGATGTCGGTTGTTTGTCACTCATAATCATTCGCTCCAATGAAATATTTATTTAATAAATCCAGTAATGGGGGCAATCATCGATTCTTCAAGGCCGCGCCCAATAATTTTGCCGTCACATCCACAAAAGGAATGACTTTTTCATAGGCCATCCGGGTCGGCCCTATCACCCCCAAAACGCCCAATACCTGACCCTCGGCGCTATACGGAGCGGTTACCAGCGAGCATTCCTGGAACGGTTCATAATCCGATTCTTCACCGATAAAAATCTGCACACCCTCGGCATGTTGACACTTGTCCAATAAATGTAATACGGATTGTTTTTGATTAAACGCTTCAAATAATTGTTTCAAGCGCTCCATATTGGATAATTCTGAAAAATCCATCAGATTAGTCTGTCCACTGACAACGTAATCTTCATGTGGCGTGTTTTCAAACACGTGCTGCGCCATCGTCACCGCATCAATCATCGCCTGATTGACCTGCTGTTGATTGTGCTCCAGGTCTTTGACGATGGCTTCCCGAACGTCCGCCAGACTCTCGCCGGCATAAATTGAATTCAGATAATTCGCCGCCTGCTGCAACTCCGCGGCCGAAAATGTGCGATCCGTATGGATGATTTTATTATGAACCTCCTGTTCATCGGCGACAAAAATCACCAAAATCCGATTATTGGATAATTTCAGAAACTCAATATGCCTGAACTGAACAATCTCCCGGTTAGGTAAGGTCACGACACCCGCCATCCGTGTCACTTCTGACAGGATTTTGGATGCCTTCTCCACGGCCTCATCCTTTTCCATTGAGGCGTTAAATTCATTATTTACCTTGTTTAACAAGGCCTTGTCGACCGATTGAACGGTCAACAAGCTATCGACAAACAAACGATAACCACTCACCGTCGGCACCCGACCCGCTGACGTATGCGGCGAACGAATCAACCCCATGTCTTCCAGATCTGCCATCACATTGCGAATCGTAGCCGGACTCAGATTCAGTTGACTGTCTTTTGACAAGACTCTGGAACCGACTGGCTGACCATCCTGCACATAACGCTCAACCAGGGCTTTCAAAAGCAACAGTGACCGTTCATCTAAATTGTGATTATCAATTGATGTATTCATAAACCTCACCTGTTAGCACTCAGTATAAACGAGTGCCAGCGGGCAAAGCTACCAGCTAATCAGCCATCTGTCAATCTGCTGTAAAATAAATATCGCCATATTCCGCGATGGCTTGCCCGCCAGCATTATCGGTATCGGTCATAATCGCGACCGCATCAATTTCCAGAATATCCTCATTAAAAAAGCGTTTAAAATCCTTGCGTACATCCCTTTTTTCAAACATCCACTCACCGCCGACATCCTCCTTCCCCCTGACCGCTACCATAATGGCTTGCCTGCCTGCAAATGCGTTTTCCCATACGCTGTTTTGTGGCTGATTCGCCGACCATACATAATTTATCGCCTTCGTGCGCCAAAAGGCCAACCCGCCTTTTTTAATCACATACACTCTGGCCGCATAATCATCGCCACTTTTACTCCGCTCATCCCGGGCAGCAGATCGCTTGATGACCTTCCAACGCCAATTTAAAAAAGGCGTTTTGCTTAAATCAATCGTTTGCTGTTTAACCAAACCGGAGGCGGCCTGCTGGCTATCGGCTTCTAATATTTGGCCACTCTGATCAAATATCAAGCGATAATCGGTTTCGCCGTCAAATTTGTGAGTCGTCCAGCCCGATAAATCCCCAGCTGAAAATCTTCCGACCATCAATCGCTCAGACGCCAGCAAAACCGCACTCATCATCAGCGCACTCAAAAAAAACCAGGCCCTGTTTTTCATCGTCTAAAAACACGCCGCATAATCCAACACGACCTCATTACAATTAAAAAAAATGCGTGCATAATCAAAGCGTATCACCCATTTCAAGCCATATTCAAACCACAACGCCAAAGTCATCAATCGTGCCAGAGCCGCCCAAATCCGATACTGTGTATTCGCTGAATTCCGCCAGACGGCTATTGTCCAGAGGATGCTGGGCAAGCACAGAACAAAGTACACATCATCCCAACTCGATGCGCTGAGCTGGCCTGCAAGCACTAAGCTATCGACCCCAAAAACAACCAGATTAAAAAACACAAACCAAGGCCAAAACACCGTCCATAAAGGCTTCAACCCCAACCAGCATAGATGCACATAATGCTCATCAAACAACGACTGCTCCACCTCTTCTTTCTGTTCAGGTGGCGGCGCCGTCAAACTTAAAACAAGCAAAAAAAGTAAGACGATGCCAAATAATTCGGACGGTGTGGCCCCTTTGATCTGATTAAAAAACAAAGGTAATGAATAATAAAACATGAGACTATAATTGATTTAAAATTAACCTGGATATTTTATCAGTATCCCGGATGATGGCGCAGGACAGGTGCGTCTGAGCGATGAATTGGACCGAAAGGCAGTGCCATAGCTATGGCTTGAGGGAAATTCAAGCCCAGGCGTGCCTGGACCAGCCAGGGCCGGGATAGGATTTGGACCGGGGACAAAATGAATCTTGCCTTTTGTCATGAATAACCTTGATTTATATTTATACATCAGTGACTTGTTCAGAGGCCCAAAACCGGCTGGTGAAATATCCAGGTTAAAACTATAGCATTTAATCAACTGGCTGCTCATCACCCATGCACGCTTATAATTTTAAGAATATTGGCATCACAACCAAGCCTGATGCACCTGAAATCACCAGCGTACTCTGCCGCCTGGGACGTTTTTTAGCGCAAAAAGGCTATCGCATATTTCTGACCGAACATAGCCAAAAATATGCATCAGGCTTTGACTACACCCCATGCCCGCTTGAATCACTGGGCAAACAATGTCATGTTGTCATCGTTGTCGGCGGAGATGGGACTTTCCTGGCGACGGCACGCGCTGTGGTCAATGATCAAATTCCGCTGATTGGCGTCAACCTGGGCCGTCTCGGTTTTTTAGTCGATATTTCGCCCGATGAGCTGGCGACCCATCTGGATCTTATTTTACAAGGCCATTATCAAAAAGAATCACGCAGCCTGCTTAATGCTCAGGTCATTCGGGACAATGCCATTATTCATCAGCAAACCGCCTTGAATGAAGTCGTTATCCACCGCTGGGTCACGCCAAGCATGATTGAAATCATTACCTCCATCAACGGCACTTATTTCAACACCCAACGCTCCGATGGCCTGATCGTCGCCACCCCGACCGGCTCCACAGCCTATTCTTTATCCGCCGGCGGCCCGATTATTCAGCCCTCATTGAATGCACTGCTTTTAGTGCCGCTAAATCCACATACCTTATCTAACCGCCCAGTCGTTATTGATGATGATTGTGAAATTGAAATCCGCTTTAGCCAGACCAAGCAAATCCAGGCCTTAGTGACTTGCGATCACCTGGAGATCCCGGATGTCCACATCAGCGATATTATTAAAATCAAAAAAGAAGCCAAACAACTGATTATTCTACACCCTGAAAACCATGATTTCTTTCGTATTTTGCGCGATAAACTCAACTGGAGCAGCGGTTACCATATATAATTGAATGCTTTACGCCTGTTTAACACAGCCTCAACCATGCTTACGACTATCAACATCATTGACCTGGCCGTCGTTAAAAACCTCATGCTTGAACTCAAGCCAGGCATGTCTGTTTTAACCGGAGAAACCGGTGCCGGTAAATCCATTTTACTGACCGCACTGGGGCTGGCGCTTGGCGATCGCGCCGATTCCGGTTTTATCCGTCCTGGCAGCCAACGCGCTGAAATTTCGCTTGAATTTGATTTGAGTGATGCACCGAAAGCGAAAGAATGGTTACAAGAACACGAACTTGATGATGATCAATATTGCATTATCCGCCGCATCATCAATCAAGAGGGCCGCTCCAAAGCCTGGATCAACAATCGCCCTGCCACACTTCAAAGCCTGCAAGCGCTAGGACGCTTACTGGTCGAAATTCATGGGCAGCATGCCCACCTGACCTTATTACAACATGACGAACAGCGCAGGCTGTTGGACAGTTTTGCCTCGAACCCGCCCTTAGTCGCCCAATTAAACCAGGTTTTTAACGACTGGAAACAAACCCAAACCGAACTTAAGCGTTTAACTCAAAACAACAAAGACCAAACCGAACGTGAAGAATTTCTGCATTATCAACTGCAAGAACTGCAACAACTCGATCTGGAACAATTTAATTTTCAGACGCTTTCTGAAGAACACAGCAAATTATCCAACTTAGGCCTGATTTTATGCCAAGGCCAGCAACAGCTGGATGTACTCTATGATAATGAACAGCAATCTTTAAACCAGTCATTAGCACAATCGCTCACTGCACTGACTGACCTAAGCCAATACACGCCTGAATTAGGCGAAATCACCGCCTTGCTGGAAGAGGCTCAGATTCAAATTTCCGAAGCCAGTCACCAGCTCCGCCGCTTTCTGGAATCACAGGAACTCGACCCCGAACGCCTGGCCGATTTAGACACCCAAATCAGCCTGATTATGGATTTAAGCCGAAAACACCATTGCCAGGCCGAAGAATTACCACAAATAGCCCGGCAGATTGAGCAAGAACTCGACCTTCTGACCCATAGCGATGAACGGATTGCACAACTTTCGCTACAATGCGAAAAATATCATCAGCAATATCAAAAACTGGCTCAAGAATTAAGCCAACGCCGTCTGCAACAAAGTGAAATTCTATCCCGCCGAATCAGTGCGATGATTCAGGAACTCGGCATGCCGCAAGGCGAATTTATTATCCAGATTGATACCGACCTGTCATCACTACCCAAACTCAATGGCCTGGATAACATTCAATTTTTAATCAGCGCCAATCCGGGCCTTCCGCCCAAACCACTGGCAAAAGTCGCATCAGGCGGCGAATTATCGCGCATCAGCCTGGCCATTCAGGTGATAACCAGCCGTGATAAAACAGTCCCGACCATGATTTTTGACGAGGTTGATTCCGGCATTGGCGGCGGCATTGCTGAAATCGTAGGCCGAAAAATGCGCCAACTCGCCGCTAACCGGCAAGTGTTATGTGTCACCCACCTGCCACAAGTAGCTGCACAAGCCCATCAACATCTGCATGTCCGAAAAGACACCGAAGACGCGGTCACCAGTTCCAGCGTACAAACGCTGACCCAAGAGCAACGTATCGAAGAAGTCGCACGCATGCTCGGTGGCATTCATATTACGCAAAATACCCGTAACCATGCCGCCGAAATGCTACAGCACACAGGAGAACACTAATCATGCGCCGTTTTCCAGCCGAATGGGAACCCCAGTCTGCCGTCATGATTGCCTGGCCACATCGTGATGGCGACTTTAACAATCTGGCCGAGGTTGAAGACAGTTATTGTGTCATCGCCCATACGATCAGTCATTATCAGCCTTTGATTATTCTGTGTCGCGATGCCGTGCATCAACAGCATATCGAACAGCGGTTAAAAACATCGACACAAACCTATTTCATCCAGGCCAATTATGATGATATATGGCTGCGGGACACGACCTTTTTGACTGTCGAAGAAGACCGGCAGGCGCGGTTACTGAATTTTAGATTCAATGGCTGGGGCAATAAATACCCTCACACCGCAGACAATCAATTAAATCAGCAATTGCTGCAACATCCGATTTTTTCAGACCTGCCCTGTCAACATATCGATTTTGTGCTGGAAGGTGGCAGCATTGAATCCGATGGTATCGCTACCCTGATGACCACCGAAAACTGCTTGCTCAACCCCAACCGCAACCCGGGTTACAACCGTTTTGCCATCAGCCGTACCCTGGAAAACCATTTCGGCTGTGAAAAAATCCTGTGGCTACAACAAAACAAGCTGGCCGGCGACGACACCGATGCCCACATCGACACTCTCGCGCGCTTTTGCAGCCCTGAAATCATCGCCTACAGCGCCTCTGAAAATCCTGATGATCCGCACTACACAGGATTGCAGAACCTGCGCCAACAACTGGAAACCTTCACCACAGCCAGCGGCAAACCTTACCAATTGGTCGCACTCCCTTTACCCGCCCCCATTGTCGATGACGAGAACCAACGCTTGCCGGCGAACTACGCCAACTTTTTGATTATCAATCATGCCGTTCTGATGCCGGTCTACGGTGATCACAACGATGAAATTGCACTGGGCCGCATCGCCCAATGTTTTCCGGAACGGGACATCATTCCTGTCCCCAGCCGCCCCCTTGTTCACCAATATGGAAGCCTGCATTGCATGACCATGCAATTTCCATCCAGCCTGGAACTCACGTTATGAGCCACCTAAAAGTTTGTGCCATACAACAATCCTGCGCGTTACCCAAACAAGAGAATCTAGCCAGCTCCATCCGGCAAATAGAACACGCTGCAGAACAGCATGTTGACCTGGCCGTCCTGCCTGAACTGCATTGTGGTCCGTATTTCTGCCAAAGCGAAGATACCGCCGTTTTTGCACAAGCCGAAACCATTCCCGGCCCGACCACGGACTTATTAAGCCGGGTCGCCAAAGACAATAGCATGGTGATTGTCTCAACCCTGTTCGAGAAACGCGCGCCCGGTCTTTATCACAACACCTGTGTCGTATTGGATAAAAATGGTGCCATTGCAGGCCGTTATCGCAAAATGCATATTCCGGATGACCCGGGTTATTATGAAAAATTTTATTTCACTCCGGGTGATATGGGCTTTACACCGATTAAAACCTCGATTGGTACACTGGGCGTATTAATCTGCTGGGACCAGTGGTATCCAGAGGCGGCTCGCTTAATGAGCCTGGCGGGTGCGGATGTGTTGATATTCCCGACTGCAATCGGCTGGGAGCCTGCCGACACAGCCGCCGAAAAGCAACGCCAACTCGATGCCTGGATAACGATTCAGCGCAGTCATGCCATTGCCAATGGTTTGCCGATTATCAGTTGTAACCGAATTGGATTTGAGCATGCCTCCGATAAAAACGACGGCATTCAATTCTGGGGCAACAGCTTTATTGCTGGCCCGCAAGGCGAAATTCTACAGCGCGCTAACGATGAGGACGATACAATCCTGATACAGGATTTGGATTTAACGCGCAGCCAGGATGTCCGTAACATCTGGCCCTTTTTTCGTGACCGCCGGATTGATGCCTACGACGACTTGAATAAACGTTATATTGACTGATGTTACACACAGAACGAAACAATCGATTGGAATATCAAGCCAGTTCGTAACTACTCAGCGTAAATTCTTCTGTGGGCATAGGCTGTTGATTTATCAGGCTTCTGCAACAGGACGTTGCAGCAGAGCTTACAGGGACGTATTTACGCGTCCTTATAAATCAATAGCCTATGCCTTCAGTCCCAAACTCGCTGAGTAGTTACGCCAGTTCTTTATCCTGGAAGCAACGTGATTAGAGGTAAGACAAGTTTTTGATGGAATTTGAACGGCTTACCATCACAACAGTAAGCCGTTCATACGTAAACACCGCCCCCTTTCAATATCGCCTTCTACCCTTGTGAGAAGACTGAGATGAGGGCGTCAAAAGCAGGAGACTCTGAATATTTACGCACCTGCAGATAAGATTTAAGTCGTTTTAGCATTACGCCAGAGTGTTTTGCTGAATTTCAAATTCAGATTTATCATGCCCTGCTGCCATCAGTTCTTGCATCCATTTAGGAGACATGCCGCGGCCAGTCCAGGTTTGTTCGGGATTAGACGGATTCCGATATTTCGGTGGAACCTTAACGCCTTTCCGAGAAGATTGTTTGACACCATCCTGAATAACGACATTAATACCGACAGAATCGGCTAATGCCTTGATTTGAGCCATGACCTCTTTCTTTTTACGTTCCTGTTTTTCCCTTAATGCATTTTCAGCATTTTGAATCATAGCTTGCAATTCCACTTCAGAAAGATTACTCAATTCGGTCATAATATCCTCTTGGTTATGAATAAAAATCAATCTGGATATTATATATATATTCTTATAAAAACAAAAGCATTAATCAAATAACATAAAATCTTATTTCAGCTAAAACCTGCTGATTTTGATTAACTAACGTGACATGCCATTCGCCTTTTTGTGAATAAGTTATCAATTTACTGGTTGAAGCTCTCCAATGATTGCCTAGTATATTAAGTCTTCTGCTAAATACTTTTTTATTATTCAGATACCATTTATGAAATAAAATATCGCCTTTCATGTTATTGATTTCAGTAAAAAAATAAACACCGACTGCCTTAGCTTTATCCGTCTTAATCGGCCTTGTTACAATGTCTTCGGGCTCCTTTTGTTTTAATGAATAGGCAATAGCAGCCCGACTTATTCTTTTATCAACTATATTGATTTTAACCGGGTTTTTATTTTTCTCTGTAACACGATCCGTATCTTTTTTAATGTGGTTATCTGGCACTTCAGAAACCACAGTTTCTTTGGGTTTAACAGGGAATGTGCCGATCTTTTTCTTAACTACGGCTGAAGTCATTACATTATTAACTTCAGCATGCTTATTTCTTACGTCATGATGACTTGGCACATTTTGCACCGGCCTGTTATGGGCTTCTTCTGCGGATTGATTAGTCAGCCCAAAAAATACCATTCCAATAATTAACGCAAGTCCTAAAAAAAACATAATAAGCCGTGGAATATTCCACTCTGTAATCACCTCGGGATCGACAGACGATACTGTATCCTGCATTTGTTTCCGGTTGATTTTGATAACTATTCTTTTTTCAGTCATGATGCTGGTCTAGCTTAGGCTTCAAAGATGCGATTTGAATCGCGGGTGTCATTTTGACTTGGTAATATACCACTTACAGCCTATCATTAAGCATCACTTGCTAAAACGGGAATTTTGCATGAGTCTTGTCAAAATGTTTTACGACACTTCGGCTTTGTATGGTAATAACGCCAGCTTTGTCGAAGACTTATATGAACAATATCTGGAAAACCCTGATTCTGTCCCTGAAAGTTGGCAAAAAAAGTTCAGCGAAATTCGTCAACTGAATCAGCACGACATCCCGCACAGCCCGATTGTAGAACGGTTTGCACAACTTGCCGTCAGTTCTCCCGGGCGTTTAGCTAAATTACAGGGCTTTACGGAAGAAAGCGTCAAAAAACAATCCGCCGTCGCCCGCCTGATTAATCAGTACCGCATGAAAGGCCACCAGATTGCAGACAACAATCCACTGGGTAAAGATATTCACATCCCGCCCGATCTTGAACCGGCTTATTACGGCCTGGCAGAGCCGGATATGGATACGCTGTTCCATACCGGTAATTTATATGGCAAGGATCGCATGCCGCTGCGGAAAATCATCACCACCCTGAAGGATATTTATTGTGGCAGTATCGGCACGGAATATATGCATATTGTCGATACCGATGCCAAACGTTGGATTCAAACCAAACTGGAAAGCTCGCGTCCGGGATTGACCGACCCCGGACAAAAACGCTGGCTGTTGCATTTACTCACCGCTGCAGAAGCCATCGAAAAACACCTGCATACCAAATATGTCGGCCAAAAACGCTTTTCATTAGAAGGCGGTGAATCATTAATTCCAATCCTGGATGAACTGATTCAACTCGCCGGCACCAGGCAAGCCAAAGAGCTGGTTATTGGCATGGCGCATCGTGGCCGTCTCAATGTTCTGGTCAATATACTCGGTAAAAGCCCGGCAGCCTTGTTTGGTGAATTTGAAGGCACCCATGTGTCCTCACCCGGCGCCTTGACGGGAGACGTCAAGTATCACATGGGTTTTTCATCCAATGTCGAGACCTCCAGTGGTCCGCTGCATGTCACCCTGGCCTTCAACCCATCCCATCTTGAAATCATCAATCCAGTGGTAGAGGGCTCAGTCAAGGCACGACAGGATCGACGCGGAAAAGGCAGTGTTGATACCGTCATCCCGGTTTTGATTCATGGTGACGCTTCTTTTGCGGGCCAGGGTGTGGTTATGGAAACCTTGAATATGTCGGAAACCCGTGCCTTTTCGACCGGCGGCACCGTCCATATCGTTATAAACAACCAAATCGGCTTCACAACCAGCAATCCATTCGATGCGCGCTCCACCTTGTACTGCACCGATGTGGCCAATATGATTCAGACGCCGGTATTCCATGTCAATGGTGATGACCCTGAAGCGGTTATTTTTGTCACCCGATTAGCACTCGAATACCGCATGCGCTTCCATGAAGATGTCGTGATTGACCTGATTTGTTACCGTCGCCGGGGCCATAATGAAGCGGATGAACCTGCTGTCACTCAGCCAATCATGTATAAAATCATCCATAATCATCGGACAACGCGGCAAATCTATGCTGACAAACTCATGCAGGATCAACTCATCAGCGCCGACGACGCCAAAGCCATGGAGACAAATTATCAGCATAAACTAGACCAGGACCAGGTCGTCTCCCGCCCGATTCTTGATAACACCAGTTATTCTTATTCACGCCAATGGGATGTTTTTCTCCATAAAAGCTGGGAAGAACCGGCCGATACCCGTGTTGCCCTGGAGCGGATTCGTTTTTGTAATGACAGGCTGCAACGCCTGCCGTCTGGCTTTGAGCTACATCCGCGCGTCGCCAAAATCATGGAAAGCCGGAATAAAATGGCGGCTGGTGCCTTGCCACTGGATTGGGGGTTTGCCGAAACCATGGCGTATGCCACCTTATTGCTGGAAAATTACGAAATCCGCTTAACCGGCCAGGATGTCGGCCGAGGCACCTTTTTCCATCGTCATGCCATACTTTATAATCAAATCAACGGCGAACCTTATATCCCTTTAAAACATCTGGCTGAAAATCAGGCGCGCCCGCAAATATTCGATTCGTTACTGTCGGAAGAAGGGGTTTTAGGCTTTGAATATGGCTACAGCTCCACCGAACCGAACAAGCTGATCATCTGGGAAGCGCAATTTGGTGATTTCGCCAATGGCGCCCAGGTTGTTATTGATCAATTCATCAGCTCGGGTGAATCAAAATGGGGACGTTTAAGCGGCCTGGTCATGTTGCTGCCGCATGGCTGCGAAGGTCAAGGCCCTGAACACTCCTCGGCACGACTGGAACGTTATTTACAACTGTGTGCCGATGCGAATATTCAGGTGTGTTACCCCACCACGCCCGCGCAGATTTTTCACCTGCTGCGCAGACAGTTAATCCGACAATACCGTAAGCCCCTGATTGTAATGAGTCCTAAAAGTCTACTGCGACATAAACTGGCTGTATCCACCTTGGAAGAATTGAGTCAAGGACAGTTCCAGACCGTCATTGACGAAATAGACGATCTGGATAAAGCCCGCATCACGCGTTTGATCATGTGCTCGGGTAAGGTTTATTATGATGTGCTCGAAGCGCGTCGCCGCGACAAACTGAATCACATCGCCATCATTCGGATCGAGCAATTATACCCCTTCCCGGCACAGGCGTTTCGCCGCATCATTCAGCACTATCCCCATATCAAGGAATATGTCTGGTGCCAGGAAGAACCCAAAAACCAAGGGGCCTGGTATCAAAGCAAACATAATTTTTACAACAATCTTGATGCCAATGCCAATATTGAGTATGTTGGGCGTCCGGCTTCGGCGGCACCCGCAGTTGGCAGCTTCAAAACACATATTCAAGAACAACGCGCCGTCGTTCAATCCGCCCTCTATGGAAACCTGACAGGAAATAAACATGAAACATGAAATTCTGGTCCCGGACTTACCTGAATCAGTCTCCGATGCAACACTGGTCGCCTGGCACAAACATCCCGGTGACGCGGTTACCCAGGATGAAACCCTGGTTGACCTGGAAACCGATAAAGTGGTGCTGGAAGTACCCGCACCCGTCACAGGTATCCTGAAAGAAATTATCCAACCGGATGGCACAACGGTCACAGCAGGTGACGTTATCGCCATCATGGAAGAACAAGACATTGCGGAACCTGAGCAAACCGAAACGGCCGCCGAATCCAATGCCGATATTCCATTAAGTCCCGCCGTCAGACGCTTAATCCAGGAAAATCAGTTGGACCCCCATAAAATTCTGGGCACAGGAAAACATGGCCGTATTTTAAAAACAGACGTTCTCGACTATCTGGAAAAACAGGCACACGCCGAAACCAAAAAATCAACAGAAGCCAATAAACCCCTCGTCACACAGGATATAGAAACCCCGGTTTACGCCACATCCTCGCCAATACGGCCGGAACAACGCGTTCCCATGACCCGGCTACGGGCAAAAATTGCCGAACGCTTGCTGCAGGCACAACAAAATGCCGCTATGCTGACAACCTTCAATGAAGTGAATATGCAGGCGGTCATCAATCTTCGTCAGCAATATAAAGAACGTTTTGAACAAAAACATGACGTCAAACTCGGCTTTATGTCATTTTTTGTCAAAGCCTCAATTGAAGCTTTAAAACGCTTCCCGGCCATTAATGCTTCGATAGATGGTAACGATATTATCTATCACGGCTATTACGATATCGGCATCGCGGTCTCATCGCCCCGTGGACTCATCGTTCCTGTCATTCGTGATGCCGACCAACTGGATTTTGCCGGCATTGAAAAAAATATCGCCGAATTTGGTGGCAAAGCAAAAGCGGGTACCATCAGTGTGGACGATTTAACCGGTGGTACCTTCACCATTACCAATGGCGGTATTTTCGGTTCCATGCTATCGACCCCCATCCTTAATCCGCCGCAATGTGCCATTTTAGGTATGCATGCCATCAGGGAACGCCCGGTGGTTGAAAATGGCGAAATCGTCATTCGGCCAATCATGTATTTAGCCCTGTCTTATGACCACCGTCTGGTTGATGGCAAAGAAGCCGTGCAATTTCTCGTCACCATTAAAGAATGCCTGGAGGCACCGGCCCATTTATTACTGAATATCTGATGTTACGTGATGTATATCTCAGGCTTAATGAAAAAGCCCAAACCTGGAAAAATATTTCGAATACGTCTATAAATTAAACGCTAAATATTTTGTTATGATATCCCTTTACTTCAGAGGAAATAGCGATGCTGGATTATGATGAAAAACGTAACTATATGCGCATGAATGTCGACTGTGACATTACCTACAAAACCCTTGACGGCAGCGATGAAAAACGTGGTCATTGCACCTCACTCAGCGGTGCCGGCTTATCATTTATCGCCGACACACCGTTTGAACCTGGCCTGGCCATGGATGTTTGCGTGAAACCTAAAAAATCACTCACGCCCCCGATGAACGCATTGATTGAAGTTGTGCGCTGCACAGAAAAAGCGCCTGACCAATACGAAATCGCCGCGACAATCAAAAGCATAAAAGGCTGACTATTCATGTACATCATTACCAAGGAGGTTTATTTTTGCTATGGACATCGCTTGATGAACCACCCGGGAAAATGCCGTAACCTGCACGGCCACAGCGTCAAAGCCGCCATATCCATTCGCCGGGAACAGCTGAATAACCAGGCCATGGTCTGTGATTTCTCAGATATCAAAGCCAAGGTTAAATCGTATATTGACAACCAACTCGATCACAACTTCTTACTGCATAAAGATGATCCCTTAGTACCGGCGTTGCGTGCCAATAACGAGCGTTTTATGTTACTGGATGAACACCCGACAGCAGAAGTATTAAGCGAAATGATTTATCGTCATTTAAAAAACCAGGGATTCGATCTCGATCAGGTTGTCTTATGGGAAACCGACAGTGCCTGCGCCTGCTACCGGGAAGATTAAATCATGGGCCATGTTCAACCTGTCAACACCGCCTGGTGCCTGGAAAAAATCTGCGAATCCAATTATCAAAAACTGCTGTGCCTGATTCCCGAACTCAAACAGATAAATACTGAAGCGTTAGGCGTGTGTGCGAACAAACCCGCCATTCATCTTGAAATGCTGGAAAAAAGCCGTTACACCGTCACCATCAAACTCTCTCATCGTTTCGGTGATGAACTGGAAACATTCATGATGCCTGAGGTGGTCATCCGCATCTATTTTGACGCCCAACTGGCCGAAGTTTTAAGCGACCATGCCCGTCACCCGGTGTCGCGCGTATACAAATCAGCCACCGAATCGATTGCCATCATGCACTATAAATGGCGACTTAATTATTTTCTGGACAAATGGCTGACACACTGCTTGAAAAATCATTACCACTTTTCCAGCCAAACGCAGGACTTAGCCCCGGCTTAACCCGGGAAAGCCTTGATTCAACCCGAAGACACCTCAATCTCGTGTGTTAAAGACGCCTTGACACAATGCAAAACTCCATATGAATAGGCCCCCGAAAATTGTTCATAAACCGGCTTCAAACGATTATTTTGATCGTCTGGCAGCGCTAATATGGCCTCTTGCAGCGTGTCTATTTCAGACTCCGGCAACGATACCACCTCGCTCAATACAATCTGTCCCTGCTCAATCGCAACCGATAAATGTCGATAAATGGTGTCCGCTTTAAGTTCTCTCTGCTCAGCAATTTGTTCTGCCGTGTACCCTAGCCGGAACAAGTCCAGGCTTTCCTGTACCGTATCGCTGATTTTTTCCTCCGCGAATTCAACACCTGAAAACTGTTGAATCACGTCAATAAATTCATCCCCATAAAGCGCCAGTTTACGCTCGCCAACACCCGAAATATGTGCCATCTGACTCAATGTTTGCGGCCTTGTCGCCATCATTTCCATTAAGGTAGCATCATGAAAAATAACGTACGGCGGCACATCCTGGCGCTGTGCAATTTCCCGGCGTTTAGTGCGTAATGCTTCCCATAAAGGGTTATCAGGCTGAACTTTTTTCGATGCCCCCGAACGCACTTTTTTGGACTGAATATCGCGACGCAGCATCAAGGTTTGTTCGCCGCGCAATACAGGCCGACACGCCTCGGTAAGTTTAAAGGCACCAAATCCTTCAAAGTCAACCTCAATCAGCCCACGCGCGACCAATTGTCTGAACACCGAACGCCAGCGTTGTTCATCCAGGTCTTTACCGATACCAAAGGTTGATTGTTTGTCATGGCCAAAATGCCGTATCCGGTCATTATCCTTGCCGCGCAATACATCAATCAAATAACTGGCCCCAAAACGCTGGCCGGTACGATAAATGCAGGACAAGGCTTGTTGTGCCACCACCGTTCCATCCCAGGTCTTAACCGGCTCCAGGCAGGTATCACAATTACCGCAGGGTGCCTCCAGCATATCACCAAAATAAGCCAGTAAATCTTGTCTGCGGCAGTGAATAGTTTCACACAAGGCCAGCATGGCATCGAGCTTATGCAATTCCAGCCGCCGATGTGCCTCACTGGCATTCGAACTCGTCATCATTTGACGCAGGGTAATCACATCCTGCAAGCCATAGGCCATCCAGGCATTCGCCGGTAAGCCATCACGTCCAGCGCGGCCGGTTTCCTGATAATAGGCTTCGATACTTTTAGGTAAATCCAGATGTGCAACAAAACGTACATTCGGTTTGTCTATACCCATGCCAAATGCGATCGTCGCCACGATAACCAGGCTTTCCTCTTTGATGAAACGTTGCTGATGACGTTGCCGCAGTTCATTGCTCATCCCGGCATGATAGGGCAAGGCGGTAATCCCTTGTTCATTCAACCACGCGGCTGTCGCCTCGACTTTTTTTCGGGACAAGCAATAAACAATACCTGCATCACTGGCATGTTCTTGCTGTATAAACTGCAATAATTGTTGCCGCGCCTGTTGTTTCTGCACAATTCGGTAGCGGATATTAGGCCGGTCAAAGCCGCTGATAAAAATCCTGGCCTGTTCCAGGCCTAAACGTTTGATAATTTCAGCGCGGGTTTTATCATCCGCCGTCGCGGTCAAGGCAATGCGCGGCACCTTAGGAAAGCGCGCCTGCAACAACGACAATTGCAAATAATCGGCACGAAAATCGTGCCCCCACTGCGACACACAATGCGCCTCATCGATTGCAAATAAAGCGATTTTTACGCGAGAAAACAACGCCAAGGTACGCTCGTTGTTCAAACGTTCAGGAGCCATATACAGCAAATCCAACGCCCCTTGCTGGAACTGCGTCTCAATCTGCCGAACGTTATCTAGTGACAAGGTTGAATTTAAAAAGGCGGCCCGGATACCCAACTGATGCAAGGCATTGACTTGATCTTCCATCAACGCAATCAACGGTGAAATCACAATTGCCACGCCATCCATCAGCACGGCCGGAATCTGAAAACACAAGGATTTCCCTCCCCCGGTCGGCATCAAAACCAGCGCATCATTACCTGCAATCACCTGCTCGATAATTTCAGCCTGTTGACCACGGAATTTATCATAGCCAAAAACCGTGCGTAATGTGTGCAACACCTTATCGTTCATAATACGACACCACCCCTTGATTTTTTATGCATAAACGTCTACTCCGCCTGCACGCTGTCGAGAAGGTTCTCAAAACCGTGACAACACTCTATAATAGATCGATTATACCTAAGACGCGTCATTCGCGTAGCCTGATTAATGAACAAGCATCTATCATCATCCCGCTTAAAATATATCATTGCACACCAACAACAGCACTTGCTGAAACATGGTCTGAAAGGCATCGAAAAAGAAAGTCTGCGTATTGATTCTTCAGGGTGTATTTCACAAAGCGATCATCCTGCCTCATTAGGTGCCGCACTAACCCATCCGCATATCACTACGGACTATTCCGAAGCCCTGCTGGAATTTATCACCCCCCCTTTTTCCGATATCAATGAAAGCCTGCTGTTCATGCAGCACATTCATCGCTTTGTGTATCAACATCTGCACGATCAAATGCTATTGACCACCAGCATGCCCTGCGGTATTGATGGCGATGACAGTATTCGTATTGCCGAATACGGCACATCCAATATTGGCCAGATGAAACATGTTTATCGCAAAGGGCTCTGGTACCGTTATGGACGCACCATGCAGGCGATTGCCGGTATCCATTTCAACTATTCCGTACCGATCGCCTTATGGCCTTTACTGCACCAACAAAGTGGCTCTTTCGACAGTCTCGATCATTTCATCTCCGAAAGCTATTTCGGTTTAATACGAAATTTTCAACGTCAGGACTGGCTTATTTTGTATCTGTTTGGCGCATCACCCGCTATTTGCAAAAAATTCTTCAAAAGCCGCCCCCAACTGATGGCACAATTCGATGAATTTGATCGCTATACGCTATACCATCCCTATGCCACCTCATTACGCATGAGTGATATCGGCTATAAAAGCAAAAACCAGGAACAACTCAACATTGATTACAATTCACTTGATGGCTATGTCAAAACCTTAAGTGCGGCCATCGAAACCCCCTACCCGGAATACGAAAAAATTGGCGTAAAAGTCGATGGCGAATACCGGCAATTAAACGCCAATATTCTGCAGATTGAAAATGAATTTTACAGTACCATTAGGCCTAAGCAGATTGCCAATTCCGGCGAGAAACCTACCCTGGCCTTAAAGCGGCGCGGCGTACGGTATGTTGAAGTGCGTTCCTTAGACCTTGATTTATTCAACCCGATTGGCATTGATGCCGACACATCACGCTTTATTGAAGCCTTCCTGCTCCATTGTTTATTGCAGGACTGTCCTGACCAGCAACACGACGAATACGCACAAAACAACCGTAATCAGCTCAAAGTCGCCAATGAAGGCCGCAAACCCGGGTTGATGCTTGAACACGCCGATGGCCAAATATCGTTACAAGACTGGGCGACACAAATCCTGCAAAGCATGCACCCGATTTGTGAAATTCTGGATCAGGAGGAAAAAGGACACCCCTATCAAGACGCCCTGACCCATTTTTTCACTGTCGTCAAAGACCCGAACCTGACCCCCTCGGCAAAAATGTTGGCCGAAATGCGCGAACAAGAAATCCCCTTCGGCCGCTATGTCCTGGATATTTCCGCCCAACATGACAAAAACTTCAAACAACAGCCTCTGCCTGAAGAGCGGCAGCATTATTTCAAAGAACTCGCGCGCATGTCGCATCTTAAACAAAAAGAAATTGAAAATAACGACCGCTTGAGTTTTGATGAATTTCTGCAACATTACTTTGCGCAAACACTATGACTGAATTCAACCTGCTTCATTACCAAACACAATTAAAAGACAAAAAACCCACACCTATTCTGAAAGCCGCGCTGGAAAATTTCGACAATATCGCCATCTCATTCAGCGGCGCCGAAGATGTCGTATTAATTGACATGGCGTTAAAAATTCGCCGCGATTTTCAGGTTTTCAGTCTGGATACCGGCCGCCTGCATCCTGAAACCTATCGTTTCATCGAAAAAGTCAGAACCCATTACAAGATTGACATCGAACTGCTCACTCCGGATCCAACCGAGCTCGAACCCTTTATCAAACAAAAGGGCCTGTTCAGCTTTTATGAAGATGGTCATCAGGAATGCTGCGCTATTCGTAAGGTTGCTCCATTAAAACGAAAACTGGCACAACTCGATGCCTGGATAACCGGCCAACGTAAAGATCAAAGCCAGGATACTCGCAGCGATATACCGGAAGTCCAACTCGACACCACCTTCTCAAGTCCTCAAAAACAGCTGATCAAATTCAACCCCCTTCTCAACTGGCGCTCATCTCAGGTCTGGGACTACATTGAAGCCTGGCAAGTCCCCTACAACGAACTGCACCGGCATGGCTACATCAGCATCGGCTGCGAACCCTGCACCCGCCCAGTACTCCCCAATCAACACGAACGCGCCGGCCGCTGGTGGTGGGAAGGCGAAAACAAAAAAGAATGCGGCCTGCATGCTGGAAATATTATGGACAAGAGTAAATAATCGCGGTAGCACAAAAGTCAGCAGCGTCCGCTCGCTTAGAAAAGCATTTACTCGTAGTTGCTCAAATAATTGCGGTAAAGCCTCACGTTGCTCATTGACACTCATTAGCAAAAAAGACAGGATGAGGGGGGTATCTCAGTAATTTTCAAGATCGATAGTTTGGAAGGGGCACTAAAAATTAAAATAATAAGGCTAAAACCTTTAAAAATCCTGAGATACTTCACATTTTATTTTTGCAAAACCGGATAAATATCAAATTTTTAAATCCTTTTTCGCTTTACCCTGTAACTGAAGTCATTACAGTTACAGGAGAACGAGTATGTGCGGAAAAATGGGGAACAATGAAATAGATTCCATGCAAAATATGATGGCAATGTCCGCTTATTTTGTAATTGCCGATGTATTAGATATTGATGCGATGGAATTAGAAGATCAACAGGATTTAGAACGTGATTTTCATTTGACCGAAAAGGAACGTCAATTATTATCAGATTCAATTGAGGATATGTTTAACGGCCTGACACTGGATTTTTCAAAGATCCATCAGATTAAAGACATCGTCGATCAAGTAATCAGTCAGAGCGTTAATACGTTACATTGATAAAAATAAGTAACTACTCAGCGTAAATTCTTCTGTGGGCATAGGCTCTTGATTTATCAGGCTTCTGCAACAGGACGTTGCAGCAGAGCTTACAGGGACGTATTTACGCGTCCTTATAAATCAATAGCCTATGCCTTCAGCCCCAAACTCGCTGAGTAGTTACAAAAAAAGAATGATCTCGTTCCCAAACGGAGTTTGGGAACGCCTGGTTTAGAAGCTCTGCTTCAAATCGTTTGGCCTGCCATAAGAAAGCTTTGCCGAAACTGTAAAAGTATGTGATACCACCGAACTTAGGGAAAAAAGAAAAAATCCGTGTCCATCAGTGTTAATTCGAAGTTAAAATCAATTTGCACTAAGAACAGCAGCAAAATAGCAGAAGTTTAGGGGAATATGCTTTAAAATAAGGGGCTTTGATTAAATACGGAAGATGGCCGTGGAAAAAACAAAACACGATTTATCTACATTTCAAGGGCTAATTCTTGCATTACAGGAATATTGGGCAGAAAAAGGTTGTGTATTGTTGCAACCATTGGATCAAGAAGTGGGTGCAGGTACCTTTCATCCTGCAACATTTTTAAGAGCCATTGGTCCTGAGCCATGGAATACAGCATATGTACAGCCATCAAGGCGGCCAACCGACGGACGCTATGGTGAAAATCCAATGCGCCTGCAACATTATTATCAGTTTCAGGTCATCCTGAAGCCGTCTCCTTTGGACATTCAGGAATTATATTTAGGTTCACTACGTTATCTGGGCCTGGATTTATTAGAGCATGATGCGCGTTTTGTGGAGGACAATTGGGAGTCACCAACGCTGGGTGCCTGGGGGCTGGGTTGGGAAGTCTGGTTAAACGGCATGGAAGTGTCGCAATTTACCTATTTTCAACAAGTTGGTGGGTTGGAGTGTCGGCCGGTAACGGGAGAGTTAACCTACGGATTGGAACGCATCGCAATGTATATCCAGGGCGTTGAAAGTGTGTTTGATTTAACATGGGCAAAAGGGCCACAAGGGCATGTGACGTATGGTGATGTGTATCATCAAAACGAAGTGGAAATGTCGGGTTTTAATTTTGAACATGCGAATGTGCCATTTTTATTTGAATGTTTTGATACATACGAGCAAGAGTGCGAAAAATTAATTGAAAAAAATCTGGCTTTGCCGGCTTATGAAATGGTGTTAAAGGCTTCACACACATTTAATTTGCTTGATGCGCGTCATGCCATCTCGGTAACAGAGCGGCAGCGTTATATTTTGCGTGTCAGGAATATGGCCAAATCGGTTGCCGAAACCTATTATCAGAGCCGGGAAGCACTCGGATTTCCCATGTTGCAAACACAAGGACAGGAGGCAAAATGAAAACGCAGGATTTATTATTTGAAATAGGTTGCGAAGAACTGCCGCCAAAAACCTTAAGACGCTTACAGGACGCATTGGCGGAAAATATTGAAGAGGGATTAAATAAAAATCAGCTAAAATTTGAGGGTATTGAAAAATTTGCAACCCCAAGACGCTTGGCCGTCATTATCAGAGCATTGGAATCTGCGCAACCGGATCAAACGGTTGAACGGCGTGGGCCGGCTGTTAAAGCCGCCGTCGATAAAGACGGTAAGCCGACAAAAGCCGCATTGGGATTTGCGGCAAGCTGCGGCGTTGAAATAGATGAATTAGGCCGCTTAAAAACTGAAAAAGGCGAATGGCTGGTTTATAGCCAGCATATTCAAGGACGGAAGACACCCGAGATCATGCCGGAAATAATTCAGCAAAGTATCAATATGTTGCCGATAGCGAAGAAGATGCGCTGGGGCAGTGGCACAGTTGAATTTGTTCGCCCTGTACACTGGATTGTGTTGATTTATGGCAATACCCTCATAGAGACGGAAATATTAGGAATTAAGACTGGACAAGAAACGGTTGGACATCGATTTCATGCCTTGAAGTGGATAAAAATTGACGCGCCCGCTATGTACAAAACAGTATTGGACGAGCAAGGAAAAGTTCTGGTCGATATGGAAGCGCGCAAGGAAATTATTCGATCAAAAGCCAATGAAGCTGCGAGTACCGTAAACGGCGAGGCATTGGTAGAAGAATCGCTTCTGGATGAGATTGCGGCAATAAACGAGTGGCCTGTACCTGTACTGGGTGAATTTAATGCGGATTTTTTGAATTTGCCGAAGGAAGTATTGATTACTACCATGCAGAGTAATCAGAAATATTTTCCGGTTAAAAATGAGCAGGATGCTTTATTACCGTATTTTATTACCTTTAGTAATATTGAAAGCCGCCACCCGGAGTCCATTAAGCAAGGCAATGAACGAGTTATTTTGCCGCGTTTGGCCGATGCTGAATTTTTCTGGAAACAGGATACGCGTCAAAAATTGGCAGATAGGTTACCACGATTGCAAAATATCGTGTTTCAGCAAAAATTAGGAACCTTGGCGGACAAAACTGACCGCGTCATTTATCTTGCAGAGCATATTGCGACACAATTACATGCGGATATTGGCTTGGCAAAACGCGCGGCAGAGCTTTGCAAAACAGACTTATTGACTGAAATGGTGGGCGAATTTGCGAGCTTGCAAGGCATCATGGGTCGCTATTATGCACGGGTTGACGGCGAACATGAAGACGTTGCCTGGGCTCTGGAGGAGCAATATTATCCGAAACACGCCGGAGCACCGATTCCAATACGGCAAACAAGCAAAATTCTGGCCTTAGCCGAAAAAATAGATACCTTATGCGGTATTTTTAGTGCGGGTTTGATACCAACGGGGGATAAAGATCCTTATGCGTTGAGGCGTGCGGCGCTGGGGATTTTACGAATCATCATTGAAGGTGACCTCGCACTGGATGTCACTGATTTGGTCGATGTGGCGTTAGCTCAATTTAAACATGATTTTGATAAGTTAGACGTCAGGAAAAGTGTTATTGACTTCATCTATGATCGCCTTAAAGGCTATTGTCTGGATCGCGGTTTTAGTATTGACGAATTTGAATCGGTCATGGCAGTTAAGCCGAATTACCCTTGCGATTTCATGCAGCGACTTAAGGCGGTTCAAGTTTTGCGTAAGATGCCTGAAGCGGAAAGTTTGGCGGCAGCGAATAAACGTATCAATAATATTTTGAAAAAAGCCAAAGACGCTATTCCTGATGACGTTGTGGGCTTGCAGCAGCCTGAAGAGAAGCGCTTACTTGAGGTTTCGCAACAAACATGGGATGTCGTCGAACCGATGTTGAATAATAAAGATTATACGGCGGCATTAACGCGGTTAGCACAATTAAAAGAGCCGGTAGATACATTTTTTGACCATGTGATGGTGAATACCGATGATGAAGCGTTGCGTAAAAGTCGTTTGGCATTGTTGCAACAATTGTCCCGGTATTTTTTAAAAATAGCCGATATTTCAAAATTACAGGCTTAGGCTTAGACGTGATAAAACATTGGCTGTATTTAGTTTGGAAGTAGATAGAGCATGAAACGACAGACTCAGGAATCAAAAAAGAATAGTTTACGCATATATATTGGCTCAACGTTGTTCTTTTTGTACATCATTATTTCGACTGTGATATTTGGACCGGTAATTTTACTGTGTGTTATCCTGCCTTTTGAGGCTCGCTATGCCTTGGCAACGCTTTGGGTTAAATGGTTGTTAGCGGTTTTGAAGATCACCTGCGGGTTGAGCTATAGTGTTGAGGGTATGGAGAATATTCCCCAGGATCAACCTTGTGTGGTGTTGTGTAAGCATCAATCAGCTTGGGAAACTGTTGCGCTCAGACTTTTCTTGCCACGTCAGACGGCTTTATTAAAAAAATCGCTAACCTGGATTCCGATAGGGGGGTGGGCGCTGGCGACATTAAAGCCGATTGCCATAGACAGGAAAAATCAACGTGAAGCATTGAAAATGTTGATTGAGCAGGGTACACAGCGATTGCAAGAAGGGTTGTTTGTCGTTGTATTTCCGGAGGGGACGCGGGCAGCACCGGGGGAAAATAAAAAATTTAATGCCGGCGGCGCAATGCTAGCGCAAAAATCGGGCTATCCCGTTTTGCCCATTGCTCATAATGCCGGTGAATTTTGGCCGAGAAACAGTTTTTTAAAATATCCCGGAACCATTAAGGTTAAAATTGGACCAATAATTTCGGTTAAAGGTAAAAAGGCTAAGGAAATCAATGAAGAGGCGGCGGCCTGGATAAAGCAGGCCATGCAGGAAATTAGCCAGATGAAGTGATGTTTTTGGTAATGGATATTGGTGGGTATTGTGTTAAATACCAGGTTGTTGATGTTTAAATGAAGAAAATATGAAAAGAATTTTATTAGTGTTAGGTTTTGCAAGTTTTTTGGCGGGTTGTTCGGATAAGCAGCACTATGAAGAAGCTGTTTTAGAGCAAATGAAATCAGAAAAAGATGTTGCTGATTACAAAATTGATCCCCAACATATAACCGATTGTGTCGTGGATTTATCGACAAAAAAAATGCCGGGGTTGTTTCCTTTCGATCCTGCGCGGATGACCGCATATCAAAATTATACGAAAATGTTGAGTTTGCATAAAAGCAAAGACCCGAAGAAAACACTCGAAGGATTGCGTCAGGCCTTTGGTTCACCAAAAGCCCTGGCAGCAGCCCATGCAAATTATACAGAAAGTATAATGAATTGTTATGCCGCGATTATTATGGAATCCGATAAAAAATAATGCTTAAGACGTGCATTTTGACTCATTTTTTCCAGGATTCTTGACGCAATAAATCCAGAATTTCCTGGGTTTTTTGTTGCATTAACGCGGGATTGGCTCGGGATTCGATGTTTAATCTAACCACAGGCTCGGTATTCGATGAACGCAAATTAAAGCGCCATTGCTCAAATTCCAGGCTGATGCCATCCGTTTCATCCGTGTTAAGCGCGTCTTTTTCAAAAGCGTGTCTGACTCTGGCGATAGCTGCGCTGGGATTTTCCAGTCTGGAGTTGATTTCACCAGAGGATGGAAACGCCTGTATGCGTTGTTCGACAAGTTCGGATAAGGGTTGTTTTTTTACCGACAATAATTCGGCAACTAATAACCAAGGAATCATACCGCTATCGCAGTAGGCAAAACCACGAAAATAATGATGCGCGCTCATCTCGCCACCATAAATAGCATCTTCCTTGCGCATTCTTTCTTTGATGAAGGCATGGCCTGTTTTTGATTGAACAGGAATACCGCCACTTGCTTTTACGCATTCAATGGTATTCCAGGTGAGACGCGGGTCATGGATGATTTTACTGCCCGGATATTTTTTCAGAAAGGCTTCGGCCAGCAGCCCTACAATATAGTAGCCTTCGATGAACTGGCCCTTTTCATCAAATAAAAAACACCGATCAAAATCACCATCCCAGGCAATGCCCATATCGGCCTGGTGTTTGATGACGGCATCGGTGGTATCCTGGCGGCATTCGGGCAGCAGTGGATTAGGGATGCCATGCGGGAAGCTGCCATCAGGTTGATGATGTACTTTTATAAATTCGATCGGGAGCCGTTGTTGCTGGAAGATTTCTTCCAAGGCATCGATAACATGGCCTGCCGCGCCATTGCCGGCATTAACGACTAATTTTAAGGGGCTAATAGTGTCCGGATTGATATAGCCCATCAAATGCGCGATATAAGGTTGCAGAATCGATTGCCTGGATAATGTCCCCGGAGTGCTTGTCGCCTCGAAATTTTGCGATTCGGCAAGCTTCTGGATGTCATGAAGCCCGGTATCGCCACTGATCGGGCGTGCATTTTTTCGAACCAGTTTCATACCGTTATAATCCATTGGATTGTGGCTGGCGGTAATTTCGATCGCGCCATCGACATCCAGATGTTGAGCGGCAAAATAAATTTCTTCGGTGCCGGTCATGCCAATGTCGATGACATCGCTACCGGCATCCATCAAGCCGTTGGCGACAGCTTGTTTTAAGGCTTCTGAGCTAAGGCGTATATCACCGCCAACTGCCATTCGTTGGGCATTCAGGTATTGACCGGTTGCGCGGCCAATGCGATAGGCAATGTCTTCATTAAGTTCAGAGCCTAATTGGCCGCGTATGTCGTAGGCTTTGAAACAGCTGAGTTTTTCCATTAACGGGACTCCAGGGTAACAGGTATTTTTCCGATTTTTGCTTGCCACAGTTTAGGCGCTTGCGCATGGATGGAGACGCCATGGCTATCAACGGCGACAGTCACCGGCATATTTTCGACGGTAAATTCGTGTATGGCTTCCATGCCTAAATCGGCAAAGGCGACAATTTTGGCCTTGCGGATTGCTTTTGATACCAGATAAGCCGCGCCGCCGATAGCGATTAGGGATACGGCATGGTGTTGTTTGATAGCCGCAATGGCTTCAGGGCCACGTTCGGCTTTACCAATCATGCCGATCAAGCCGGTTTTTTCCAGCATGATGGGCGTAAATTTATCCATTCGCGTCGCGGTGGTCGGGCCGGCAGGGCCGACCACTTCATCGCCGACCGGATCAACCGGGCCAACGTAATAGATAAACTTGTTGTTGAGATCGACAGGTAAAGCTTCACCGCGTTCAAGCATGTCAACCAGTCGTTTATGCGCGGCATCCCGGGCGGTTAGCAAGGTGCCGCTTAATAGTAGGGATTCGCCGGGTTTCCAGTCTTGCACATCTTGTTTGCTCAGTCTATCCAGATTGACGTGTCTTGCCCTGGTTGAACCGTACTGACTGATTTCAGGCCAGTCATCAAGCCCAGGAGGGTTTAATTCGGCAGGGCCTGAGCCGTCCAGTGTAAAATGGGCGTGTCGGGTCGCCGCACAATTAGGAATCATCGCCACCGGTTTATTGGCGGCGTGACACGGGTAATCGTGAATTTTGACATCCAGAACCGTTGTCAAGCCGCCCAGACCCTGTGCGCCGATACCAAGCGCATTGACTTTTTCGTATAACTCCAGGCGCAAGGCTTCAGTGGTGTTGCTGGGGCCGCGTGCAATCAGGTCCTGGATATCGATGTTTTCCATGCAGGCTTGTTTCGCCATCAGCATGGCTTTTTCGGCAGTGCCGCCGATACCGATGCCTAAAATTCCTGGCGGACACCAGCCCGCGCCCATGCTGGGGACTGTTTTCAGCACCCAGTCAACAATGCTGTCGGACGGGTTGAGCATGATAAATTTACTTTTCGCTTCGGAGCCCCCGCCTTTGGCGGCAACATTGACGCTGACGGTGTTGCCCGGCACCAGTGTCATATGCGTAATGGCAGGTGTGTTATCACCGGTATTTTGGCGTTTGCCCGCCGGGTCGGCCAGCACCGAGGCTCTGAGAATATTGTCGGGATGGGTGTAAGCTCTGTGCACAGCCTCATTGACCATAGCCTCAATGCTGCGTTGGGTATCCCATTGCACGGACATACCGAGGGTTAAAAATACATTGACGATGCCGGTGTCCTGGCAGATCGGGCGATGGCCTTCGGCGCAGAGGCGCGAGTTAATCAGAATCTGGGCAATGGCGTCTTTAGCCGCGGGGTTTTGTTCGCGCTGGTAGGTCTGGTGCATGGCCTGAATAAAGTCCTTAGGGTGATAGTAGGAAATAAATTGCAGCGCATCGGCAATGCTTTGAATAAAATCGTGTTCGCGAATTAGTGTCATGAGATTTAGAGGGCTAGTACAGCATCATATTTATACCGACTGTTAGTATTACAATATCTATTTGATATTTCAATGACTTTTAGTGAATGCGACGATAAGCTATGATAACGTCAGGCATGGTGTTGAATAAAGTGTTGCAGCGCATCCGCGTCAAAAGGCCAGTTTAATTCATCAGCGCTGGTTTTGTGATGCAGAACCGGAATACGGATGCCATAACGGCTTACCCATTCATCATTATCGGCGATGTCTTTAATCGAATAGGTTACAGGTTCTGGCAATGTTTGCAATAGCTGTTCAGCCTGTTCACACAGGTGGCAGCCAGCGGTGGAAAATAAATAATACCTGTTCATTTGTGGCTTTGGTGTCGACTTATTTTGTCCATAATCGCCATTAACAAGGCGGAAACGACCAACGTGATATGCGTTATGACATACCATTGTATTTTGTCGTTATCGGTGTCCTGCACATTCATGAATATCTTTAATAAATGGATGGATGAAATAGCGACGATGGATGAGGCGACTTTCAGTTTGAGCGAGCCGTAATCATGGGTGCCAAGCCAATCCAGTTTCTCTGTTTTTTGACCGATGTCGAGCTGTGAAACGAAGTTTTCATAACCGCTGAACATGACGATAACGGTCAGACTGCCGACCAGCGTCAGGTCAACCAGGGTCAGGATTTTCAAAATCAGATCCGATTCCGACATGGTCAATAAATAGGGAATAAAATGAATGATTTCCTGAAAGAATTTAATGGTCAGCATCAATAAAACCAGGCTAAGCCCAATAAAAACCGGGCCTAACAGCCAGCGGCTGGCGTACATGAGTTTTTCGAGTATCTGTTCCAGTTTATTCATAATCAGTGAAATAAATGGGCGGATAACCAACGTTCAGCAACGTCTTCAATCATGTCTTTGCGATGTGCATAATCTTTTAGCTGATCACGGTCGATTTTACCGACATTGAAATACTGGGATTCCGGATGGGCAAAATACCAGCCACTCACGGCGGAGGCCGGCATCATGGCAAAGCTTTCGGTCAGTTCAATGCCCGTGTTTTTGGTAACGTTAAGCAGTTCAAACAGCTTTTCTTTCTCGGTGTGATCGGGGCAGGCCGGATAACCGGGCGCCGGTCGAATGCCCTGATAGTTTTCGGCAATTAAATCGTCATTATCCAGTCGCTCATCTTCTGCATATCCCCAATGCGTTTTGCGTACCTGCTGATGCAGGTATTCGGCAAAGGCCTCTGCCAGCCGGTCAGCCAGGGCTTTGAGCATGATGCTGTTGTAATCATCATGATCGCGTTCAAATTCAGCCAATTTGTCTTCAATGCCGATGCCGGTGGTGACTGCAAAGGCCCCCAGATAATCTTTTTTACCGCTTTCAACGGGGGCGATAAAGTCAGACAGACAATAATTTGGCTTGCCTGGCGCTTTCATGTTTTGTTGGCGTAGATGATGCAGTATTTCCAATGTTTCATGACGATCATCATCGCGATACAGGATAATGTCATCACCCTGACTGTTGGCCGGGAAAAAACCAATCACGGCACGGCCTTTCAGCCAACCTTCAGTGACAATTTTTTCCAGCATTTGTTTAGCGTCTTTAAACAGTTTTTTCGCTTCTTCACCAACCAGTTCGTCATCAAGAATCGCCGGATACTTGCCGGATAATTCCCAGGTCTGAAAAAAAGGTGTCCAGTCGATATAGGGGACGAGTTGTTTAAGGTCAAAATTATCGATGACCTTAGTGCCTAGAAATGCCGGTTTTACGGGTTGATGGTCATCGCGGTGGCGAAAGCGGTTTTCGCGTGCCTGTTGCAGTGAAAGTTGCTTGTTTTTCGCCTTACGTCCTTTATGGCGTTCTCGAACCTGGGCATATTCTTGTCGAATTTTAGCCACATAATCCGGGCTAAGTTCATCACTGAGCAAGGAATTGACAACATTGACACAACGGGAGGCATCGACGACATAAACCGTAGGCGCGTGGTAATGGGGTTCTATTTTGACTGCCGTATGGGCGCGCGATGTGGTCGCGCCACCAATCAGCAAAGGAATATCGAAGTCTTGTCGTTCCATTTCTTTGGCGACATGCATCATTTCATCTAAAGAGGGGGTGATAAGACCACTGAGGCCGATAATATCGACCTTCTCCTCACGCGCTGTTTTGAGAATGGTTTCGGCGGGCACCATGACGCCAAGATCGACGACATCATAATTATTACATTGCAGCACAACGCCCACGATGTTTTTACCGATATCATGAACATCGCCCTTGACGGTGGCCATCAATACTTTGCCATTAGGCTCGCTTTTGTCCTCTTTTTCAGCTTCCATGTAAGGCATTAAATGCGCGACGGCTTTTTTCATGACGCGTGCCGATTTGACGACCTGAGGTAAAAACATTTTACCGGCGCCAAATAAGTCGCCGACGACATTCATGCCGTCCATCAATGGGCCTTCGATCACATGCAAGGCTTTGTCTGAGATTTGGCGTGCTTCTTCGGTGTCTTCTTCAATAAAATCAGCAATCCCTTTGACCAAGGCGTGTTCCAGACGTTTTTTCACCGGCCAGCTACGCCATTCCAAATCTTCAGATTTATTGGCGACACTGCCGTCGCCGCGGTATTTCTCGGCAATGTCCAGTAAGCGTTCGGTGGCTTCTGGTGAGCGGTTCAAGACCACATCTTCAACCGCATTGCGTAATTCTTCGGGAATATCTTCGTAAATCGCCAGTTGGCTGGCGTTGACAATGCCCATATCCATACCGGCCTGAATGGCGTGATAGAGGAAGACGGCATGGATGGCTTCCCGAACCGGTGTATTGCCCCGGAACGAGAACGAAACATTGGACACACCGCCGGAAATCAGTGCGTAGGGCAGGGTTTGTTTAATGGTGCGCGTGGCTTCAATAAAGTCAACGCCATAATTGTTATGTTCTTCAATACCAGTGGCAATGGCAAAGATATTGGGGTCAAAGATAATATCTTCCGCGGGAAAGCCGACTTGTTCAGTCAATATTTTATAGGCGCGGCTACAGATTTCGACTTTACGTTGGTAAGTGTCCGCCTGGCCTTGCTCGTCGAAGGCCATCACAATCACGGCCGCACCATAACGCCGCACCAGTTTGGCCTGTTGAATAAAGTTTTCCTCGCCTTCTTTAATCGAAATCGAGTTGACCACCCCTTTACCTTGAATACATTTCAGGCCGGCTTCGAGAATCTCCCATTTTGAGGAGTCCAGCATCACCGGTACCTTGGCGATATCCGGTTCGGCGGCGACCAGGTTCAGAAAACGTACCATCGCCTGTTTGGAATCCAGCATGCCTTCATCCATATTGATGTCGATGATTTGTGCGCCGTTTTCAACCTGTTCCCTGGCAACATCAAGCGCGGTGTCATAATCTTCTTCGACAATGAGGCGTTTGAAACGGGCAGAACCTGTGACATTGGTACGTTCGCCAACGTTGACAAACAAACTGTCGGGGCCGATGTTCAATGGTTCCAGACCTGATAGACGACACTGTTTCTGAATATCAGGGATTTTACGTGGTGGATGTTTTTTGACCGCCTCAATAATGGCTTTAATATGATCGGGTGAGGTGCCGCAACAGCCGCCAATGATATTCAGGTAGCCGCTTTTAGCCCAATCTTCCAGTTCTTTTGCCATATCATCCGGCGATTCATCATATTCGCCAAATTCATTCGGAAGACCGGCGTTTGGGTGGGCGGAGACAAAAGTATCGGCAATATGAGCCAGCTCTTCGATATATTGGCGCAGCTCTTTGGCACCCAGCGCGCAGTTAAAGCCGATAGAAATCGGGTCGGCATGGCGCAAGGAATTAAAAAATGCCGCAGCGGTTTGTCCTGACAAAGTTCGGCCCGAGGCATCGGTGATGGTGCCGGAAATCATGATGGGTAATTTGAAACCGATTTTTTCAAAGTGTTGTTCGACAGCAAAAATCGCCGCTTTGGCATTCAGGGTATCAAATATCGTTTCGATTAAAACAATATCGGCTCCACCATCAATCAGGCCGCGTACCGATTCGGTATAGGCTGTAACCAGATCATCAAAGCTGATATTCCTGAAACCGGGATCATTGACATCCGGCGACATCGAGGCCGTGCGGTTGGTCGGGCCGAGTACACCGGCAACAAAACGGGGTTTATCAGGTGTCAATTGGGTGACATCATCACAGGCTTCGCGTGCTAAACGCGCTGATTCATAATTGATTTCATAAGCCAGATCTTCCATGCCGTAATCGGCCATGGCGATAGCGGTTGCATTGAAAGAATTGGTTTCAACAATATCGGAGCCGACATCAAGATAGGCGCGATGTATGGACTTGATGATGTCAGGCTGAGTCAGCGATAACAGGTCATTGTTGCCTTTTAAATCAGATGGCCAATGGGCAAAGCGGCTGCCCCGATAATCACGTTCTTCCAGTTTATAACTTTGAATCATGGTGCCCATGGCGCCATCAAGAAACAAAATACGTTGAGATAATTGTTGTTTTAAAAGATCAGAACGGGTCATAGAGTCATTGGGTTTTGTATTGGAAAATGCGTCAGATTCAGGCTGATTTCATCTAAAGTTATCGCATGGCGTCAGATCGTGCGACAGGCTATTGTATCAAGGGTAAGCTATTGATAACAAAACAATAGCGAAGATCCGCGGGATGAGGCTGGAGTCAGGACTAAAACCCGGAGATTAGCCGGGTTTTAGTCGATGTAGATGGGGGTTATTCTTTGTCTTCAGCTGTCGATTTAAAGCTGTTTTTGATGCTGAGAAACATTTCTTTAATGCCACCGAACAAGTTAGCCACAGTAATGGCTTCCTGCATGATGAATTTGGTTCGTACCAGCGCGACGACTAAAAACGCGCCGAAAGGTGGGAGCAATTCAAACAGAGCATTCATAAAAACGCCGCCAGAACTCTGCTCATCCGTCATGCGATCACCGACACTGGTTAAATCACGATCATAGCTACTGCCAATATCATCGCCTTGATAGGTATCGATGAAGATGATATTGAGTTGAACCAGTAACCATTGGACGGCAAAAAAGAGTGCGGCGCAGCCGGCAACCCAAAATAAGCCATTCGGTTTTTTTACTTTGCTGACGGATTGGTAAATCCAGACTGCAACAAGAATCATTATTATGCCACCGATCATTTTTCTTCCTCTTTGTGTTCTTAGGTTATTGTTATCATGGGCGTGTATGACACGCACAAGCGGTTTTCACCCTTGCCCATATTACTCATTATAACCGCAGATGGCAATCTGGACTTAATCTGAATAAATACTACAGTTGTCCGGGATTTAAAAATGTTAGCGGGTGAAAATAATGGACTATAAAAGATATATTCCATCTGTGAAAAATAGAATTACTTGACTTTGAAGGAATCCAAAGTAACATAGAACCCTCAGATGCCAGTTAATTGGTACATTTATCAACAACAACACAAAAAGGTAGGATACTCATGGGAGCGATCTTAGACTTAACAGAACTATTAAAAGAGCCGTCAGGCATGATTGGAGCGGTTGTAATTATCGCTGCAGGTTATTTTTTCGTAAAATGGGTTTTCGCAGAACCTAAAGACGAAGACTAAAAAATATCTTCTGAGGTATTTTAAAGGCCGCTTACCGGTAACGGTGGCGGCCTTTTTAATGCGCGCTCGAAATTATTTTCGACGTACCTGGGTAATTTTTTGTTGGAGTTGCTGATATTTCTGCAGAATAGCCTGTTTCTCCGCTTTAAGGGCGGCACATTGATTTTCCAGTTCTGTAATTCGTTTTTGTAATGCGTCGATGCCGGGTTCGTCGCTATCCTTTGGTGGACGCGATTCTTGTTCGGTATCGATGCCGTTTTCGGCCACTGTTTTTACATCAATTTCAACACCATCATCAATCAAAAAAGAAGCCGGTGCGCTTTTGCTCGATGTGTCTACAGTCGCCATTCCTCCCTCAAGGATTGAGGCATCGAATTTATGACGCAGTAATAAAAAAGCCGCGGCCTGGCTCGTTTTTCCATCGTCACAAACCATGATAACGGGTTGTTTACGATCCAGTGTTTTTAAATGCATCCGTAAAGAAAAGAAAGGGATATTGATGCTGTTTGGCAAATGTTGTTGATTGAAGTCTTCGGCTGAACGAAGGTCGATCAAAATACTTCCTTGTGCGAGTTTTTGCTGGGTTTGTTCCAGAGTAATAAATTTTAATGAAGGTTTTTTAATCAGTTCAATAAAATTTTCTTTATCCAGACGCAGCAATGACACATCTGTTTTTGCAATGACCGAAACACTGCGGGGATTGCCGGAAATAATCGCATCTTCGCCAAATGTATCCTGTGCTTTTAACTCACCTAACTTGATGGGTTTGAGTTTCGGAGATGGCTGGCGTAATATTAAGCACTCGCCCTGTTTAATCAAGTAATAAAAGTCGCCAGGCTCGCCCTGTTTGATGATGGTTTCACCTTGTTTGAATTCCATCGACTTCAGGTTTATCAGGATGCGCTGCAAATTTGCAGGCGGTAAGGCGCGAAAAATTGGTGCTTTTAGCAGTGTTGTCATCCAGTCATCACTGCTTTCTTCAGGTTCTTCAACAATCATCTCACTTAAATCCTCGGTTGTGGTATTTTGTTGTTGTAGTGTGTTTAAGACGGCGGCATCCAGGCCGATATAACGTATTGCCGTTTCTGCGCAAGCGTTAACTTTGCGAGGAATTTGATGCGCCAGGGCAAAACGCGCCGCTTCCGTTCGTGCCTGGACAGATTCCAGTTCAAACTCCTTTAACTGTAAACTTATTTTACCGTCTAACAAATATATCAGCTGATTTTTTTCTTGCCCCAGTTGAAAAATGAAATCGCCCGCTTGTGCCGTTGTGATCTCAAGCTGATGGCAAAGTTTTGTGAAGCTTTTTTGCGGTAGATGACAGAGAGGAAAGAAAGTTCGAATAAGACTGGCATCCGTTGACGGAATTTCAATTGTCATAGTTTCATGATGCGCGTATGTTTGGAAAAATTAGAACGCTGATATGCTGATATAATGATAGATCAAAATATGCATTTATGGCAGTTATCCGAATAATCAATAGATGAGGTTGTATGAAAATAAAAGCCCTTTGGCTTGTTGTGATAGCGTTAATGGTAGCCGATGGTTTCAGCCCGGCATTGGCTCGAAATATTCTTCCCGCTTTTGTTGAGGGACGGCCATTACCCTCATTAGCGCCGATGCTGGAAAAAACCATGCCTGCGGTGGTTAATATCTCGACGACCAAAGCGGTGCGGAATAACCCGATGATGAACGATCCGTTTTTCCGCTATTTTTTCCAGATTCCCAATCGGCCGCGACAACAACGTAACAGTTTGGGGTCTGGTGTGATCATCAATGCTGAAAAAGGCTATGTTGTCACCAATAATCATGTTATTGATCAGGCTGATAAGATTCAGGTTACGTTACGTGATGGACGACAGTACGATGCTAAATTGCTAGGGGCAGATGCTGAAGCCGATGTTGCGGTGATAAAAATTCCGGCCGATGGCCTGAAGGCATTGAAGGTGGCCGATTCCAGCCGGCTAAGAGTCGGTGATTTCGTGGTGGCCATTGGTAACCCTTTTGGTCTTGATCAAACGGTGACATCCGGGATTGTCAGTGCTTTGGGGCGTTCAGGCCTGGGGATTGAAGGCTATGAAGATTTTATTCAGACCGATGCGTCGATTAATCCCGGTAACTCGGGTGGTGCACTGGTCAATTTGCGCGGTGAGCTTGTTGGCATGAATACCGCGATTCTGGCGCCGAATGGTGGTAATGTCGGGATTGGCTTTGCGATTCCGGCCAATATGGTGATGACGCTGGTCGATGCCTTGGTTGAGCATGGGAAAGTCCGGCGCGGACGTTTGGGTGTCTCGACACAGGATATTACGGCGGAGCTGGCGGCGGCATTCGGTTTGAAAAGTCGGCACGGTGCAGTCGTCAGCCGGGTCGATTCTGATTCTGCCGCGGCCAGGGCCGGCTTGGAACCAGGTGATATTATCATCGGGGTCAATGGTCGTTCGATTAAAAACAGTACACAAATCCGAAATATGATCGGCTTGATGGAAGTGGGCGATAACGTCGAGCTCGATGTTCTTCGGGGTAACGAGGAAAAACGTATTCAGGCGGTGATCGGGAAACCGAAAAAACAGACCATAGCCGGCGACACATTACATCCAAGGTTGACAGGAACGGTGCTGATGAATAGCCCAAAAGGCCGGGTTGAAGGGGTTATGTTTGAAAAAATTCATACCGGTTCTTATGCCTGGCATGTCGGCTTGCGGCCGGGTGATATTATCGTGTCGGCCAATCGCTATCGTGTGCATAATCTGCAGGATCTGGCGAAAGTTGTCAGGCCGGGAAATCCGTTGCTGATCAATATTCAGCGCGGTGGTGAAGCATTCTTTTTGGTGTTGAAATGACAGAAATAAAAGCAAACGTGTTGAATATCTGCGTGTTGACGGTGTCTGACAGCCGTACTGAGGCGGATGATGTGTCTGGAAATACATTATGCGAGCGCGTTCGCGCTGCCGACCATCAGGTTTATGAGAAAAGCATTGTAGCCGATGATGTTTATCAAATACGCGCACGGGTTTCGGCCTGGATTGCCGACACCGAGGTTGATGTGATTTTAACCACAGGTGGTACCGGGGTGACCGGCCGCGATGGGACGCCGGAGGCGGTTTCACCATTGCTGGATAAGGGGCTCGATGGGTTCGGTGAAGTGTTTCGGATGCTGTCCTGGGAGACGATTAAAACCTCAACCATACAATCGCGCGCCATTGCTGGTGTCGCCAATGGCACGTATATTTTTTGTTTGCCCGGCTCCTCGAATGCCTGTCGTACGGCGTGGGATGAAATTGTCGTACACCAACTCGACAGTCGCACAAAACCGTGTAATTTGGTGCAGTTAATGCCTCGGCTGAAGGAGGTCTGATGCGTTCATCTTTTCTGGCATTAGCGGCATTGAGCGCCGCGTTGGCTGTGGCGATGGGCGCTTTTGGTGCTCATGCGTTAAAAACCGTACTGACCGCTGAGATGCTTGCGGTTTATAACACAGCGGTGAAGTATCAAATGTGGCATGCCCTGGGTTTGGGGCTGGTAGCGCTGGTTCAGCAGCACAATGAAGACAACGTCTTGTTGCATTGGGCCGGACGCTTGATGTTTGTCGGCATTGTCTTATTTTCCGGGAGTTTATATTTATTGGTGTTATTGGATTGGCCCAGGTTAGGCATGATTACCCCCCTGGGTGGGGTATCATGGTTGATTGCGTGGTGTTTATTATTGGCCTATGCCGCTAAAAAACAGGATTGATGGAAGAGGATATGAAAGACGCAAACCCGAAAATAATTTATTTGAAAGATTATACCGTTCCTGATTATCTAATTGATCAGGTCGAGCTGGATTTTAAACTGGATGCTGATAACACCCAGGTTGCCTCAAATATGACGATTCGACGTAATCCTGCCAGTGAGCGACACGGTGTTGAATTGCTGTTAATGGGCGAAGGATTGCAACTGGACAGCGTAAAACTGGATGGTCAGGCATTGAATGCCGAGCAATATCGGCAGACGGCCGAAAGCCTGGTTATTTTTCAGGTGCCGCAAGATCGCGTGTTTACCCTGGAAATCGTCAACCGCATCAATCCGGCTGCCAACACCGCTTACGAAGGCTTGTATCTGTCCAACACGATGCTTTGCACCCAGTGTGAGGCCGAAGGGTTTCGCAAGATTACCTATTTTATCGATCGGCCGGATGTGATGAGTCGTTTCAAGGTGCGGCTGGAAGCGGATAAAGCACGTTATCCCGTATTGTTATCGAATGGTAATAAAATCGATCAGGGCGACTTGCCGGATAATCAACACTGGGTCGCCTGGGAAGACCCGTTTGCCAAACCGTGCTATCTGTTTGCATTGGTCGCAGGGCAGTTGGAAAAAATCCAGGATCGGTTTGTGACGCAATCCGGGCGCGAGATCACGCTGGAAATTTATGTTGAGGCACATGATCTGGATAAATGTGATCATGCCATGCAGTCACTTAAAAACGCCATGCGCTGGGATGAGCAGGTATATGGCCGCGAATATGATCTGGATCTGTACATGATTGTTGCCGTCGGTCATTTCAACATGGGTGCGATGGAAAACAAGGGCTTGAATATTTTTAATACCAAGTTTGTGTTGGCGCGGCCGGATACGGCAACCGATGCCGATTATGAGCATATAGAGGGTGTCATCGGGCATGAATATTTTCATAACTGGAGCGGTAACCGTGTCACCTGTCGAGACTGGTTTCAACTCAGTTTAAAAGAAGGCTTCACGGTTTTCCGGGATCAGGAATTTACGGCTGATCAAACATCGCGTGCCGTCAAGCGGATCGAAGATGTCAAAATGCTCAGAAGCCGACAATTCGCTGAAGATGCTGGGCCATTAGCGCATCCCATACGGCCGGATTCCTATATCGAAATCAATAATTTTTATACCCTGACCGTGTACGAGAAAGGGGCGGAAGTGGTCAGAATGCTGCATACCCTTCTCGGGGCTGACGGTTTTCGGCGCGGTAGCGATCTTTATTTTAAGCGTCATGATGGTCAGGCGGTCACCTGCGATGATTTTGTCAAAGCCATGGAAGATGCCAATCAGGTCGATTTAAGCCAGTTCAGACGCTGGTATGCGCAGGCGGGAACGCCGGAGCTGGCATTGAAAGAACATTATGATGCCGAAAACCGTCAGCTGCGGGTTGTTTTTTCTCAAACCTGCCCGCCGACACCGGGTCAGTCCGACAAGCAACCACTGCATATTCCAGTGACAATTGGGCTGATCGGTCGTGACGGACAGTCGCTTGCTGTCGAGATAGATGGCATGGCGTCTTCAGAGCAGGTGACATTGTCGCTGACAGAAGCCGAACAATCGTTTGTATTGAATCATGTGCCGGAGGGGGCATTGCTGTCTGTGCTGCGAGGCTTTTCAGCGCCGCTTAAATTACGCCTGGATCGTACGCTAGCGCAGCTGGCGTTTCAGTTGCAATATGACCGCGACAGCTTCAATCGCTGGGAGGCCGGGCAACAACTGGCCAGCCAGGTTATTTTGGGCTTAATCGACGATATTCAGCATGATAGACCCTTGAAAATGAGTGCATTATTGACGGATGCTTTTGCCACCGTTCTCAAGCAATCCTGGCAGGATTTGTCCTATTTAGCCTTGTTGCTGGAACTGCCGGAAGAAAGTTATTTGTCAGAACAGATGGATGTAGTTGATGTCGATGCCATTCATCAAGCCCGGGAGTTTGTCGTCAAGGCTTTGGCTGAAGCATTAGAAGACACCTTTTTAAATTATTATCATAAATATCATCGTGACGAATCGGGTGATTTCAGCAGTAACGCCATCGGTCGCAGGCGGATCAAAAACCAATGTTTGCATTATTTAAGTCATTTGGAAAAAGGTTCTGTCTATGAATTGATGTCGGAGCAATATGCTAAGGCGGGAAATATGACCGATCAGCTGGCGGCACTAGGGGTTATCGTCAATAGCCAGCATCCTGAAAAAGACAATGTGTTAGCACAGTTTTATCAACAATGGCAGGATGAGGTGCTGGTGATTGATAAATGGTTCAGTCTGCAAGCGAGCAGTCCAACAGCGGATGCTTTTGACAGCGTGCACGCTCTGGCGCAACATCCAGCTTTTGACCTGAAGAACCCCAACCGGGTACGCGCCTTGATTGGCGCATTCAGTCAGGCTAATCCCGTGCATTTTCATCGACGTGATGGTGCAGGTTATCAATTTTTGGCTGATCAGATTATTGCGTTGGATGTCATCAACCCGCAAGTCGCGGCGCGTTTGCTGGCGGCATTGACGCAATGGCGTCGTTTCGACACTGTGCGTCAGCAGCAGATGAAAGCGCAATTACAGCGGATTATGAAGATTGATTCTATTTCGCGCGATGTGTATGAGGTTGCCAGCAAGAGTCTGGTATGAGTGTGTTTGTCCTATCGGATGGTATTCGGGTCAATTGTTTTTAGTCTGCCGAATGTATTGCCGTTCCAGTTGGGCAACAAATGAAGACAAGCGCTTTTGATCCCGGCTGGACAGGTTTTCAAAAAAACCACCCAGATTGATTTTGTTTTGTGGCGTCTTTTTTACAAAACGGACATGCAGGTTGAAATCTATTCGGTGCTCATCGAGCCGAATATGGCAACGGGTTAACTGATCGCCACGTTTGATACGTCCATGGTTGTCGCTTAAGCTGACGCCAATGCCGGTTCGGCTCAGGTCATAGAGTTGGCCACCAAAGGTAGCATTATTTGCACGGCTGATGCCGGCAAATGCAATGCGTAATGACTGAATCGGAATGCGCGGCGATTTTCGCCGTTGCGGATAATAAATTCGCGGTGGTAAACCGGTTTTGTAATGTATTTCGCCTTGGTGTGTGACAGGGGTCAGGTCTTCTAGTGTGAAGGCAAGGTGGATGCCTTCTAAATAGGCTGACAGCTTGCAGCCTTTTTTTTGCTCAAGTAAGGTATTTCCATGTGCAGGGACTAGTTCATCCAATAAGATTTCTTGTCTTTCCGGGTGGACGGCCAGAATTGAAGAGGTGAACTTTTCGCCTTGGTCGGAGAATGTAATGGTGCACAATTGGGCGTTGTTTTCCAGTTTTTGTAAGATCGTGTTGATCCGGAAAGGCTCGGTAACAAAATTAGGCCCGGTTTTCCTCGGCGCAGGTTCAATCTCTTGGTTATTTTGCAAGGAAACGTCGGCTGAACGCGCAAAAATTTTTTTTATTGTTTTCAACATAAGCACGATATTTGCAATTGTTTTTTGCAGTATAGAACATAAAGATTTATACGGCGAACACCCAGCAAGAAATCGTTTTTTCCTTGCCCTGGTTAGGAAAAATCGCCGCCTAAGCCGTTTTTGTCATTAAGCCGAGGCGATCGCGCGCGAAATATGTGTGGCCGTGGTCGAGCCTTTTGCAGTATAGGTTGTTGCGAATGGGCTGTTGCCACGAAAAATCTGTTGAATGCGTTGGTTATGTCGCATTAAAAGTGAAATACTCGCGCCATTTTGTTCATTCATCTGCTGGCATTGTTTGATCAGTTGAGTCAATTTTTGCCAGGTTTCAAGGCCTTGTTTTAACGGTAGGTTTGCAGACCGGGCCCTGGCAAAATATTCTTGTACGCCAGAAGACGCTAGTTCAAGATCTTCTGTTGCCAAAATCTGCGTTAATTGCAGGCTGAATTGTTCAATTTGCTGTGAAATGCGTTTTTTCTGCTCGGCAAGCTGGGCAATCGTTGCGGCATCCTGACGACTGTTCAGCTTTTCCGCTTCGCGTTCAAGAATACTCAGTAATTCCTGATTCAACTTATACCCTTGTATCAGCAGTTTTTCAGTAATCGGATAGGTTTTTTTGATCATAATTATGGGTTGTTAAATGGGTTGTCAAATTGCAGCATTTTTTCAGCAATACTATCGGCATTAATCTGGTAATTGCCTTTTTGAAGCGCTTCTTTGACCGCATTGATTTTTTCCTCGTTCAGTACGGGTGAGGGATTGCTGGTTAATGCCTGTTTTATTTTCTGGCTGACGGCCGTTGCATCAAAGTTATCAAACTCCGTACGTGCCGGAGGCGATTTTTTTGTCGCCTGCTCGACGGTGTCTTTTTTTGTATTTGAGCCTGTTGTAACAAGCGGTGTATTTTTTCCGGTTATTGAATTAATTGCCATAAGAATCTCCAGTGACTATTTTCCTATAGTGGTTATCGGCATTTTAATCAATAACTTTAATAAATAAGTCATTTTTTGTAAAACCATGTGTTATGTTTTTGTTATTCGATTGGGTCAAAAAATTGTCACCAGGCCTGGTTTGGTGACGCGTGCCTGAATGATGCGTTTTGAGGCGATGTTTTTAACGCGTATATTTTGTCCTGCTTTTCCGTTCATCAAGGCAATGCCGGCCATGCTGATTTGAAAAGCGGGACTTTTTACCTGAATTTTGACGATTTCGCCGCGCTTGACCAGGTCAGGTGCTTCAAAATAACGTGGGTTGACCAGCGACCCTGCCGGCAAGTAGCGTTTGGCTTGTTTATTTAAAACCGATTCAGGATTGCTTAGGTAGCCTTGGCGCAACAAGCCAATATCCATTCTTTGATAACGCAAATGCTGTTTTGTCAGTTGATCGCCGCGGTTAAGTGATTGTGTCATAACCAGAACGGGTTTGACCAGTTTTATCGTAACACCGTTATAGATTGTCCATCTCTTATTGGCTCGGCAACGTATTCCCAATGTATTTCTTCCTGCTTTCAATGGCTCTTTCAGAACAAAAACCTCGGGTTTTTGAGCGCATGCCGGGAGCTTCAGGCGATTGTCCAGTTTTGAAAGACGATAACTGATTTCAACATCATCGGTAACGGCGGAATTTTTAGCCAGTTGTGCATCAAGGAATGTTTTGAATAAGTTTTGTACACCCTGTAAGTCCTGAAATTTTCCAGCATAAAGTAACGGACTGAAAAAGATAAGGCTGATGAAGAGTATGAAAGTCCTGATCATGTGCGTCAGTTTTTTGTCAAATAACGTCAAAAAATATTAAGCATAAATCGGGCCATAAAAAAATAGTAAAATGCTGGAAGCTCGCTATACTGTAGGGAAAGTTTTGGGAGCCAGGCCTTTCCTGGCCTTAAATAAAAAGTGTAATGAGGTTTTAGTATGGCTGGAGTACTCGACGGTGTCGATCAACGAACAAAGCTGGCCGGTCACAATCGGTTTGAATTGTTGTTATTCAAATTGAGTGGACGGCAGCAGCGCTTCGGTATCAATGTATTTAAGGTGAAGGAGGTCATTCAATGTCCACAGCTCACCCAGATACCCAAAGCAAATTCAGTGATTTGTGGTGTCGCCCATTTGCGGGGGGAAACCATTCCAGTATTGGATTTGGCCATGTCGATTGGAATGCCGCCGCTTAATCGGGGCGAGGGAGCTTATGTGATTGTGACCGAATATAATCGGGGCGTACAAGGCTTTATGGTGGCGTCGGTCGATCGTATCATCAATATCGGATGGGACGCTGTCAATGCACCGCCGGGCGGCAGTGGACGAAACAGTTATTTAACGGCGGTGACAGAATTCGAAGATGAATTGATTGAGGTTATTGATGTCGAGAAGGTGATGAAGGAGGTCATCGGTTCAAGAGAACAGGCCCAGGAAGAATTGGTCGAGGAAGGCTTAAGTCAGGCAGAAGACAGGGTGCTGGTTGTCGATGATTCACTGGTGGCGCGGAATCAGGTTAAAAAAGTGTGCGAACAGGTTGGGCTGGAATGTGAATTGCATAAAGATGGCTTGGACGCTTGGGAGCATTTACAGGAATTGTCCGAACAGGGTGTTGATATTTCGGAGCATTACACCATGATCATTTCCGATGTCGAGATGCCGCGAATGGATGGTTATACCTTGGCGACAAAAATAAAAAATGATCCGCTTATGAAGGATGTTTATTTGATTTTGCATACATCATTGAGTGGGGTCTTTAATTCTTCCATGGTGGAAAAGGTTGGTGCCAATGAGTTTTTGGCTAAATTTGAGCCTGATGAATTGATAAAAACCATCCAAAATCAGTTGAAACGGTATCATGCACAATTTGATAACTAGAAAGGTCAGTGCTGTTTGGGTGCTTGTTAAAAAAGCATGATTGTATTAATGGCAGAGCATACTTAAGATGGATATTTCGGCGCTGGACTATCAGGCTATTTGTGATTTTTTGCTTGAAAATAGTGGAATAGAGCTGGGTAAAAACAAGCAGTATCTGGTACAGAGCCGTTTGTCGCCGGTGTTGAAAAAATTTGATCTGACGTCTTTTCCCGAATTGGTACAAGGCCTGAATTCATTAAAGCCGATGACTCAACAGCTTAAAGTGGCCGTTGTGGATGCGATGACGACCAATGAAACATTTTGGTTCAGAGATTCCGTACAATTCGATGTGTTACTGGATTATGTGTTGCCCGAGCTGCTGGCGCGCAAGGAAGGCTCTGTCAAAATCTGGTCGGCGGCCTGTTCGACAGGGCAGGAGCCGTATTCCATCAGTATGTGTGCAGAACGTGTTATTCAAAAGCTGGGTAAGTCGAAAAACGTGCAAATTATCGGCACCGATATTTCCGAAGCGGTTCTGGTACGCGCGCGGCAGGCAGTTTATAGTGAACTCGCTGTGTCCAGAGGCTTGGACCATTACTATAAAGCGCATTATTTTTCACCGGTTGCCGACGGTTATCGTTTAAATTCCAGGATTACAAACCGGGTCAAATTCCAACCCTTTAATTTGCTTAAACCATTTTCGGTGCTAGGACGTTTCGATGTTATTTTTTGTCGTAATGTACTGATTTACTTTCCTAATCCGATTAAAGTCGATATTTTACGGCGCATGGCGGATGCTCTGGAGCCGGGTGGTGCTATTTTTCTCAGCAGTACCGAAGCCATGCCGCAGACATTAACACAATTTGAATCGGTCAGAATGGGCGGCGCACGCTTTTATCGCAAGAAATAGTGAGTGTCCGCTGCCGTTTGATACACTTCCCTCTTTTTGATTTTTTCTTTATAAAAGTTGGTACATAAACTGCATGTCATTTTGTAAAAAGACAAAATGGTGACAGTTATGGCAATCAACTTTCAATCGGCTTTAGGCCTTCATCCTGACGCGTTGATGCTGCGGGAGAAACGCAGCGAACTTTTAGCCGCCAATCTGGCGAATGCGGATACGCCTGACTATAAGGCGCGTGACCTGGATTTCAAAGCGGTTTTACAGCAGCAGTCTTCTCATATCAGTCTCGAAAAAACGCGGCAACGGCATATCGTGCCAGATCAGCAATGGCTGGGTGGCGAGCTTAAATACCGTAATCCCCAGCAGGCTTCATTAGATGGTAATACGGTGGAAGAGCATATCGAACAGGCTAAATATGCTGAAAATGCGGTGCAATACCAAGCCAGCCTGCGGTTTCTCAATGGCAAATTTTCCGGATTGATGGCGGCGATTAAAGGACAATAACCATGACTATGAAAATCTTTGATATTGCCGGCAGTGGCATGAATGCACAAAACCTGCGTTTAAACCTGGTAGCCAGTAATATTTCCAATGCCAACAGTGTCAGCAGCAGCATTGATCAGGTTTATAAATCCAGACAGCCGGTGTTTGCTGCCGAACTTAAAAATTTATTGGATACGCAGCAGGCGGCCAGCGGGGTGATGATTAAAGGTGTCGTCGAAAACCAAGCGCCTCCGGTGATGGAATATGCGCCTAATCATCCGATGGCGGATGAAAATGGCTATATCTATAAACCCAATGTCAATACGGTCGAAGAGATGGCCAATATGATGTCGGCATCGCGTTCCTATCAGAATAATGTTCAAGTGCTGGATACGGCCAAGCAGTTGATGTTGCAGACCTTGAGAATGGGACAATAGGAGATTAATCGATGGCTATCGATGCACTGAGTCAATATAAAAACTTAGGTTTGGCGACTGTTGATCAAAATAAACCTAAAAAAGCGACGTTACAGCAAGATCAATTTTTAAAGCTGATGACAACGCAATTAACGCATCAAGACCCGTTAAAGCCGATGGATAACGGCAATTTCTTGGGGCAAATGGCACAATTCAGCACAGTTTCCGGCATTCAGGATTTGCAAAAATCGTTTAAGGATTTTGCAGGCTCTGTCAGCTCCGGCCAGGCTTTGCAGGCGGCAAGTCTGGTGGGGCGATATGTTGCCGCTCCGGCAACAGAAGGTTTGCTCGCCGCTGGCGGCACGATTTCGGGAAGCGTGACACTGCCTGATTCAGCCAGTTCTGTGATTTTGAAGATTTCAGACCCAGCTACGGGCGAGCCGGTTCGGACCATTGATTTAGGCACACAGGCTAAGGGTGATATGGCATTCAGTTGGGATGGGATGACCGATAACAATGAATTGGCAAACCCTGGTGTTTATCAGGTCAAGGTCGAAGCTCAAATCGGAAAACAGAATACGGTATTGCAAACACATATAAAGTCCAAAGTGGAAAGCGTCAGTTTGAATCAGGGTGGACAAGGCCTAAAGGTTAATCTGCAAGGCCTCGGTTCAGTCAAATTCAGTGAAATCAAACAAATTTTGTGAGGTAGGTGAACGATGGGATTTAGTACAGCATTAAGTGGCCTGGCGGCCGCATCCAAGAATCTGGCGGTAACCGGCAATAATATTGCCAATGCCAACACGACAGGCTTTAAAAAGTCACGGGCTGAATTTGCCGATGTTTATGCAGCAAGTTTGGGTGGGGTGAGTGCGATTACGGCAGGGTCAGGTGTACGGGTTGCCAATGTGGCACAACAATTTAAGCAGGGAAATCTGAATTTTACCGGCAACAATCTTGATTTGGCGATCAGTGGTGAGGGTTTTTTTAGCCTGGCCGCCAGCCCAACTGATGTGAACAATCGTTCTTATACGCGATCCGGAGAGTTCAAACTCAACAAGGATGGCTATATTGTCAACAATCAGGGGCAGGCCTTACTGGCCTACCGGCCAAATGGAAATACCGTAGCCGATGGTTTCAGTACCGGTGTGATGCAACCTATCCAAATTAATACCATTGCCGGTCAGCCGCGTGCAACAGATAAGCTTAGTATTGGGGTCAATCTTGATGCTAGTAAACCTATCGCAGCGGTCACGCCTTTTGATAAAACAAATGTCAATACCTATACGAGTCAAACCTCGGGCACTGTGTATGATTCATTTGGGACGTCGCATATTTTTACCACTTATTTCGTCAATAAGGGCGTGGTTGCCGGTGACCCGACTTGGGAGGTTCATCATTATATTGATGGTAATCCGGTTAATTTGCAATCGGGAGCCGCTTTTGGTGAGCTGAAATTTGATGCCGCTGGCAATCTAAAAGCACCGGTGAACTCAAGTGGTGTCGTGGATGGGTTATTCGATTTAGCGCCTTATGCGATTACGCCAGCGACGGGTGCCAGCGATATTGAGATCAACAAGCTGAGTTATTTTGGTTCAACTCAGTTCAATCAAAAGTTCAGTGTTAATGAGCTTAAACAGAATGGTTTGCCTGCCGGGCAATTGACGGGGATCGATACCGATAAAGAAGGGGTGATTTTTGCCCGGTTCAGTAATGGCGGTTCCAAGACATTGGGACAGGTGGCATTAAGTCGATTCTCGAATCCGCAAGGCTTATCCAAACAAGGTGATACCATTTGGGGACAAAATGCCGCTTCCGGTGATCCGGTGTCGGGGCAACCGGGGTCCAATAATTTTGGGGTGATTCAATCGGGATCAGTTGAAGCCTCTAATGTTGAATTGTCAAAGCAATTGGTAAATTTGATCGTGGCTCAACAGTCCTACCAGGCCAATGCCAAAACCATTACCACTGAAAACCAGATTGTTCAGAGTATTCTGAATATTTAAAGCCAGGAGAAACGCGCATGGATCGTAGTCTCTTTATTGCAATGAGTGGCGCTAAGCAGACCTTGCTGGCGCAAACGGCGAACGCCAATAATCTGGCGAACAGTCAGACCACGGGCTTCAAGTCGGATTTACATCAATTTCGCAGTATGCCGGTATTTGGTCCAGGGTATCCGAGCCGGGTTTATGCGATGACCGAACGTCCGGCGACAGACATGAGCATGGGGATGTTGCAAACAACGGGGCGAAATCTGGATGTGGCGATTAAAGGGGATGGTTGGCTGGCGGTTTCCGGTAAGGATGGTCAGGAAGCCTATACTCGCTCAGGAAATTTGAAAATTTCACCGCAAGGTCAATTGCAAACTGAAGCAGGTTTGCCGGTTTTAGGTGCTCAGGGGCCGGTTGCCATTCCGCCATACGATAAGCTGGAGATTGGTCGCGACGGCACAATCAGTATTGTGCCGTTAGGTAGCAATGCAGCGACCCTGGTTGTCGTTGACCGGATCAAACTGGTTAAACCCGAAACTCAGGCTCTGGAAAAAGGACTCGATGGTCTGATGTATGACAAAGCGGGTAACGCTTTGCCGGCCAGCGCCGATGTCAGCTTGGTTCAAGGCGCGCTGGAAGGCAGTAATGTCAATGCTATCGAAGCGATGGTGTCGATGATTGAATTAGCGCGTCATTTTGAGTTGCAGACCAAAGTTATGAAAAATGCCGACGAAAACGCCAGTGCTGCGGCCAAACTGATGCAAATGGCATAGAAACTGCATTACTCTTGATAAGACAAAAAAATGTCATCAGGAGGGTGTTATGACAGAACGCGCATTATGGGTGGCCAAAACCGGCCTTGATGCCCAACAAACCAGAATGGCGGTTATTTCCAATAACCTGGCCAATGTAAATACCACCGGATTTAAAAAATCCCGACCTTTGTTTGAAGACCTGGTGTATCAAAATATACGCCAGGTCGGTGCACAATCCACACAGAATACAACGCTCCCCTCAGGTTTGCAGTTAGGCACCGGGGTCAGAACCGTAGCCACTGAAAAAATTCATACCCAGGGTAATCTCCAACAAACGAAAAACTCCCTGGATGTGGCGGTCAGCGGGCGTGGTTTTTTCCAGATACTGATGCCCAATGGGGATATCAACTATACCCGGAACGGTGAGTTCAAACTCAGCTCTACAGGACAAATCGTAACCTCTGGCGGTCTGGAATTACAACCTGCGATTACGGTACCGCCGGATACCATGTCACTCACTATCGGCCGCGATGGTACGGTATCCGCCTTGCAGCCCGGCAATGCAACACCGGTTCAGCTAGGCCAGATTCAACTGGCTGACTTTGTTAACCCGACGGGTCTGGAGCCGGTGGGGGAAAACCTGTATCGTGAATCGGTTTCCAGTGGTGCGCCGGTTATTGGTAATCCGGGTGAGAATGAATACGGGCCTTTGTTTCAAGGTTCATTGGAAACCTCTAACGTCAACGTGGTCGAGGAGCTGGTCAATATGATCGAGACACAAAGGGCATATGAAATGAATTCGAAGGCAATCTCGAAAACCGACCAAATGTTGTCCTTTGTTACCCAACAGCTCTAGTGCAATACATGCAGGTCATGTTATGAACAGGATTAAAATAGTAAGCGTTGTACTGATGGCGTCGCTGTTGACGGCGTGTGGGGGCAGTTTGCCCAAACGTGACCCGGACTTCGCACCGGCGCAGGCCAGTGATTTAAGGCCGCCGGCACAAAATACCGGTTCAATTTACCAAGCGGGTTATGATACCCGACTGTTCGAAAACCGTGTCGCCAGACGGGTCGGCGATATTCTGACGATTGTCTTGCAAGAAAAGAACAAAGCCAAAAAAAAGGCCAGTCTGGATGCCGGCAAGGATAATTCGGTTTCGGTGACGGCACCCACATTATGGGGAGTTGCCAGTCAGGCCTTGCTGGGACATGACTTGAAAACCAAAATGAAATCGACGCATCGATTCCAGGGGACAGGGACGTCGCAACAGAACAATACTCTGACCGGTAAAGTTTCCGTCACCGTCGTTCAGGTGTTGCCCAATGGTAATTTGAAAGTCCGGGGCGAGAAGCGTATGACGCTGAATGATGGCGATGAATTTATCCGCGTATCCGGCATCGTCAGGCAGGAAGATGTGGCCGCGGATAATACCGTATTGTCGACCCAGGTTGCAGATGCCACCATCATATACACGGGCGAAGGCAGTATTGCCGATTCCAGCAAGGTGGGATGGCTGGCCCGCTTCTTTTTAAGTCCCATTTTTCCATTTTAAGGGGAACAGTGATGAAGTGGCGAGGCATGGTTTTTTTAATGTTGTTTTTGTGCAGTGAATGGGTATGGGCTGAACGAATCAAAGACTTGGCTTCAATGGCAGGTGTGCGCAGTAACCAGTTGGTGGGTTATGGCTTAGTTGCGGGGTTGCCGAAATCGGGCGATAAAACTAAATTTACCGGCCAGACTTTGGCTAATATGCTAACGCGATTGGGTTTACGATTGCCGCCTGGTATTGATCCAAAGGCAAAAAATATTGCAGCCGTGGCGCTGAGCGCAGAGTTGCCGCCTTTTGCCAAGCCGGGGCAAACCATTGATGTGACGGTGTCGGCAATCGGTGATGCCAAAAGCTTGCGCGGCGGCACTTTGTTATTGAGCCCATTAAAAGGTGTCGATGGCAAGGTTTATGCAATGGCGCAAGGCAATCTGGTGGTCGGTGGTTTGAGTGCATCAGGCGCGGATGGCTCTAATATTACGGTGAATAATCCGACCGTTGGTCGAATTCCGAGCGGTGCGACAGTGGAAAGAACCGTGGCGACGCCATTTGAAAATGCCAATGAACTCATCTTTAATCTGCATAACCCGGATTTTACCACTGCAACGCGAATGGTTCGCGCCATTAACCAGAAACTGGGTGAAGGCACCGCGCGGGCGATCGATGCGACATCGGTGCGGGTGAGTGCCCCAGCGGACAGGTCGCAGCGGGTGATGTTTGCATCCTTGGTAGAAAATTTAACTGTCTTGCCGGACGATGCACCGGCTCGGGTGATCGTCAATTCACGCTCGGGCACCGTGATTATTAATAGTAAGGTCAGAGTACAGCCGGCAGCGGTTTCGCATGGCAGTTTGACGGTAACTATCAGCGAAAATCCACAAGTCAGTCAGCCGAATCCGCTCGCGCAAGGGCAAACCACCGTGACGCCGCAATCTCAGGTCAAGGTTAATGAGACCGGTGCGAATCATATGTTTGTCTTTAACCCGGGGGTGTCGCTGGATGAAATCGTTAAAGCGGTGAATGCGGTGGGGGCGGCGCCCAGCGATTTGGTGGCCATACTGGAAGCCTTGAAGGCCGCTGGCGCCTTGCGGGCCGAATTGATTGTGATTTAGGCAGGTAAAATGACATGAAATTACAAGATTCTGAAGTTTATACCGAATTTTCGGGGCTGGCTAAATTGAAAACGGCGGCTCGCAAACATGATCCTGCCGCCCTGCAAAAAGTTGCCGCTCAGTTTGAGTCTATTTTTCTCGGTATGGTGCTAAAAAGCATGCGCCAGGCAAAGTTGGCTGATGGCATTATGGACAGTGACCAGAGTAAATTTTTTCAGGGTATGTATGACCAGCAGCTGGCGTTGCATTTAGCCGCTAAACCGGGTATTGGGCTGGCCGATTTAATGGTTAAACAGCTTTCGCCAAAGTCGGCTGATCCGGCTAATCGTTTAGGCGTTGAGGATTATCTGAAATCGACCCATGCCAGCCCCCATACCCAAATGACAAAGACAGCCGCGGCGGCACCGACAGTCGCTGAGACGTTTACAGCGAATGAGGCTATTACAGGCAAATCGGACTTTGTCCATAAATTACTGCCCTTTGCCCGGCAAGCGGCGGATGAACTTGGTGTCGATGCCGGAATATTATTAGCGCAGGCGGCATTGGAAACCGGTTGGGGAAAGGGTGTGATGACACATGCCGATGGCCATAGCAGTTTTAATCTGTTTAATATCAAGGCGGATAAATCCTGGAGAGGTGCAAGTGTCGAAAAAGTCACGCTGGAATTTGAACGCGGAATACCCCGAAAACAAAAGGCACATTTCAGGTCGTATGGCTCCTGGCAGCAAAGCTTTATGGATTATGCACGGTTTATAAAAAACAATCCGCGATATCGGCAGGCATTGCAAGTTTCGTCAAATCCGGAACAGTATATGCATGAATTACAGAAAGCCGGTTATGCAACTGACCCAGAATATGCCCGCAAAGTCATGCGGGTGTATAAAGGGGCAACTCGGCTGGCAATGAACTAAAAGGTAACGATTATGCCATCAGGTATTTTAGACACTGCCGTTTCAGGCCTGAACAGCTTGCAACGCTCTCTTCAGACAGTCAGTCATAATATTGCCAATGCCAATACCGAGGGCTACAGCCGGCAACGGGTAGAGCTGGGTACGAATGCAGCGCAACGTACAGGTGCCGGGTTTTTGGGTAATGGTGTGCATATTACCGATATTGTTCGGCAATATGATGAATTTACCAGCCGGCAGCTACGTTCCAGTCAATCTACATTTAATGATTCTGACCAATATTATGTCATGGCCGAGCAGGTTGATAATCTGATGGCCAGCCCGGATACCTCGGTGATGCCGGCGATGAAACAGTTTTTCAATGCCATGAACGATGTCGCCAATGATCCGGCCTCGATCCCGGCGCGGCAAACCCTGCTCTCAGAGGCGACGAATTTAACCGGTCGCTTTGCTACCATGCAAAACCGGTTGAAAGAATTGAGGACGCAGCTCAATCAGGGGATGAGCGGTGCTGTGCAAAAGATTAATAACTATGCCAAGTCGATTGCCGACCTGAACAAGAAAATATCCGAACAAAGCTCTAATGCCAATGTCGGTTATAAAGCCAATGACCTCTTGGATCAGCGGGATTTACTGATCAGTAAGTTATCAAAAGTCGTTGATGTATCGGTAGTGCCGGGAGGAAACAATGTATTGAATGTTTTTATCGGCCAGGGACAGCCGCTGGTGTTATCCAATGGTGCCATGGCTGTCAGCGTACAGCAATCTCCGTTGGATAGTGAAAAACTGGAAATTGGGGTTAAAGATCCATCAACCGGCGCATTTGCTGATATTACACCGCAATTATCCGGTGGCAAGTTATCGGGATTGATACGTTTTCGGGATGATTTACTGACGCCGGCCCAACAGTCATTAGGTCAGTTGGCGGCCAGTTTTGCAATGACAATGAACCAGCAGCATGCCGCAGGGTTTGACCTGGACGGTAATGCCGGTAGTGATTTGTTTTCCGGGATAGGCGCTGTGCCGGTACAAGCCTCTGCCGGCAGTACCGGTAGTATCAGTGTGAGTTTCGACAGTAGTGCGACAGGGCTTATCGACAGCAGCGATTATCAGCTTAGCGTCGGGACAGGGCCCAGCTATAGCCTGAAACGATTGTCAGATAATTCGGTTATTTCATTAAGCAACGTTGCCGGTAATCTGGTGGCGACACCGCCTAACACCTTGCCGGGTATTCAAATTTCGATTGGCACTGCGCCCGTTGCAGGCGATGAATTTTTAATTCGGCCCACCTATTCTGCAGCCGATTCGATCGGTGTTGCCCTGACTGATCCACGAAAAATTGCCGCGGCCAGCAGTCTGAACAGCGCTAGTGGCCCGCTTCCAGGTGATAACCGTAATGCTCTGGCGTTAGCCGGGCTGGAGCAACAAAAAATCATGCTCAACGGGACGGCCAGCTTTAAGGGGCAATTTACGCAACTGGTAACCGATGTCGGCAATAAAACCCATTCGGCCAAGGTCGGGCGCTCGGCGCAAGAGGTGTTACTGAATAACGCCAAAGAACAAATGAGCACTATATCGGGCGTGAATTTGGATCAGGAAGCAGCAGATTTGATTAAATTACAACAGGCCTATCAGGCTTCGGCACAATCGATTGCGACGACGAAAACGATTTTTGATACGCTGATTAACGCGGTCAGATAAGGAGTCACTATGAAAATTTCAACGGCCTGGAGTCATCAACTCGGTTTGAATGCAGTGTTGTTGCAGCAAAACAAGGTGAATCAGTCGCAATTGAAATTAGCGTCCGGTGAAAAATTTCTAAAACCCAGCGAAGCGCCACTGGATAATGCGCAAGTGCTGGCATTTCAGCAGCGTATCGATCAGATCAAGCAATTTCAGGGCAATCTGGGCGCTGCCAGGCAACGTTTGGGGTTGGAAGAAACAAGCTTGAAAAGTGCGCTGGATGTTATGAACCGGATTAAGGAGCTGGGACTGCAAGGCCTGAATGGGATTAACAATCAAGCCGATCGCAATGGGATTGCCGATGAAATCGATCAAATGGGCGCGCAGTTGCTGAGTTTGGCCAACACTAAAAACGCTAATGGCGAATATTTGTTTGCCGGCATGATGAACCAGCAGGTTCCGTTTAAGGCGGGTGCAACGCCAGGCGCGCCATTTGTCTATCAGGGTGACAGCAATCAGCGTAAAATCCAGATTGATGATGGGTTGACCGTGGCCGATGGTGATCCGGGCAATAAGGTGTTTGGCCCGACGACGAGCACCTCGGCTGATAGTGTATTTGATGTTATTAAAACCTTTACCACTCAATTACGCGCAGGCAACCCGTCAGCGGCGACATTAGGCCAGCTGGAGCCGCATCTTCAGAAAATGATCACCACCGAGTCGTCGATTGGTGCACGGCTTAATTTGATCGAAAAACAACAAAATGCGCATGCCGATTATCTATTGGATATGAAAACGGCTAAATCCAGATTAAAAGATTTGGATTATGCCAGCGCGATCAGTCAGTTCAACCAAGAAACCCTGGCGCTGCAAGCCTCGCAGCAAGCTTTCGCCAAGGTGCAGAATTTGTCACTGTTTAAATTTATTTGACGAAAGCCTGACCCAGGCGTGCCAGGAACGGCTAATCCGACTGGTAAAATATCTGGGCCAGATTAGTGGCGAATATTGGCCTGCTCCCGCTCGATATCCTGCATATAGCGCTGGATAGACGACTCATAGCCCACACGGATGTTATCAAAGCTGCAGCCGATGCGTTGGCTGAACTCGGTCTTTTTGTCTTCCAGGATGCTAGTATTGCGGCAAGTGATGTGAATGTTTTCCAGTGCTATACCTTGCAGGTATAGCTGACAATTTTCTAAAGTTGTGTTGCTAACGAATTGACTGACAAAGTCTTTTTTGTCATTTAAAAAAGCACAACCGCAGATGCTGAGGTCGTAGAGTTTAAAATGAAAAACCCGGCTTTCTGTCTCAGCGTCATCCTGTCTTATCAGGAGCGGAATCGCAATAAAACTGTCGTGAAAACGCGGCACTTTTACGCGATAACTCCGGCGCCGTTCCCGCCAGAAAATAGATTCGGGCAGGGTCAGGGCGAAAACAGTCTGGCCTTTTAATTTTGAACGAACAATTTTCAAGCCGCTGAAAGCCGCCTTTACGCCATTAATCTCTGTTCGAAATTCAAACGTGTCAGCCGTCAGCAGGCCCTTGTTCAAGTATTCGGCAGGGCCATAATCGAGGTAAACCCGTTTATTATCGGCATCAATATCTATAATTGTGGTGATAAATGATTCATCCTTGTCACCAAAATGGACCGATAATAAACAATTATGTGTCGTTAACAGCTTCAGTTTACTGACGATTTGCTTGGGATTTTTAATGTAGTAATCGGCTTCAGTGGTCATCTGGGGTAATTTTTTCAGACGGTGTTGAGAAATATTATAGAATAGCATCGTTTTAACGAATTGGAAGTGCTTAATGGGATGGGTGTTTTTGTTTATCGCCGGTTGCGCCGAGATTATTTTTGCGCTGAGTCTTAAATACAATGAAGGTTTTACTAAATTGTGGCCAAGCCTTGTTACGATGGCGGCGGGAGGCAGCAGCTTTTATTTATTGATGTTGGCCATCAAAACCTTGCCTGTTGGTACGGCTTACGCTGTCTGGACGGGCATGGGTGCAGTCGGCGTGGCGATTCTGGGTATTTTTCTGTTCAAGGAATCGACCGACCTGATTCGTTTAGCCTCTATTGTGATGATTGTGGTTGGCATCATCGGCCTGAAATTGGCCCATACGGAATAAGCGCGATGTTACATTTGATCATGCAAACGCCGCTGGATGTGGCTGTGCTGGAGCGAATTGCCAGCGGTGATGGCATTGTGTTGATGTACGACAATGTATGGCTGGCGTGCCTGGAGAATCAATGGCAGGAAAAAATTCGGCACTTGCAGCAACAACTCTGTAAAGTTTATGTGTTAAGTGATGATGTCAGCCTTTTTGGCGTTTCCAAGGATAAACTTCTGGCGGATGTTGATGTTATCGACAGGCCGCAATGGGTTACATTGACCACACAGTATTCAGTGATTAAAACATGGCATTAATGTTAGGCGATAGAATACTGGAAACCACTGATCAGGGGTTTTTATGTCACCAGGAGGATTGGGATGAAGACGTTGCCTGTGCTATGGCCGAGGCGGATGGGGTGGCGTTGACTGAAGCGCATTGGGAAATCATCCTGTTTATGCAGCAATATTATAAGGCATATAAACATTTACCTAACGCCCGTATGTTTGTCCGCGCTATACGTCATGCTTTAGGCGAAGAAAAAGGCAACAGTCGCTATCTACAGCGATTATTTCCGGATGGCCCGTTAAAATATGCCTGTAAGTTCGGCGGCCTGCCCAAGCCTCCAACCTGCTTGTAACCTCCCTTCAATATAAATGAGTTAAATTATGAGTAAACACCCAAGTGTTGGCTTTATCAGTCTAGGCTGTCCCAAAGCTCTGGTGGATAGCGAGCAAATCCTCACCCGCCTGAGAACGGAAGGCTATCGTGTGTCACCGAATTATCAGGCCTCAGACCTGGTCATTGTGAATACCTGTGGCTTTATCGATGCGGCGGTTGAAGAATCTCTTGATAGTATCGGCGAAGCCCTGGCGGAAAATGGCAGAGTGATTGTGACTGGCTGTTTGGGGGCGCGGCAGGACGAAATTCTGGCGCGTCATCCGCAGGTATTGAAAATCACGGGTGCGCATGCCACCGATGAGGTAGTCGATGCGGTGCATGAACATTTACCGCCGGCACATAACCCGTTTACGGACTTGATTCCGCCGCAAGGCATTAAGCTGACGCCCAGGCATTATGCTTATCTGAAAATCTCAGAGGGATGTAATCATCGTTGCAGCTTTTGCATTATTCCGTCGATGCGCGGTGATTTAGTCAGTCGGTCGCTGGACGATGTGATGCATGAGGCAGAGACATTGGCGGAAGCGGGCGTTAAAGAATTATTGGTGGTCTCACAGGATACCAGCGCTTACGGCCTGGACTTGAAATATCAATCGGCAAACTGGCGCGATAAAGCATATCGGACGCGGTTTTATGATTTGGCGGATGCGCTGGGTGAATTGGGCATCTGGATCAGGATGCATTATGTGTACCCGTATCCGCATGTGGATGAGGTCATTCCATTGATGGCGGAAGGCAAAATTCTGCCGTATCTGGATATTCCGTTCCAACATGCCAATCCCCGTATTCTGAAATTGATGAAACGACCGGCGGCGACCGAAAATAATCTGGAAAGAATTCAAAAATGGCGTGACTGTTGTCCCGATATCACGCTGCGCAGTACATTTATTGTGGGTTTTCCCGGCGAAACCGAGCAGGAATTTGAGCAGCTGCTGCAATTTTTAGATGACGCACAGCTAGACAGGGTCGGTTGCTTTGCGTATTCGCCGGTTAAAGGCGCTACAGCGAATGCGTTGCCCGGTGTCGTTGCTGAGGCCGTTAAGCAAGAACGCTTGGAGCGCTTTATGGCGCATCAGGCTAACATCAGTCATGCGCGGTTACGGCAGAAGATTGGTCGTATCGAAACAGTTTTGGTCGATGAAGTAGTTGAAGAAGGTGCCGTTGCGCGTAGCAAGGCGGATGCCCCTGAGATTGATGGTCAGGTTTTTATCGATGGCGCGAGCCATTTAAAGGTTGGTGATTGGGTAACAGTGGAAATTGAAGAAGCCGACGAATATGATCAGTGGGCAAAACTGGTATAGCGGGGAGTAATGGTGGCAGTCAACCGAAGTTGACTGCCGGTACTGTATTCTTACAGTGCAGTGACGTTTTCTGCCTGTGGTCCTTTTTGGCCCATGGTGACTTCCATGGTAACGCGTTGGCCTTCGGCCAATGTTTTACGGCCTTGACCATTGATGGCGCTGAAATGTACGAATACATCTTTTGAGCCTTCTTGTTCAATGAAACCGAAACCTTTTTCATCGTTAAACCATTTAACGGTGCCTTCAACTAAATCTGACATAATTCTCTCTTACTATAAATAAGTGCCGGCTTTCGCTGGCGGTGTACATGAAGTTCAATACGGCGGGTAGGAAGGAAAAGATGAGTATGATAAATACTCAGGTGTAACGCGACTTACCGTGCAATATCGCCATCCATTATACAGAGACCGTTGCATCTGTCACTTAAAAAGAAATATTTTATGCGTTAATGCCAAAAAAAAGTTGTTCAGTTATTTTTTTTTGGTTAAAAGGCCTTATGATACAGTCTGTTAGGTATAAGGTGTGGGTTAGCTGATGTGTCTTTGTTTTTGCAGGCATTGCCGAAAAAAGCCGTATTGAAGGCTTTTTTCGGCATTAGCGAATACTAAAATCAGAAAAACAAGCGCAGTCAGGGAAGGGGTGAACCTCGACCGCGCTGACTTTTGCCAGTAACGGGCCTTTATGACACCAGGCGATGAGTTGCTGGCATGCCGACTCTGTGCCGCAGGCCACAATTTCGACGTTACCATCTGGCAGGTTTTTAGCATAACCGGTTATACCGCGTTTTAGTGCTTGCTTTTGGCTAAAGGCTCTGAAATAAACGCCTTGAACCGTGCCTGAGACAATGATTTTCACGCAATGCTGTGTTTTTTCCGACATTTTGATCCGGGTTGTCGATTCAATTTAATTCGCGCTTGAAGTATATCTGGAAACAATACCTTAATACAGGCTATAATCATCGCATTTTTTGAACCTCGTTCGTAAATATTTACCGGAAAAAAGCATGCTGAAAAAGCTGGTTAAAGTTGTTGTTGGAAGCCGAAATGATAGGCTGATTAAGAAAAAACAGAAGATTGTCAAAAAGATTAATGCCCTTGAGCCTGAATTTCAAGCATTATCCGATGACGCCTTAAAAGCGAAAACAGAAGCGTTTAAATCACGCTTGCAGCAAGGTGAAACACTGGACGATATTTTGCCCGAAGCGTTTGCTGCCGTCAGAGAGGCGTCGGTCAGGGTTTTTGGTATGCGTCATTTCGATGTGCAGCTGATTGGCGGTATGGTGTTGCATGACGGCAAAATTGCCGAAATGAAAACCGGGGAAGGTAAAACCCTGATGGCAACGCTGGCGGCTTATTTAAATGCGTTGACCGGACGCGGTGTGCATGTCGTCACGGTAAACGATTATCTGGCACAGCGTGATGCCGAATGGATGGGGAAACTGTATGGTTTTCTGGGCTTGACGACGGGGGTTATCATCAGCGATCTGGATCATGCCGAAAGACAAGCCGGCTATGCGGCCGACATTACCTATGGTACCAATAACGAATTCGGGTTCGATTATCTGCGCGATAACATGGCCTTCAGCCTGGACCAAAAAGTACAGCGTGAACTCTCTTTCGCCATTGTCGATGAGGTTGACTCCATCCTGATCGATGAAGCCAGAACGCCGTTGATTATTTCAGGGCCTACAGAAGAAAGCACTGAGATTTATCTGAAAACCAATGCCATTATTCCGCACTTGACCGAGCAGAAAAAAGCCGATAATCCTGAAGACCAGGACAAAATGCCGGGGGATTATCTGGTTGATGAAAAAACCAAACAAGTACATTTGACCGAAGCCGGGCATGAAAAAGTCGAGAAATTGATGGTTGAACATGGCTTGATGGAAGAAGGCGGCAGTTTATATGACACGGCCAATATTCGATTGATGCATTATCTGAATGCCTCGTTACGGGCGCATGTTTTGTTTCAGCGTGATGTCGATTATGTCGTGGCCAATGATCAGGTGATGATTGTCGATGAGTTTACCGGCCGCTTGATGAGCGGGCGGCGCTGGTCAGAAGGCCTGCATCAGGCGATTGAAGCGAAAGAAGGGGTGACCATCCAGAACGAAAATCAAACCCTGGCCTCCATTACCTTCCAGAATTATTTCAGGCTGTATGAAAAACTCTCCGGGATGACCGGTACCGCCGATACAGAAGCCTTTGAATTAAATAATATTTACGGGCTGGAAGTGGTTGTGATTCCAACTCACAGGCCGATGATTCGTGATGATAGAGGCGATGTCGTCTATTTGACCGCGAAGGAAAAATACAATGCCATCGTCGCCGATATTGAAGACTGTGTTAAACGCGGACAGCCGGTGCTGGTGGGCACGACCTCTATTGAAAACTCCGAACTATTGTCAGGGCTGTTGACTAAAAAAGGCATTAAACATGAAGTATTGAATGCCAAACAGCACGAGCGGGAAGCGCATATTATCGAAATGGCCGGTATGCCGGGGGCGGTGACCATTGCGACCAATATGGCCGGTCGTGGTACCGATATCGTACTGGGTGGGAATCCGGATGCCGAACTGAAAGCCCTGGGTGACGATGCCAGTGAGGCCGAAAAAGAGAAGGTGAAAGCCGCCTGGGAAGAAAAGCATCAAAAAGTGCTGGACAGTGGTGGCTTGCATGTTATCGGTTCAGAGCGGCATGAATCGCGTCGTATTGATAATCAATTGCGTGGTCGTTCAGGACGTCAGGGCGATCCTGGCTCGACACGTTTCTATTTGTCGCTGGAAGATGATCTGATGCGGATTTTCGCTTCCGATCGGGTTGCCGCCTTGATGAAACGTTTGGGTATGGAAGAAGGTGAGGCGATCGAACACCCCTGGGTAACGCGGTCTATCGAAAATGCTCAGCGCAAGGTGGAAGGACGTAACTTCGATATGCGTAAAGAAGTTCTGGCCTATGATGATGTCGCTAATGATCAGCGTAAAGTGATTTATGCCCGCCGCAATGAACTGATGGCGGCCGAAGATATCAGCGACATGATCAGTGAGATTCGTGCCGATGTCGTCAACAGTGTCATTACACAATATATTCCGCCCAATACCATGGAAGAACAATGGGATATTGCAGGCCTTGAAGAACATTTACGGGATGAATTCCTGCTGGATCTGCCGATCCGGAAAATGCTGGATGAAGATCACGCTTTGAATGAAGAAGGGCTGCGTAAGTTGATCATCGACAAAATGGAGCGGGCCAGCAAGGAGAAAGAAGAGAAAATTGGCGCCGATGTGTTCCGTCACTTTGAAAAATCGGTGATGTTGCAGGTTCTCGATAATAGCTGGAAGGAGCATTTGGCGGCGATGGATCAACTGAGGCAGGGGATTCATTTTCGGGGCTATGCACAAAAAGATCCAAAGCAGGAATACAAGCGCGAATCCTTTGAAATGTTTGCCAGCCTGCTCGACCATATTAAATATGAAGTCATCAGTATTTTGGCCAAGGTTCAGGTTAATCAGGAAGAGGACGTCGAGATAATCGATGAGCAACGTCAGGCCACGCCTGAATTGCATTATGAGCATGCCGAGGCGAATCCTGTGCTGGATCCGGAACAGCAGGCTGCTGCTGCATTTGCGCCTGAACCTTCCGATGAGACGGAACAGCGACCGGAACAGCAGCCTTTCGTTCGCGATGGACGCAAGGTTGGCCGTAATGAACCATGCCCATGCGGTTCCGGTAAAAAATATAAACAGTGTCACGGTAAATTAAAATAATCGCGGCTTTCTTTAGAAATTCTGTTTGAAACAAAAAACAGGGCTGCAATAAGCTGAGGGCTGAGGATTTTATAATCCCCGAAACTAGCGTAGGATTTATTTCATCCTCAGTCTTTATTAGGAAATGGGATGCAGTCCTTGGTGTTTTGCTGCTGATTTATCAGCAGGGGGAAATGCCCCCTGCAACCCATTCCCACATTGTTATGTGCAGAGCGTTAGTTCATTAAACTTCTCAAGGTGGTCATCATGCCCAATAATCGGTTTAAAAAAAGTCACCCTAAACCCGCTATTACCAAAATAGCGAAACTGGGAATGGATAAAAAGAGTTTCCAGCAAGACTTCAAGCATTATTATTTACATCGGCTGGGGCGAGATGAACTGTGTCGCTCCCCCTATTATGCCTATACCGCATCGTCACTCAGTTTGAGTGATCGCTTGATTGAACGCTGGAAGACAACATATAACACGTATCGTAAAAACGACTGTAAAAAAGCCTATTATTTATCGATGGAATTTTTAATTGGCCGGTCGATGAGTAATGCCATGTTAAATCTCGGCGTTGAAGATCCGTTGAGCAAAGCGCTGTATGAACTGGGACTGGATATTGAAGAACTGGAAGATACTGAACCCGATGCCGGTTTGGGTAATGGCGGTTTAGGGCGTTTGGCCGCCTGCTTTATCGACAGCTGCGCAACGCTGGAGTTGCCTGTTGTCGGCTATGGTTTGCGTTATGAATATGGCATGTTCAAGCAGCTTATTGAAAATGGCTATCAGGTGGAAGAGCCGGATCATTGGCTGAAAAATGGTAATGTCTGGGAGCTGGAACGGCCGGAATATACCCAGCGGATAAAATTCTGGGGACATACCGAAAGCTATGTCGATGAGCACGGCACAACCCGGACGCGCTGGATCAACTCACATGATATTCTGGCCGTGCCGTTTGATATGCCGGTTCCGGGTTTTAAAAACGGTACCGTCAATACTTTACGCTTATGGAAGGCGACGGCCACCGACGAATTTGATCTGGATGAATTCAATGCGGGCGAATATGCCGAGGCCGTGGCCAAAAAGAACAATGCCGAAAATATTACCATGGTGCTATATCCGAACGATGCCAATGAAAACGGTAAGGTTTTACGCTTGCAACAGCAATATTTATTGGCATCGGCGAGTTTGCAGGATGTTATTGCAAATTGGGTGGGTCGGCATGGCGCCGACTTTTCCCGCTTTGCAGAGAAAAATTGTTTTCAACTGAATGATACTCACCCGAGTATTTCTGTTGCCGAGTTGATGCGCTTGTTGATTGATGACTATCAACTGGAATGGGATAAAGCCTGGGATATTACCCGCCAGACCATGGCCTATACCAATCATACCTTGTTGCCGGAAGCACTGGAAAAATGGTCGGTCGGGCTGATGCAGCATATGTTGCCGCGACTGATGGAAATTATTTTCGAAATCAATGCCCGTTTTATGGCCCAGGTTTCGGAAAAATGGCCGGGTGACTTTGATCGTATGCGACGCATGTCGATTATCGAAGAAGGCCACGATAAGCAAGTGCGGATGGCTTTTCTGGCCATCGTTGGCAGTTTCTCCGTGAATGGGGTGGCCGAACTGCATTCAAAATTATTGAAAGAAGGTTTGTTTAAGGACTTTTATGAACTGTGGCCGGAAAAATTCAATAACAAAACCAATGGCGTGACGCCACGCCGCTGGTTGGCCGGCTGTAATCCGAATCTGGCTACATTGATCAGTAAAAATATAGGCGAGCAATGGATTACCGATTTATCACAATTAGCCAGGCTTAAACCTTACGCCAAGGATGCCAAATTTCGTAAACGCTGGCGGGAAATAAAACAGGCCAACAAGCAGCGTCTGGCTGAATATACGCTGCAAGAGCAGGGCGTGGCATTAAATACCGATGCCCTGTTTGATATTCAGGTGAAACGCATACATGAATACAAACGGCAGCTGTTGAATGTATTGCATGTCATTCATTTGTATAACCGTATCAAAAACGGCGATACCCAAAACTGGGTCAATCGCTGCGTGTTGATTGGCGGGAAAGCGGCGCCGGGTTATGCCATGGCTAAAAAAATCATCAAGCTGATCAATAATGTCGCCGATGTTATTAATACTGATCCTGATGTTGGTGACAAGCTGCAATTGGTATTTATGCGTAATTATCGCGTGTCCGCCATGGAAAAAATCTGCCCGGCTGCCGATTTATCAGAACAGATTTCAACGGCAGGTAAAGAAGCCTCCGGCACCGGGAATATGAAATTCATGATGAATGGTGCGCTTACGATTGGCACACTCGATGGTGCCAATATTGAAATCCGGGAAGAAGCCGGTGATGAAAATTTCTTCTTGTTTGGACTGACTGAAGAAGAAGTCGAAGCGCTGCGCGGTCACTATAATCCGCAAAGTTATATCGACCAGGATGAAGATTTGCAGGCCGTCATGCAGTTGCTCGAATGCGGTCACTTCAATCAGTTTGAGCCGGGCATTTTCGACGACATCATCGCGTCCGTTAAAAGTCCGAGTGATCCATGGATGACCATTGCTGATTTTCGTAGCTTTATCGATGCCCAGCGCAGGGTTGAGCAGGCTTTCCTGAATCAGGATGATTGGGCCAGAATGAGTATTTTAAATACCGCCAGCAGCGGTAAATTCTCGACCGACCGCACCATCAGTGAATACAATAACGAGATCTGGAAGCTGGACGCGATAAACGTCTCGTCTTGATGATCAATATTGTTTTATATCAACCGGAAATTCCGGCCAATACCGGTAATATCATCCGACTGTGCGCCAATACCGGCGCACAGCTGCATTTGATACACCCTTTAGGTTTTGTGCTGGATGATAAACGTCTGCGGCGGGCAGGGCTGGATTATCATGAATGGGTCAATATTCATCAATATGCCTCACTGGATGATTACCTGAAAAAAAACGCGCCAAACCGGTTGTTTGCCTTAAGTACAAAAGGGCGGACGGCTTACAGTCAAGCCGAATTTGAAAGTGGTGATGCCTTTATCTTTGGTCCTGAAACCCGAGGCTTACCTGATAGTTTTTTAGCCCAACTTGAAGCCGGGCAGATACTGTATTTGCCTATGAAAGCCCAAAGTCGCAGCCTTAATCTGTCTAATACCGTCGCTATCGTCCTCTATGAAGGCTGGCGGCAGCTGGGCTTTGAGGGTGCGGCGTTGAAATAGAGCGATTATGCTTTTCTCGTTCCTCAACTCTGTTTGGGAACGCCTGGTTTAGACGCTCTGCTCCGGTCGTTTTATTTGTCCTGTAACGGCATGTGTTTCCACAGAATTTGGGAGCACGATAAAAAACTCTTACAATCTGTAATCGCGGTTAAAGCCGTTCCTACAACGCTCAAGCTACCTCGAACTCTGCAGGAGCGACTTTAGTCACGAGCAAACCAACACCCTCAAGCATTAAAAATATTTGCTGTGACCCAACATGGCGTGAAAAAATATCAAACCGCATAACATGAGTTAGGAAATAGATAAAAATGGATGCTGTATTCACTAAGGTGCCGAAAATATTGATTGTCGATAATGACCCGACGACACACTTGATAATCGATGAGGCATTGAAGTCGGTTGCAGAATTTCAGTGTCTCGCCTGTGATAATGGCGAGGCGGCTCTGACACTTTTAAAAGACACGACCGTTGATTTGATTGTACTGGACATCGCGCTTCAGGACATGGATGGCCTGGCCGTGTGTCATCATATCCGACAAAACCCGCTCACTGCATATATTCCTGTCGTTATGATGATCGGTGTCAATGATGTCAAGGGGCTTGATCAGGCTTACCAGCTTGGGGCGACTGATTTTATCTGTAAGCCGATAAACGGGGTTCTGTCAGCACAGCATATCCGTTTTATTTTAAAAGCGAGTCAGACACGGCGTGTAGAAGAAAAACAGTCGCAAGACCGCATTTATCCCCTGGCTTTTTATGATGACTTAACGGGGCTGGCCAATCGTGCCGGTTTTCAGGAAACGTTACAACACGCCTGTGAGCAGGCTGAAAAAGAAGGCCATATTCTGGCCGTGGTATTGCTGGATCTCGATCGCTTTCAATTGATCAATGATACCTTGGGGCACGAAATGGCTGATCAACTCATTAAAGCTATTGGCGAGCGTATCAGCCAGCTCGACTTAGGCTCATTTTTTGCCGCGCACTTGAGCAGTGATGAATTCAGCGTATTATTCACTGACCTCGGAACCCGCGAAGACGAAGCCCGGCATAAATTGCAGCTTTTGCTTTTTCGATTGATGGGCAGCCTGAAAAAGCCCCTGCGCATCGCCGACCAGGTGATCAATATTTCAGTGAGTATGGGTTATTGCCTGTTTCCGATGGCGGATACCGATAAAGATGATGTATTAAAACATGCCAATATCGCCTTGAAAGTGGCCAAAAAAGAAGGCGGACGGCAGATCAAAGGTTTTCATCCTGAGCTGATGACGCAAAGAATTCGGCGCTTTAGCATTGAAAATGGCTTGAAAGACGCGATAAAACAGCATGAATTCCAGATGTATTACCAGCCACAGTTTGATGCTGATGGCCGTCTGTTTGCCGCGGAAGCCCTGATTCGCTGGCCATCGTCTGTTTTTGGCCGGGTTTCACCCGAGCTGTTTGTACCTATTGCAGAAGAATGTGGCCTGATTGCCGAGATCGGGAAATGGATTCTGGAAACCGTGTGCCGGCAAATAAAGCAATGGGAGGCGTGTGGGCTATTCACTCAAAATGGTCTGCAGCAAATAGCGGTGAACGTGTCGGCACGGCAATTTTATCGGGCCAATTTTTTGCATGAGATTGAAGCGATTATCGCCAAATCGGCAATTCAGCCGAGGGCGCTTGAGCTGGAAATGACCGAATCCTGCCTGGTACAGCATGTCGATCATGTGTTGAATATTTTCAACCAATTACAACAGACGGGGGTCCAACTGACATTGGATGATTTTGGGACCGGCTATTCCAGTCTGGCCTATTTAAGGGATTTTCAGCCCGATAAACTGAAAATAGATCAATCTTTTGTCAAAAATAGTCTCGACAACGAAAAAGACGCCAAAATTGTCCGGGCTATCATCGCCATGGCAAAAAGCCTGAATATCACCGTATTGGCTGAAGGCGTTGAGAGCCAAAAACATTTTGATTTTTTAATTCAACAAGGCTGCCAGCAGTTCCAGGGATATTATTTCGGTAAACCGATGCTGGCGCCTCAATTCGAACAACTCATCCTCGCCGCAAGCTCTGAGCGATAAGCTGTTCAATAGCTGCGCGTTTGTCCAGAATATCCTGACATAACTGAAACTGGGCGACGCTACGTTCCAGGTTTTGCCGGGGTGTGTCGACGCTGAAATAAACATTGCCCTGCAAATAATCGGTCAAAAAACGCAGTCCCAATTCAAATGGCAATAAGGCGATGGCTGGATACAAATACTCAACATCCGCTGGCATCAAGACATCCTGTATTGATTGCAGGTAGTTTTCAAGGAGTGGCTGCAGGCGGTCTAAATCCAATTGCTGGTTCGGAGTCTGGCAGACCGAACGCACGCAATCGGCAATATCATGCAGTAATAATCCCGGTTTGACGGTATCGAGATCAATTAATGCACAGACCTGGTCGCTATTCGTTCTGAACAGAAAATTATTCAACTTAGGGTCGCCATGCGTAATGCGTGGCTGTAAAACAGCTTGAGAACGCGCCTGTTCCAGCACCGAAGCCAAGCTGCGATGCCGGGCAATAAACTGCTGACAAAAAAGAAAATCATCGTCGCTGGGTGAGGAGGCGTGGTGCCGCATCACCTGATCATAGTGTGTCAGATACTGCGGCGTTATGTGAAAGCCTGGCAATGTGTCGAGTAAGGCACTGACCGGCAGCGTGGCGAACTGCCGGTGGAACTGCGCTAACGCGTTGCCGACACTGGCCACTTCAGTCGTTGAGCGGATGGATTCCCGGGTTTCGCTGTTTTCAATATAGCTCATCACGCGCCAGGGCTGATTCTCTGTATCGTAATGCAACAGTGTCCCTTGCGGTGTTGCCCGAAATGCAGGCAATATCAGCGTGCCGGGTTCAGCACTTTTTTGCTGATGATTCTGCAGACACTGCAGGTTGTGCATGATGTTCTCCGGCTGTGGGAAAACATGCGTATTAAGTCGTTGTAAAACCCAGCTCGAGTCGGGCCAATCCAGACAGAACGTCGTATTAATCAGGCCGTGTCCAAGCGGTGTGATTTCAGGTTCCGGCCGGTCGGGGAAAAATACCGCAATCACCGCGTTTGCGGCTGGTTTCATGAGGATAATTGCTGTAACAGGGCTTGCAGGGCCTGGCCGCGATGGCTGAGAGTATTTTTTTTCTCAGGCGCAAGCTGTGCCGAGGTACAACCTGATTCCGGCAGCCAGAACACGGGGTCATAACCAAAGCCGTTTTCACCTTTAGCCTGGTCGATGATTTCACCTTCCCAACGGCCCTGAGCTATCAGCGGAAACGGGTCGTCGGCATGAAGCATCAGCACGATGACGCAAATAAAGCGGGCGGTACGCTGATGTTCAGGCACATTACGGATGTCGTGCAATAATTTGTCCAGGTTATCCTGGTCGCTGGCCCTGGCACCGGCATAACGGGCTGAACGGACACCGGGGGCACCGTTTAAGGCATCAACCACCAGGCCTGAATCATCGGCCAGCGCCGGACGGGCGCTGTGACGGGCGGCGTTGCGAGCCTTGATAATCGCGTTCTCAATAAAGGTAGTGCCGGTTTCTTCCACATCCGGCACTTGGAATTGAGATTGCGGAAGGATGGCATCATGTTTCAGAAGCGCCTGAAACTCCCGGATTTTTCCGGGGTTTCCGCTGGCTAGAACAATTTCAGGAAAATGCTGCAACATAAGCTTATTGCGCCGCCTTGATCGCGTCGCGTTGTTTTTCCAATAAAATCTGAATGCCATGATCGGCCAGGTCCAGCATGCTGTTCAGTTCGTCGCGACGGAACGCATGGCCTTCGGCTGTGCCCTGGATTTCAATAAAGGCACCGGCATCATTCATGACGACATTCATATCCGTTTCCGCTTCACTGTCTTCGGCATAATCCAGGTCCAGCACCGGCGTGCCATTATAAATGCCGACAGATACCGAGGCTAACTGGCCATGCAATGGATTCTTCTTGATTTTTTTACGATCCAGCAAGTTTTGAATGGCTAAGGACAAGGCTACAAAACCGCCTGTGATTGAGGCGGTACGGGTGCCGCCATCGGCCTGCAAGACATCGCAATCCAGGGTGATGGTGTTTTCACCCAAGGCGTTCAAGTCAATCGCGGCGCGCACTGAGCGGCCTATCAGGCGTTGGATTTCCAGTGTACGGCCACCCTGTTTGCCGCGGCTGGCTTCACGGCTCATGCGGGAATGGGTAGAGCGTGGCAGCATGCCGTATTCGGCCGTCAGCCAGCCTTGGCCTTTGCCCTTCAGAAAGCGGGGAACCATAGTGTCGATACTGGCGGTACATAAAACCCGGGTATCGCCAAATTCGACCAGCACAGAACCTTCGGCATGTTTGGTGTAGTGACAAGTAAATTTAATATCGCGCAATTGATCCGGTAAACGTCCGCTTGGTCTCATGGTGGTTAATCCCTGTATTTTGAAAGCGGCACAGTATACCCGATTTCAGTGTTGAAATTCATGTATAAAACAGGGTGTTAATGACTCGGTGGATTCAGCACCTCCATGAGCTGTTGTACCGAGTGAGGGCGTTCGGCCGGGTGTACTGCCATCGCCCAATCCATCGCTTCCAGTAAATAGCGGGGCAGTTTGTTTTTCAATGCCTTTACTGCCGGTGTCAATTTATCCTGTTGATTACGTTCCGGTGCTGGAATAGGTTGTTTGGCTTCTACACAAGCCCGCATGGTGGCGCCGATGGCATAAATATCAGACCAAGGCCCGAGTTGAATGGTATTGGAATATTGCTCAATGGGCGAAAACCCCTTCGTCAGTACTTTGGTGCGCTTGAATTTTTTCGGGATAGGGTATTGTTCAATCGCGCCAAAATCCAGCAACAAGGGGTCAAAGCCGGTACGAATTAGAATATTGGCCGGTTTGATGTCTAAATGCAGCAGATTTTTTTGATGAATTATCGCAACGCCAGCCAGTAAGTGCGTAAATACCGTGCGCATAAATTGTTCATCTATTTTGACCTGCTTTTTCTTCAGAATCTTATCCAGCGTCAGCCCATAGTCATAAGTCATCACCATATAAACGGTGTCATTGGCCTGAAAAAAATTGATCACATCGACAATATTCGGATGCTTTAAATCGGCCAGGACTTTGGCTTCCTCAAAAAACAGGGCGCGGCCATGCATAAATAACTTGCGATTTTCTTCGTTATGCGGCGTCACTACATTATTCCAGGTGCGGTGTGCCAGTTTGCGCGGCAGATATTCCTTTATCGCAACCTGCACCTGATCTTTGAGTTGGCGTGCCAGATAAACCGAACTGAAGCCACCATGCGCCAGCTCCCGCTCAATCATGTACTGATCTATAATGGTTCCGGTCTGTAAGTAGTTCCATTCCTCAGAATAGGTTTCCGGATCGTAATGTTCGGACATAAGGATCGTTAAAATTAAAAACCGTTATAAGTATAGGTGAAATGTGATTAGAAGTATGACGGCGTTTGCAAATGGTGAGACGCAAACCCTTGAATGGCTCATAAATTGTGAATTGCGCTCGGTGAATCATCGTTATTGCGATATTAACCTTAAACTCCCTGAAAACCTACGTTTTCTGGAAGGCGATATTCGAAAACGGCTGGGTAATGCCTTAAAACGGGGTAAAATTGAATGTGCCATCAACTATAAAACACTCAATCAGGCACAAGATTTTCAGATCAACCCCGCAGCGGTCAATGCCCTGCTCGCCGCTACGGCCGAGATTGAGCAAGCTATGTCCCATGCGGCTCCGTTCAGCGCTCTGGAGGTATTGGCCTTTCCCGGCATTCAACAACAAAACGACATAGACCGGGTACAATTGAAAAACGTGATTTTAGCGCTGCTCGACGATGTTATTCAACGCATGATCGCAACCCGGGAGCAGGAAGGCCGGCAACTCGGACTCATGATCGAACAGCGCTGCGAGAAGATTTCGCGGCGGGTTCAACAGGCTGAAAAAAGAATGCCGGCGGTGCTGACAAATCTGCGTCAGAAATTGACCGAACGGATACAGGAAATGGTGCAGGAACCGGATTTTGATCGGCTGGAACAGGAACTGGTGATGCAGGCGCAAAAGCTCGATGTGGACGAAGAGCTCGACCGTCTGAAAACACATATTGATGAAGTTCTGAGAGTGCTGAAACAAAACGAGCCGATTGGTCGGCGGTTGGATTTTCTGATGCAGGAAATGAACCGCGAAGCCAACACCTTAGGCTCAAAATCAGCCGATCAGGAAATGACCGCCATAGCCATTGAGCTTAAAGTCTTGATTGAGCAAATGCGCGAGCAGATTCAGAATATTGAATGATGTCCGCTAGCATCCTGTGTCATACACGGTGCCTGTTTAAAGTGTCACACATACCGAATAATAAAAGCGGGGTCATATTGTTATCCACTGGAGGATAGATTTGTAGGTACGACTAGCGTTAGCGTAATCGTACGCGGATTCAAACCCTGTTTGGTGGATGCGCTGCGCTTATCTACCCTACTGAAAAAAATCAGTGGCCTACCTATGCCCAACGCCAACGGGTGCAATATTCGGGCTAAAGATGGCATAAAAAATGCTGCCTGATAACAAGCATACAAACGCAAAATGGCAGCCGCTACCGCGCAAACCCGCGTGACATCAGCATTTAATCCCGTACCGCATGATGCCGAAACCGTGTTTGGTCGCGCCAGATTGTGGGATATGACACACATAAAATGCGTTAAATAACATAGTTTAATTAAAAGGTTATCTCCGTGAAACAACAAGGCTTCTCTCTGGTCGAACTGGTCACTGTTCTGCTGATTATCACCGTACTGAGCACCATCGCCCTCCGCTCAACGGTCGATATCGGCTACTCCACCCGCTATGAACAAACCAAAGACCGATTAAACAGCATTAAACAAGCCATCATCGGCAATCCAAAAAGAACCATTAACGGCCAGCCGGATATATCCGGCTTTGTCGCGGATATGGGGCAGTTGCCGAATAATATACAAGAATTGTTAACACAGGGTACACAACCAGCATATCAAGGAAAGTGTTCAAACTCGGCTCATACAACGCAAGCTACATGTATCAATGGTGAAGCATGGTTGTTTACAGGCTGGAGAGGGCCATATCTGTCAGTTTCTGACAATCCAGCCAATAAAGATGCCTATACCGATGGGTGGGGCAGGGAAGCACAAGGTTATTGCAGTGACCCAACGATAACCGTTCAAGCTTCGTGTACGGGGAGCAATACTTGGACAACGGCTGCAAATGACTTTAATTATGGTTGGGTTTTTCAGAAAAATAAGCCAGGGACTGGTGATTTAACATTGTTTAGTTATGGTAAAGACCAAACATCAGGCGGTACGCCACCAGACTATGATGCCGATTATCCTGCGACCCAGCCGATTATTCCTAGTAATGATTGGTTGGTTGATATTAGTGGTGGGGTTAGTATCAGGTTTATTAAGCCTTATACGGCCACTCAGATACAGACACCGCCTACATCATTATGTACAGACCCAACAAAAACAACAGAAGTCGCTTGCGTGTCGCCTGACACTTGGTATGGAGGATGCAGTAAAGCAGGCTATATTAACAAGGATAGCTGTGTTGCTGCATCTGGAACCTGGAAGGTTTGTTCTGATGGCACAAGTACAGACAAAAATACCTGTGAGAGTGCTTCGGCTATTTGGTACGGGGAAGGGTATGGCTGCAACAGACAGAGAGCTACCGATAAAACCAGTTGTTTGGCGTTAACTGGTTCTCCCACCCCCAAATGGCGTGGATGTACTGATAATGGAACGATAACAGATCAGCCGACTTGCTTAAACAGCAACCAAATTTGGTACGGAAATTCGCTTCGTACGCTCGATTTTCCACCACAATCAAATTCATATAATACTCAGTCTATTTGTTTGAAAGTTTTTTATGGCAATGGTAACAGCATAACTTCGGTTACAAGTTCCAATCAATTAACCAGTTTAGAAAATGGCAGTTCCCATACGTTTACCTTTACATTTCCAAACCCGACAAATATCCCAGCAGGCATCAACGCCATTGGAATTTATAAACATGATGGCACCAACTGTACCAGTATCTTGTATCCATCTGACAGAACCCAACCCATACCGGTACTGTTTGTGCCACATAGTAATCTGCCCATTATAAACTGGTAAAAACGCATAAATATCGCATCGCCCAGTTTTTTACGGCATTGATAAAACAATCAACAACAAGGACAACCATGATATTAAACAAACGTTATCAACTTCTTCTGCTGGTGTTTATATTGATGATTGCGGGCTTTATCGCCTTGCCTTATCTGAAGGCGCAGCAGATTCAGACGATTATCCACAAACAGGATGAAGCGGCCTGGAATAATGAAATTGACCCGGAATACTTTAAAGAATACACACGGACATTGCTTGATGGCATGCTGCGGCTGAAGATGGCGGCCGATATGAAACGCGGCAAAACGCGCGAAGCCATGCAGGATTATAGCTTTGCCAGCAAAACCCTGGAAAAGCATGTGAAGACCCTGGTTTCAAGCCAGGGTATGCCGCGCCTTTTATGTGCTGAAATCCTCAATGATGTCGCTAAAAAAGACCAAATCGGCGACTGCTGGCAGGCTGATGGCCATGTAAAATGGCTGGGGCCTGATCGGGCGGCGATTGAATACATCAATCCCACACGCAACTGGCGCAGCCGTCTGTTATTACAGCGCACAGGTCTTTTATCCTGGCACGTGGTGGATGTTGAATTGCCGCTGGATCAAATCCTGGAATCCTTTGTGACAACCTTGAAGGCCGCTAAATAATTGTATGATGGGTCGGGCATGTGAGGCGGTAAAATGACACCGGGTTTTACCGCTTTTGCGCGGGAACCTGAAACCGTTAAAGAGAATGAAAAAAATGATGAGTAAGTTTTTTGAAAAAGGCATAACCCTGCTTGAGTTGACTATTGTCTTGCTGATTTTGGTGGCCTTGGCGGGTGTGACAATTCCCTATGTTGCCGGTACCGGCCAAATGGCTATGTGTCAGGCCACCGATGCGAGCATGCAGGCAATCAAACGGGCGATTATGGGCGGGCCGAGCGGGCCGGGGTTTTATGGGGATATGTTGGGGTATTATCCGAAGAAGACCAAAAGTCTCACGGCTGATTTTAATCTGCATTATTTGTTGTCAAAGCCAACAGATACATCCTGGGGAAGTATGGCCACTTACAATCCAAAAACCGCTGTGGGTTGGCGGGGGCCTTATTTGCAGGGTGGGCGAATGTCGCCATCAAACTTAGACGCTTCCTTTGATAAGGACAATAGCCTGACACCACCAAAAGCTTTTGATCCAACTGACGCGGCGACATTTTCATTAAAAGTCCATGATTCAGTGATAGCAACAACAAATCATCCACAAATCATGGATGCCTGGAATCGTCCGATCATTTTGCAAGTGCCGTGCGAAAAAGCTACGGCCAGTGCCGCAACATGTACCCCAAAACCGGATTATGCTCGACTGGTTTCCGCGGGGCCGGGTTCAGGGATAAATCCAGGTGATGCAAGCATTAACACATTAATTGTTTATACAAAATCAGCTGCTACGCCTCCCCCATGGAGTGCCAGCGACCGCGGCGATGATCGTGTTCTTTATCTGAAACAACCTGATCCTTATCCAAAGGGCAATACTCCTTGCAATCAACTGTAACCGGCTTCGTTCATCTTGTTCCCAAACGCTGTTTGGGAATACATGCCTTGACATCTCCGGCTGTGCGATACCAAACAACGCGAAGCAGAGCTTCTAAGCCATGCGTTCCCAAACGGAGTTCGGGAACGAGAATCAATGGTTTGGTTTTTCAATGGAATTGAAGCGTTGATTCAATAAAATATCGGCGAGTTGCGGGTGCAGCCAGCGGGTCAGGTTTTTGTCCAGCGGGGTGGGGGCGTGGGGCTTGCGCAATAATCCGCGGCTGTACTGGGGCTGTGTTGGCTGAGCCTGTAATTGTTTCAAGCGTTTGGCAATTTGTTTATCTTGCAGATAACGCCGGTATAGTTTTTTCAGACGTTGTTGCTGGTGTTTATTGGCGGTTTTAAATTGCTCCATGGCGTACAGTGGCGCGAATATATCGCCTGCGTGTTTGTTATCAGGCGTGACGGGCAGGTTTTGTTCAAGCTGGTGCCGGAGTTGTTGCCGCTGTTCGGGGGAGGCCTGTTCAATCTGGTTTATGCTCTGCTGGACTTCAGTCTGGGAAATAAAATTTTCGCTGTGAGTGTCCAGCGCGCCGATTTGTTGTGCCAGTTGATCAGGGTTGATGGTCGGGCCTGATGGCTGAATTTGGGCTAAAGCTGCTTCCAGTTGCAGAGCGCTGGGTTGGTTTTCGGTTGTTTTATTTAAGTCCGGCATTTCAGAATCCGGTTTTATGTGCTCGGCTGCTTTAAGCACTTGTTCGGCGGATATTTTGGCTAACACATTGGGATTTAAGCCTTGTTTGAGGATGCTTGACTGTTCTCTGGTATCGGTTTTTGCTGCAGTGGCTTTCGGTTGAACGGAGGGTGCTATTTCAGCGCCGGGTTCATCTTCTGACTGGCTGCCGGATTGATACAACGCAAAACCGGTAATGGCTAAAATAGCCGTCAAGGTAAACAGAATCAGGCTGCTGTAAAAATAATTTTGACGCTGGTTTTGCTGTTGTTTTTGCACAGCCTGTTCAATGGCCGGGTTAACAGCTAAGGCGTCAGGCTCAGCCGCAGGGGTTGGGGCGCTAAGTGCAGGTTCAGGCCTTGCTTGTCTGGCTTTTTCCAGCATACGTCGGCGTTTTTCAAACAAGCTCATCTTGGCCTTGCAGTTTTCGCAGCGTTTGCCTTTCAAATTTTCGGGCCTTTTCTGGGTGTGCTGGCAGAACGGGCAGGTGATGGTCTGCTCGGGTAAGGGCTCAAGTTCAAAATTGATGTCGTGATTGATGGCTGGCCGATAACGGCTGAGTATGCCGATGTGCAGCAGTTTTTTCTGAAATTCCTGTGCCTGCTGCAAGCTGAGACTTTTCGCAAAACAATATTCCCCAGACTGTTGCAGGGATTTTTTATATAAATGATAGCGACCCGCGTAATGCGCTAGAAAAGCGGCTTCAACCTGTTCAATCTGTTGCTTTTTTTCCGGTAGAATACCGGCGATAAAAACGTCGTAAAGTGTATCGTCCATGGGCATAACTTAAAAGGCATAGTTCAGGCCGATGTTGGTCCCTAAGGATTCCCAGTTAACTTCATTAAGCTTGGTTTCGCCATCAGTGCCATTACTGAAATGGGTTGTATTAACGCCTTTTTGATTAGCTTTCCAGTTTTTATAATCGACTGAAAAACGTAAGGAAAGGTCGCGCATGAGTTTAACTCTGCCGCCTAGTGAGGCGATGATGCCGGTGCCTTCGGCTTTATGCTCAAAACTGTTAGGGTGTTGGAAATCGGTGCGTAAATTCCAGTGACCAACGCCTTGATAATAAGCATAATGATATTCAAATGAACCCGTCAGAAAAACCCGCTCAGCAATGTTGATTTCACTGCTCAGACCGCCCCAGGGACCGTACCATGAGGCATCATAACCTGAATTTAAACCAGCAAAATTACCGGTTGCAGGAATGGTTTGAACGCCGCGGCGCATTTTTAGATTTTGCGCATGATAGGAAAAGCCTGCTTTAGGCGTAATCGACCAATAGGGGGGGGCTTTTCTGGACGGGATGACTGGCAGCCGATAGCCTAAGGCTAATGATGCATCAAGGGTATTTCCGTCATCGGCCAGATTGTTGGAGCGGGAAAACTCTTGGGTACGGTTATTGCCGTTATAATCGGAATCCTGATTCTGACCATCAACGATGGTGCCGTAAGCAAAACGCCCATCGATTACCCAGCGTGATGGTAATGTCAAGTGACTGCCGACTGCAAACTCGACAATATCAAGGTTTTTCCATTGTAATTCAGACAAGACATTGGGTGTGCCGCTTCGCGCGGCTATATTCCAATCTATATTATCCTGGCGGTAACCTGCGTCCAGATAGATATCTACTTCATAACCGCCGTCATCATCGGTTGCTACCGGCTCGGCATAAACATCGACCTGTTTATCATCCGGGTAGCGTAAATACAATGTTTGTTCATCAGGCTCGGTGGCAACAGCGTGTTTAGTTTCGGGATAAATCACCATGCGCGGGGTTTCGTTTTGCGTCGGAACGGCCGCATTCTGGCTGAAAATATGCATTTCCATATTAGGCAAATCGGGGCTGGCCCAAACCGGAAGGGGCAACAACGTCAAAAACAAACGTCGCATTTATTTTTCCTCCTTGATCGATTTGATGATATCCCGGTAAGGGCCGGCTGAAATCAGATATAAATAGGTCGAGTCACCAGAACCGCCTAGACTTTTCAAATGCGTTTTTTCAATGGTAGAAGCCAGCCAACGGCCTTTCAGATGTTTGTAATCGACGGTTAAAGGCGTATCGGACAGGTTATAGAGCGCGACCGCCGTGACATAAATGCCGCCTCGATGCCAACTGGCGACCGGAATGCTCTTGATACGGCTGTCATAGAGGAGGTTAACATGGGGTATGCCGGATAAATTGACCGGTTTAATATTTTTGCTCGGTTTGCGTTTTTCAGGCGACTGGCGCACTGCTTTCGCCGCATATTGAGTCAACTCGATATAGATTTTCTGCTTGCTGTCGGTGATACGCCGTTTTTTGGCCGACACGGGATAGGACTTGCGGTTGCCCTTGTCATAAGCGCGGTCGAATTTATCCTGCAAGTCGTATTCTTTATAGGGTTTTTCCAGCTTGTAGCCTTTATGACGACGATCATGATTGGAATAAATCCCCATATCACCCGCATCATGTGCGGCCGGATGCAGGCTGTGCTCCCTGAGATATTCCCGGCTGAATTTTGCCGTTTTGTCTGGCGATGTAGTGATATAGGGGCGGATGATAACCACCAGTTCGGTACGTTTCCTAAGTTTGGCCTGCTCTCGGAAGAAAAATCCCAGGCCGGGAATATCGCCTAAAACAGGCACCTTATTTTCAGCATCACTGGCTTTTTCTTCGATCAAACCACCAACTGCAATCGGCGCGCCGTGCTGAGCGATAATCGTACCGCTGAAGGTTTTAGTCTGAACCACATCAATATTGGCATCGACCAGGCTGTTTCCGACCTGGACAGGAATGGACGTTTTAGTCGGGCTTAATACCGATTGTTCAATCAAGATTCTAAGGCTTACTGTATTATCCTTGTTGATATTCGGTGTCAATAACAAGGTGGTGCCGAGGTTGCGCACTTCAGTTTGTGGAACAATAATATTTTGGTTGATGACATTGGAATTAGTTGCGGTTGTTGTTGTTAAGCTCGAGGCTTTATAGCTGGTGACAATGGGCCGTTCATCACCGATAAATACCCGGCTGACTTCCTGGTTGGCGGTCAACAGGATGGGTGTGGCTACTTCGGTGACGCGGCCTTCTTTTTCCAGCAGTTGCAGCCTGGCCTCAAATTTATTACTGACATAGGTGGCCAATAATGCCGGATTGAAGGTGGCGGCAGCGGCATTGAGGGGGGATGTAAGCGCGGAAGTCGCATGTTGGCCTTCGGTAATCGTCGTGTTGTTTGATTTTATTTTAAAATCAAACAACGAATCATAACCATCGGACAAGTCGATTTGCAGCAGTTTGACTTCCATCAACACCGTCGCCAACTCGGTATCGACTTTTTTATACAGATTTTCTATTTCCTGCAATACCTTGCGATCACGTGTTCTGACCAGAACACGGTTTTGTCGTTTGATACGGGTCACATAAATGGGTGACAAGCGCTCAATCAGTCGCTGCATGGAGGCTGTGCTGTTATCGAAACGGCCGGTAAACAGACCTTCTGCTTCTTGTTCCGGCAACATTTTCTGCGTGTTTACCATACTATTGGGATATAAAGTCTGCAGGGTGGTATTACTACCATTTCGGTTATTACCACCTCGGTTATTACCACCTCGGTTATTACCACCTCGGTTATTACCATTTCGGTTATTACCATTTCGGTTATTACCACCTCGGTTACTACCACTTCGGTTACTACCACTTCGGTTACTACCACGACTACTGCCGCCGCCACCACTGCCACTGCTTGAAACGCCAAAATTTGACGCATTGCCACCTCCCAGATTCATGGTGTTTTTCGCAATCAGGTTATAGCGTTTTAAACGGTCAGAAAGATCATTGATAATTTCTGACTCATCGGCGCCGGGGCTAAGTCTGACTCGGTTATAGCCATATAAATCCTGAATAATATAAGCAAAATCCAGTGCATTACGCTCATGCTTGAAGGTATAGATGCGGGTTTGCTCGTTTTTGTAATCGACTTTGCCAAGCCGGAATTCATTGATGGTGTACACCCTGATTACGCCGGATTTCGGGTCATTCTGATACCATAGATTATAGGTTTTAGCCATCGCCTCCAGCACATCCATAGGCTTGATGTTTTTTAAATACATGGTCATCCTGATCTTGGCGGCGGCTTTAGACGACACCACATTCAGCCCCGACTGATTGGACAAAATACGCAAGGCATCGCTGACGCTGATATCGCGGAATTCCAGTTGCGCGATTTTATGGGTCGCGGCAAACGCGGCTGGAAGGCCGTTAAGTGTCATCAAAAATAAGGAAACGAGCAATAAACGGAACATTAGTGAAAAACCAGGGTTTTTTGAGTGGGTTTAAGAATGAGTGTGACCGAATGAGGCGTTATTTCTTCGACCTCAACGGAATAAAGCTGATTATTTTTGATCACCGAGCTGCTATCACCTTCATGCAGATAAACGACATCGCCATCAATCTGCAATACAATACTGGATTGTTTATCGATGTCGAACGCCTTATCCCGCTTTAGAAGCTCGCGTGCGGTTTTCGGGGCATACACTTTACCCAGTAGTCGAATAGCCGGAAAATTCAGGGCTTGCTCATTGTTTTCTTGCGTTACACCAGTGCCTCGGCTGTTTTTCAAGGCCTGGCGGAAGTTCTGATTGATCTGGGTCGGGTCTTTTAATGCCGGTAATGCCGGCTGTTTTTCGTTTGTTTTTTTTATCGCCGCCATCGGGTCGCGTAATACGGTGACAGCTTTGTTGAGATTATCCACAGACAGCTTGGATGAGCGGTTGTACAGCATATTGTTTTCAGCCGGTTTTTGCACCTCTTCGGCCAGGGCCGCGCTCAGCGGCAATACTGCTGCCAGCCCGCATAAAATAAATCGTAATGACATCAGGAAGGGCTGCCCCCCGCAGCAGAAAACATGGCCACCAAAAAGGCGGCATAAACAAATCCAATAATGCCCCCGACGATAATTGTCATGGTCGGGGAGATTAAACCAATCAAGGTCGCGATAGCCTGACGTAACAATTCATCGTGATACTCGGTCATTTCGGCCAGGATTTCATCCAATGCACCGGAGCTTTCACCGACTTTGATCATCTGTAAAACCAATGGCATGTAGCCCGCATGTTCCAGGGGGTCAGCCAGGTTGGAGCCGAGCATTACCCGTTCACGAGCCTTGGCGACATGGCTGCCCATAAATTTATTGCCATGCAGGTTGGACATGATCTCCAGGGCATCGACAATCAACACTCCGGCGGACAGCAGCAATCCCATTGCCCGGCAAAACAGCACCGTGCCGGCCAATCTGAATACCTTGCCAAATACCGGGATTTTTAAGGCGATGCGATCGATCCACCAGCGCGAGGGTTTAACGTTATAAAGTAAGACAAATACCGCAATCGACACAATAAAGCTTATCAATATAATCATCGAATGTGCGATAAACCAGTCTGAAGTATCAATTAACGCTTTTGTAATCGGTGGCATCGGCCTGCCCATAATTTTCAGTAGTTTCTTGATTTCAGGCACCAGGCTGGTCAACATAAACGCCACCAGACCAATTGCCATCAATAAGGTAAAGGCGGGATATTTTAAGGCGCCGAAAATCTGTTTTTTCAATTTGCGGGTGATTTCCATTTCCTTGGCGGCCTGGTCCATAACGGTGGACAGAGCGCCGGTTTCCTCGCCCACCCGGATTAAATGCACGATCAGATTGGAGAAAATAGGGTGTTGCTGCAAAGCCTCGGTGAAGGTGCCTCCCTGTAAAATATGATTGCTGATTTGTTGCCAGACTTTCTTGGTGCCGATACGGCCATAACGGCGGGTGATTTCCAAAGCATCCAGCAAGCTGATGCCACTGCGCAACATCACCGCCATTTGATGGAAGGCCTGTTCAACATCGAATGAGGTGATAGAGCGGTAATCCAATGGATTCAGGCTCCAGGTTTTCTCATCACTGCTCTTTTGCTTTAAGGGTTCAATCTTAAGCACCAGCAGGCCTTGCTGGCGCAGTGCCATCATGGCGCTATCCTTGTTGGCGCTTTCGATAGTGTCGCTGGTTTGTTGGCCGCTGCGGTCGCGGGCGGTATAGCTAAAAAACGGCATCAGAAATTTAATCGTCCCGCAGGATATAAGACAATTACCATGATGAGGCCACCAGCATGACTTCTTCAAACGAGGTTTTGCCCGCCATCATCTTGTCGATGGCATCTTCCAGCAGGCTTTTAACACCATCGGCACGCATTTTGGCTACCAAATCAGATTCCGAGCTGCCTTCGGCGACCATTCTGGCCCAGTCGGTTTTCAACTCTAGCAACTCATACAAACCAATCCGGCCGTTGTAACCCTTGTTACCACAATAAATGCAGCCCGCCGGGTCATAAATAGTCTGGCCAACCAGATCAAGACGGTCGATGGCAATGGCTTCCTTTTCCGTTAATGGACGGGGAATCGGGCAGACATGGCATAAGCGCCGCAACAAGCGTTGGGCGACCGTCAGGCGCAATGAGGCGGCCACCAGATACGGCTGCACCCCCATATCAATCAGCCGTGTTACGGTGGCGGCTGCGGAATTGGTATGCAAGGTACTCAACACCATGTGACCGGTCAGCGCCGCCTTGATGGCGATTTCCGCGGTTTCCTTGTCGCGAATCTCACCGATCATCACCACATCCGGATCATGCCGCAAAATACTGCGCAGCGCCGAATTAAACGTCACCTTGTCGGAATTATCATCGATCTCACACTGGGCGGCGCCGGCGATTTCATATTCAACCGGGTCTTCTACTGTCATGATATTGATGGGCTTTTCATTCAGCAGCATATTGATGGCCGCATACAGGGTGGTTGTTTTACCGCTCCCGGTCGGCCCGGTCAGAATCATCATGCCCTGAATCCGTTTTAAAAAATTTTCAACGAGCTGTTGATGTTCGGGCATAAAGCCCAGTTGATCCAGCGTTAAGGCGGTTTCCTGCGAAACCAGCAACCGCAAGGTCAGCCGCTCACCATAACGGGTTGGCAAGGTGGCGACCCGCAAATCAACCTTGCCGCGTTTACCGCTGATAATATGGCTGAAGCGACCATCCTGTGGGGCGCGTTTTTCGGCAATATCCAGACCGGCCATTACTTTCAGGCGGCCGGTCAGTTCCGTCGTCGTATCCGGTTTTAAATGCTCATATAATTCAAGCTGGCCGTCAATCCGCATGCGCACGGTGGCACCTTTCGGCGTCGGGTCGATATGAATATCCGAAGCGCCGCGCAAAAACGCCGAATCCAGCAGGTGATTGGCCAGCTCGACAATCTCGGCCAAGGCATCATCTTCTTTCTGCTGGGCGGTTTTAGGCGCGGCCAGTTCGGTGCCGTAAACTTTTTTGAGCACCGTTTCCAGATCATGCTCATCCACATCCCACACCACCACCGGCGCTTTTACCATGCGCTCCAGGCTGTGCAGCAATGTCTGGTTTTTCAGATTATGGCTGGCGACATGCACCTTGTCCTCCATTTCGATAAACGGCAACACCTTGCGGCGTACCGCAATGGCAGCGGGAATACGCATCGCGCAGGCCGGGTCCACCCTTACCGCTTTAATATCGAGCTGATGATCGCCTGGCTCAATCTGCACATGGTTAACAAATTCCACTCCCAAACGCACACCCGTGTCGGTTTTTTGCAGCCAGCGCACCTTGGCCTTACGGGTCAGTTTCTTATGGCCGGTGTCCATCGATAAGGTCAATTCCATATCGGTCTGGACTGCCGCATCCGTAACAGGAATGATCAGCCCCGCGCCATGCGAAGAACTATCGACAACCTCCGATTCTAAAGCGATCACCGCATCGGCAAACAAACTGGCCTGCCAGCCCGACACCGGCGTGCGATCATCCTGACGATGATCATCGGCTTTTTGTGGTTTCTTTTGCCAGCTGGCTAAAGCAAATTGTGGTTTGTTCATAGGTTGATTTTAATCATTTATAAGTGTGCAGATATTAACGGATGTTACAGCTCTGATCGCGACTAAAGCCTTCCTAAACGCTGTTTGGGAAGGCGAAAAGAAGGTTCTGCACTCTCGGCTATTAACACTACATCCATAAGCTCAGTGTCCATTGCAGCCCTCCCTTGTCATCCGGCGATTGCATGGAAAAAACAATCGGCAACACCGAAATTTTTTGCTGTTTTATCGCCTCCAGGGCATGGTACATCGCCAGAAAATCACCGCGCAGTTCTAACTTCTGCCCCGTAATGGTCTCCCCTGGTTGCAGCCAGCTTTTAATATCGCGGATTGATTTGGATAAATCCGCAACCTGCAAGGTTTGAACGGTTTCCTCAATGACGATGACCTGATGATCGGCGAGGATTTTTGAAACCAGTCCCGCCGTTATCGCGCTGTCCTCTGTGCTGGTCATAAAGCCTGCAATCGCCTGGATTTTGCTTTGCAGGGTGGCTTTTTTCTGCGTTAAATCACGCAATTGCTGCTGCAAACGCTGTGTCTGTGCCTGTTTGGCATCAAGCGCGGACTGGGACAAGCCTTTTTGCGCCAGCTCTATATATTTTTTTTCCGCTTTATCTTTGGCTTCCACCATAAAATTACTGACAAACACGAAATAAATCACCGTGATAAACAAAGCGGGCAACACCCGCTTCAACATCCGGTCGCGTTTTTGTTCCGGTGTCATGGCTGAGCCTTTTCCTTTGCGTGAATAAAGCCTTCAAGGCCCTGATCGATCAAGGCAAATTCAAATTGCCACGGCCCATCATCTTCAAACAATCCCATTGCTTTTTTGGTGGCCGGCTCCAGCGTCCAGCCGAGCTTCGATACCACAGGATCAATGCGGGTGGTCAATTGATTGACCAGATAAGGCTTCAGGGCGTAGCCTGTGATCTGGATGCTGTCTTTTTCCGGCGTGATTTGTTCAATCACCAGGTCATCAGCGCTATAGCGGGCCAGCGCGTCGAGTAGAGAAAGCGGCCGGTTCTGCAAAGCGGTCAGGGCGGCCGGAATTTGATCGACATTTTTTTCCATCAGCGACACATCTTTTCTTAATTTATCCACCTGGTCGCGCAGACTGGTAATGGTTTTGCTTAAATTGCCCGATTCGCCCTCAAGATTGCTCAGCGCTTGCGCCTTGAATTCATAATCCTGCTTGAAATACCAGTTGACGCTAAAATGTGCACCACACAGCAGCGCCGCCGCTAAACCACTGGAAATCATATAGACAATTTCCTTGTTCAGGTGTTTATGGGGATTCAGCAACGGCACGGCAATCTCATCGGCCGTTGCCAGATGCCGCGCCCATACACTTAACCAGAATACCAGGGCACCGTCGGAAGACAGTTTATAATTCTCATCGGTGCTGGCCATATATTCCATCTCATCGCCAATCAGGGTTTCGGACTTGTCCACCTCGCCGATTTCCAGCACCCACTGATCCACTTCCAGTTCCCAGTCCGGGTTTTGTTTGCTGTGGATGATTTGCATGCTCAGGCCCAGTTCGGGCGTTTTCGCCAGCATAAACACGCTGTTCGGCCAGTATTCAATGCGAAACCAGCTGGGCACGTCATTGCCAGAAATTAACTCGGGCAGGCCGCCACAATGGCACAAGCCGCCATACTGACAGTGTTTTTTATGCAGTATTTCCTTGATTTTATTTAAGGTTTCCTGTGCGACCAGGGTAATCCAGTAGCTTGTCATCTCGTCGGCGCTTCCGATATAGCGGTGCGATAAAAAACTCTTGCCGGCGCTATGCCCGGTCATGCCTTCGTATTCAAATTGCAGGGCTTGTTCGAGAACCTCGGCTTCAACCCCTTCGACCTGTACGGAGGGCAGGCTGAGTAAATAAGTGGGCAAGCGGTTATACAACAGCCAGACTTTGCGCCCGGCCTTAGGATGGTCGTCAGATAACAGCAACTCCAGTGTGCCGGGCAGGGCATTGGATGATTTGCAGGCCACCTCGATGGACTGAATATCGCCGAGCACCGCGCCCTTGCGATCAAAATCTACCCGAAACGTCAGGGTTTCGGTGATATAAAACAAGGTATGCGCCGGCCGCGATAAGAATTTAGGTAAAGGGATGCGTAATTGTTTTATATCCATTGTGGTTTATATTTAGTAACTACTCAGCGTGTTTGGGGCTGAAGGCATAGGCTATTGATTTATAAGGA
>CAJXMF010000002.1 GCA_913056195.1 uncultured Methylococcaceae bacterium | reverse complement strand
AACAGAACGTTCTTATTGGACAGGAAAAAGATATCTACGGGCTTGAATGGTTTGCGCCTGTTCCGCCGCGTTCCATCGGCTCTATCTATATTGCCATGGCCAAACAATCGTACAAAAAAAGGAGTAGGCAATGATGAAAAATATCAAGATTTTGGGCATTATTTTCTCTGTAGTATTGAATATCATTTTTGTGGGTTCTTATTTTTACTACAGGTCAGGCACATTAGCCATGACAGGCCACCAAACGAATCACAATCATCTCCTCCACGAGGAGTTAAATTTGGATCGAGCTCAACTCGACAGACTCAAACCTTTAAGTGAGAGTTTTCATGCCTTTGTCAACAGTCAGGGTCGAAAAATTAAGGTCAAACAACTTGAACTTGTCAATCTTCTGGCCCAGGCAGAACCAGACCGCGAGGCGATTGGTGAAATACAGGTAAAAATCCAGGCGCTGCAAAGACAGATGCAGGCCAAGGTGATTGACCACTTCTTTGCAGAGGGCAAGATTCTCACATCTGAACAACGACAAAAATTCTTCTCAATGATTAAGGGACGAATGGAGAAGGGTAATGCTCCTCGTCCCCGGTGGATGCTGCAAAAACATGTAAACACTTCAATGGGGCAACGGCCTTGAGGAAGATATCCCGTTTTCACATACATGCTTGTGCTTCCCTGCTGCTCGTCATCGATATTTTATTCACAAGTGGCTGTGCGTTCATAAATTCTAAACAATTGCTGAATGATGTTCCGGCTTCGCCTTCCACAGTTTATGCGCCTCACAACTCCCTTTCTAAGCAGATGCCCGCAGATAAGGATGTGCTCCCCTCGCTTGACGGTCAACGGCTCGGCCTGGCACAGTGCATAGACATCGCTCTTACGCGAAACCCGAATACGCGTGCGTCATGGCAACGTGCACGCTCTGCTGCCGCAGGTGTCGGCCAGGCTCGATCAGCCTATTTCCCATCCGCCGATTTCACGGCTGGCGCTACTCGCTCCAATTATCTTTCCCTTTATAGCCGACAACAAACAGGCTCCGTGAATACCCTCAATGCAGGGTTCGGGGTGCGATACCTTCTATTCGACGGCGGTGTGCGATCCGCTAAACTGAAAGGTGCTGAGGCGGAGCTTCTCAAAGCAGATTTCCAACACAACACAACACTCCAGGACGTAGCTCTGAATGTGGAAGAAAGTTATTACCGGTTATTGGCTGACAAGGCTCTTGAACGGGTGGCAAAGCAGACGATCCGGCAGACGCAATACCACATAGACGTTGCGCAGGCACGGCACAAAAATGGCCTTGTTGCAAAGTCCGATGTTCTCAAAGCCGCGACGGAGAAGGCTAATGCGGATCTTCTTTTGGTTAGAGCCCGCAGTCAGGTGCGAATTGCGCGTGGTCAGCTGGCCAACGCTATGGGCTTAAAACCCACTGAATCATTCAAGGTGAACGAATTACCACAAAAGCATCATCAACGTGAATTAGCAGACATTAAACACTTAATGGCCGAGGCCGAGACCAATCATCCTAAGCTCCGTGCTGATCTTGCAAGAGTCGCATCAGACCGAGCGAAAATTAATGCCGCGAAGGCTCGCTACTGGCCCGAAGTGACACTTAACACCAATTATGGCTGGCAGGATCGGACATTTGTGTCTACGAATAAGGTCTGGTCTCTCGGACTTAATGTCACCTGGTCGATCTTCGATGGGTTTAACCGTAGGTACACGGTTAGCAGAACAGAATCAGACTTGGCTGAAACTATTGCTAAGCACGACAAGATGTTACATGACATCGATTTGGAAGTGTGGACTGCTTACTCAAAGTTGATCGAGGCTGACGAAGCCATCAAGGCAGCTAGGGTTCTGGTTGCCAGTGCTGAAGAGAATGTCCGGGTTACGGAAGGTCAATACAAAAACGGTATAGCCTCAATTATTGAGGTGACAGATGCCCAAACGACCCGCACCACAGCCAATGTGCAGTTAGTGCAAGCCAGTCTGAACTGGTATACGGGCATGGTTCGTCTGGAATGGAGTGTAGGGCGAACATTGGCACGAGCAACACCACATAATACTAATGGAGAAAATTAAGCGTGAAAAAACAGAAGAAAAACAAACTATTCATGGTCCTTACCCTGTTGCTTTGCCTCGTTACTGCCGCAGCAATATGGTGGGCTTTTAGCCATAATGGAGAAGCTAGGAAGGTTTCTGAGTCGCAAACAGCCACAGTTGTCCGCCGCGATTTTTCCTCATTCGTGCTAGCTACTGGCGCTGTTAAGCCGCAGGTCGGAGCTAAGGTTCGCGTGGGCGCGAGAATATCAGGAAAAGTGGAGCACCTGTACACCAATATTGGTGATTATGTAAAAAGGGGACAAGTGATTGCCGAACTGGAAAAAACTGACCTAGAAGCAGCTGTTGCAAAAGCACGAGCCGAAGCGAAGGTGGCGGCAGCCAGGGTAGCCGATGCCAAGTCCAGAGAAAAACTGGCGAAGCTGGAATATCAGCGACAACAAAATCTTATAAAAAAAGATCTTACCAGCCAGCAGGCGGTTGATAAGGCTCTGAAAGAGAAAGAGAGCGCTCATGCCGGACTCAACTTGACCAGGAAACAACTCGATGCAGCACGAGCCTTCTTGAAGGAGACAGAGGTCAAGCTCTCTTACGCAACCATTACCGCGCCCATTTCCGGAGTCATCGCTTCAGTCGCCACCCAGCAGGGTGAGACAGTGGCTGCGGGGCTCAACGCCCCGACCTTTGTCACGATCATTGATCTGGAACGGCTACAAGTGGATGCCTATGTAGATGAAGTGGATATTGGCAAGGTAAAAAAAGGTCAGAAATGCATCTTCACGGTGGACGCTTTTCCCGACAGGGAGTTTAGTGGCAAGGTGGCAGCTATCTATCCCAACGCGGTAATCCAGGAAAACGTAGTCAATTATGACGTAGTAGTGGAGATCACTGCTCCATACAAGGGTCTTTTACGTCCTGAAATGACAACGAGTGTCACTATCACCCTCGAAAAACGCAAGCACATGTTAGCTGTGCCCGTTAAGGCCGTAAAGAGGGAACATGGCAGGAATATCGTTTACTTACTGGCAGAGACTGGTTCTGAATCCCGCCGGGTAAAAATCGGATGGAAAGACGGCCAATGGATAGAGATCACGGCCGGTTTGAAAGAAGGGCAGACCGTAATGCTGGAAAAACCAGGAAGCAACTATAGAGGAAATAAAAATGATTGAGGTAGAACAACTTGAAAAGACCTACTCCACTGGGCGTATGGCAACCCCTGTTCTGAAGGGGATCAGCTTTCGTATCAACGAGGGGGAATACGTGGCGATCATGGGTACCTCTGGGACAGGAAAGTCCACATTGATGAACATCCTGGGATGCCTGGATAAGCCAACGACAGGGCGCTATCTGCTGGATGATACCGATGTCGGTTCGCTAGATGACGATGCCCTCTCTCACCTAAGAAACAAGAAGATCGGTTTTGTATTCCAACAGTTTCACCTGCTGGAAAGATCAACGGCTATGAGAAATGTGACGCTTCCTCTTATCTATGTTGATGAATACCCAGAAGACGTAGAGAAAATGGCAGAAAAGGCGCTCGCCGCCGTGGGACTAACGGATCGGAGGCAATACAGACCCAACGAGCTTTCCGGCGGCCAACAGCAGCGGGTCGCTATTGCCCGTGCTTTGATCACCGATCCGGAAATTATTCTGGCCGACGAGCCTACCGGGGCGCTCGACCGCAAGAGCGGCCTTGAGGTTATGTCTATTTTCAAGAAGCTACATCAGCAGGGGCACACTATTATCCTTGTAACACACGACCAGGCGGTGGCTGAACATGCACAAAGAATTATCGTGCTGAAAGATGGGCAGATAACCGAAGACCGGCTAATCAAGAAACAGCGTGATCCGGACTTGGAACTGGGCAATGGAGAGGAAAAAAGATGAGAATACAGAGAATTATCATGCAAGGCATCCATGCCTTAGGTGCCAATAAGACACGAACTTTTTTCATGATGGCAGGGACTATCGTCGGTATTGCCGCCCTCACTGTCATCATGGCGATGGGAAGTGGCGCGGAGAAGAAAGTAATGAAACGTATAGAGGGTTTTGGTCCACGAGCGATTATGCTAATCGCAGGCGGTGGCAAAGATCTACCTCCCCCCGACCTCACCGTTTCAACCCTTACTCTGGACGATGCCGAAGCTATTCGTGATAAAGTGGAAGGTATCGAAACAGCCTCTCCCGCTGCCTTCAAAAGGGGAATACCGATCAAGGCGGGATCTGCCCAGAGCACTGCGACAATCTTTGCGGTCGAGCCAGACTGGAACGAAGCATGGGATTGGTATGTCAGCGATGGTGACCCTATCGCTGCCGAAGATGTTGCGACTTTAGCCAGAGTCTGTGTCATCGGCCAGACCTTGAGCCACGACCTGTTTGGTAATGAATCCCCTATCGGTAAATATATTCGAATTCAAAATGTTCGTTTTCGTATTAAAGGGGTATTGGAACGTCGTGGAACGAGTCCTATCGGAACCGATTTCGACAACAGGGCACTTATTCCCTTAACCACGGGGATGCGACGATTATTCAACCAAGATTACATTACCTATGTCCGTATTAAGGTTAAAAATCTGGATCACATCACGTCCGTCCAGAAAGATGTTCGACAGCTTATTCACGAGCGTCATCACATTCTACCCTCTCAAGAGAATGATTTCAGAATCGTGTCGGCGAAAGCCGTGGGCAATATGGCTCGTGGAACATCAGGAACGCTCTCCTCTCTGCTTATTGCATTAGCCGGTCTTAGCTTGCTTGTTGGCGGTGTAGTCCTGATGAATATTCTGCTTATCTCTGTGGGCGAAAGGCAGAAGGAAATTGGTTTGAGACGTGCAGTCGGTGCCACCCGTAAGGATATACTTTTCCAATTCCTGGTCGAATCGCTGGCTGTTACATGCAGTGGCATGATACTCGGTAGTGGGCTCGGTACAGTCATCACGCTGATTTTGATGCAGACGACGAAAATTCCCGTTGTACTTTCATGGGAGCCTTTCGCATTATCGCTGGGCTTTGCATTGCTGGTGGGCACCTTTTTTGGAGTGCAGCCAGCGCGGAAAGCGGCATCGTTGAATCCTGTTGATGTCTTGAGATGAAATTCTCCAGAAATATGGCCTTATCTTATGAAATACTGGCTACCCATAAATTACGCACATTTTTGAGTATGCTGGGTATTATCGTAGGTGTGGGCGCGGTGGTTCTTATCGTGGCGGCCGGGCAGGGAGCTTCAAAACGTATCCTGGATCGTATCAGTGACATGGGGACAAATCTCGTGATCGTTAATGCCGGTCAGACACGTATCGTGGCAGGCAGGCAACGGCAGATGGCCATGGTAACGACACTTGTCCCGGATGATGCCAAGGCTATTCTCACGAATTGTCCGAGCGTGAGGCTTGCTGCGCCTGCAATCAATAAAAAACTCTCTATCAAGTTTGAGTCCGAAAATGCAAATACCAACGTAGTCGGCATGACGCCGGATGGTTTTCCTATTCGCAATATAGAAGTCATCTCGGGTCGCGTTTTCGATACTGAGGAGAACCGAGGTCGGAGACGTGTCGCCATCCTCGGGCCAACCGTAGTCAAAAACCTGTTTGGCACCGACGATCCCATTGGGCAGAATATCCGTATCGGTCGGGTTCCCTTCGATGTTATTGGTGTGACCCAATCAAAGGGTACTGATGCCAACGGTGCTGATCAGGATGATCTTATTATCGTACCACTCGCCACGGCTATGCGCAGACTATTCAATGTGACATATATTGAAAGATTATACCTCCAGGCGATTAACGCGGATGCCCTCTACCAGGCCGAAAAGGAGATTCGTAGCATCCTGCGTGAACGGCATCGATTACGAGGCAAACCTGATGACTTCACCATTCAGAATCAGGTCACACTGTTGAAATCTGAACGCGATACATCCCAATCCATGACCCTTCTGGTCGGCGGAGCCGCCGGTATCTCATTATTGGTGGGGGGTGTCGGTATCTTGGCGGTCATGTTAATCTCGGTGCGTGAACGCACTGGCGAAATCGGCCTGCGCCGAGCCGTGGGGGCGCTCAGGCGGGATATTCGGAACCAATTCCTCATGGAGGCGGCCATTCTATCCTGTAGCGGGGGCATCCTCGGCGTTTTGTCCGGTGTTGCAGGCGCATTGATACTTTCCCACCTAGGTTACTGGGAAACAATCATTTCGTGGCCTTCAGTCTGGATAGGGTTCTTCTTTTCCACATCAATGGGCATCATTTTCGGTATTTATCCAGCTCTTCAGGCCGCTAGGTTAGCACCTATTGAGGCATTGCGGGCTGAGTAGATAATCTTGGCAGGAGTAGGCTTACAAAGTTCAGGTAAAAATGGATACTTAGACAAAAAAATAAATTTGTTTCAGCCAAGTAAAAAAACGTTCAAAGGCAAACTAAGCAATGAGACCATTTCGCCTAGCGTAAAAATCTAGTTAGAAATCGGAACCTTGTTTAAAGTTAAATGTTTATTTTTTAGAGGAGATAGGTAAATGAATAAAATATTACTTTGCGAAATCAACAAAAAGATTACCTCAATACCATTAATAGTAACCCTACTATTGATAGGAATAGATAACCTCAGTGCAGAAGAGAAAAAGTTTAAGGAGGATGCTATTCAAGAGATTGCCATTAACTTGGCCAATCAAACTATTGCGGGTGGTTATAAGTTAATGAAAATAAAAGAGCTGAAAAGGCTGATAGACAACCACAAAGACTTTGTTCTTATCGATGCACATCCACGACGGGAGTTTGTAGAGGGTTACATTGATGGGGCAAAAAATTTTGGTTTTCAGTCGAAGCACACGGGTGAATGGGATAAAGATATTGATGTAAAGGGTGGCGCAACTCTAGCTGACTATCGTAAACTTTTAGGGAACGATTTAAGTAAAATGATTGTGGTTTATTGCGGTTTTACAAAATGTGGTCGTTCCCATAATGCGGCATGGTGGGCCAGGTTTTTGGGCTATACCAATGTTTACCGTGCGCCGGGTGGAATAACTGCCTGGAAAGACGCGGGCTACCCCTACAAAACAATCGAGTAATTTCTTGGCCTGATGCATCACTCTGGAAACCTTGTTTTGTCAGGGCTTCCAGGTGAGACATCAATCCAGTGTTCAGAGTCGTGTTCTTTTTACGAGGCGTTCAAGGGCATTTCTGACAAGCAAAAAGTTCCGTCGGTACTTCGCTCTGCGTTTAGCTATCAGTGATGTGAAGCCAGAGACGATCAAAATAATTCTTCCTGGATTTATAACTTGACAATAGTTTTTTTACCATATAATATATCTGCATATTCAAATATGCAGACGAGCGATATTGTAGATGCACAATTTTTTTAAGGTATTAGCCGATGAGACACGATTAAGATGCCTTGTTTTGATTTATGAAAATCGTGGGCTTTGTGTGTGTGAGCTATGTCATGCCTTGGATTTGCCGCAATCAAAAATATCTCGTCACTTATCATTGATAAAATTAAATAAATTGATAATTGACCGAAGAGAAGGCCAATGGGTTCTCTATTCTCCGCACCCTGATATTTCGGCATTTAAGGAGAATATTATAAAAGCGAGTATAAAAGAGTTAATTGATACCTCCCCTTTCAAAGAAGACCGAAAGAGGTTATATGAAATGGCAAACCGGCCACATGTAAGCAAGGAATCTTCTTATGTTTGAATATTTTGCAAATTGGTTTGTTTTCCAGACCCCAGTCGTTATTTCGATTTTTATAGGCCAGATGCACACTCATTCTGGGTATGACTTTAAATCCATTGAGCAACAAATCGTAACAACACTATCAAAGGCAAACTAAGAAATGAGACCATCCCGTCTAGCGTAAAAAGTCTAGTTAGAAATCGGGATCTTGTTTAAAGTTAAGCGTTTATTTTTTAGAGGAGACCAACAAATGAAAACTTATTTATCCAATTTTGATTACGCTGAAAGAAAAGCGATGAAAATAACCAGTGCGGAACTGGTTGAGCTATTACAAGAAGATAAGGCACAACTTATTGATATACGTTTTAAAGAAGAGTTTGCCGCATGGCATATGGGCGGGTCGATCAATATTCCGCTGAATGAATTGCCTGATCGTCTGGATGAAATCGATAAAAATAAAATTGTGGTGACCGCTTGCCCGCATAAAGACCGCGCTATTTTAGGTCGTATTTTTTTAGTTCTTAATGGTTATCAAGCTAGATACCTGGTCGATGGCTTGATGGGAATGGCTGATTTATTACGCGGTGATAAGGCAAAGTTATATGCTGAAAAAACCAAGATAGGTGATTAATGCTCTTTTTAGCCTTCCCGGGAGTAAAATTGATGAGCACTTACGCAATTTGAGAATACATTGTGAGATTAAAATTACACCGACAAGCTAATCTTACGTATGCACCTCTACTGTTGCCGCTTATTTTGCTGCCCTTGGCTGGGGAATGGCTCTGGAAATCATCTTTCCTTGTGAATTTCGAGCAGAACAAAGAAATCCTTCTGGTATTTAACATTATTTATATCGTCGTTATCAGACTGTTTTTACTGGATGCAATGCTGTTTTTCTTCACCAGATCAACTCGTTTTGCACTCCATGTGACATTGATTCGTATTGTGGGGCTCTATTTGGAAATCACCCTGGTTACAATTTTATTTTTCGCTTTGCTGTTCTATGTTTTCGGCGTCTTTGAACTGTTTAAATACAATGCGGATATTGAGGTAATGCAATTGGCGATCATAAAAAAACACGAGTTTTTATCGGCTTTTTATATTTCGACGGTTTCATTTACCACACTCGGACTGGGTGACTGGGTTCCACAAAGTTTAAACGCCATGATGGCTATTTCTGTCGAGGTTATTTTGGGTGTCGTACAAGCGGCTGTGTTTATGGCGATTATCATCTATGCACTGCAGAATAAGGAAATTGTCGCACCACGGCAGGGGTAAGGTTTGGTGATGTCGTCACGCAATTTACTTAAAGAGAGGCAATATTATGAGCGAGTCACAGAAAATGATTTTCCATGTCAGAGCACAACGTGTTGATGCACAGGGTAGTCAAGCCTATTGTAAAGAGGCCAAAATCACCTTAGATACTGCTCTAAAAGGTCGGACTGATGCGTTCAATCCTGCAGAGTTACTGCTTGCTGCATTAGCGGCCTGTATGATTAAAGGTATAGAACGGGTGACACCGATGCTTAAATTTGAATGGCATAGCGTAACCGTGAATATTTCAGGCGTGCGTCGAGATGTCCCGCCGGGTATGGAGTCCATTAGCTATGAAATTCTTATCGATAGTGATGAAAGTGACCAGCGATTAGAATTACTGCATGAAAATGTAAAGAAATACGGTACGGTTTTTAATACTGTCGCACCGGGAACCCAGTTGTCAGGTTCGCTCCAGCGATTGCTAAAGTAGACGTATCCAATTCCTACGAAGAGCGTGGAACGCGATATAAGGAACCCTTAATGATTTTATCCACCAGCCTCCTGCTAAGCGCCATTATTTTTCTGATTGCCATTGTCTTTTCGATGTTGGGGCAAGGCGGTGGAACCTTATATACACCGATACAAGTTCTATTTGGCATTGATTTTCATACGGCGGCAACGACGAGTTTATTTTTGATTATGATCACCTCTTTGTCCGCTACGCTAGTGTTTCGTAAGGCAAAAAGGGTCGACTGGTCATTGGCTGTGGTATTAGAAACCGTGACGGCTCTCGGTGGTTTTATAGGCGGGTATGTTTCGGGAAATATCAGCGGACAACATTTAAGCTGGCTTTTTGCTGCACTGGTCGCATTTGCGGCCATTTTTATGATTCATGAGTTTAAACAGAAACCTAAAGCACTCCCCCACAAAAAATACTGGTTTCATTGGATACGTCACTTTAATCAACAACAGTATGCCGTCAATTTATTACTTGCTTTACCGGTTTCTTTTTTGGCCGGATTAAGTAGTGGCTTAATCGGGGTTGGCGGTGGCATTTTAAAAGTCCCTTTAATGGTGTTGTTATTAGGAATCCCGATGGATATTGCTGTCGGATCAAGTGCGTTAATGGTGGGCTTAACGGCAGCGGGTGGTTTTGCAGGCCATTTGGCCGCAGGACATTGGGACTGGAAAACGTCATTAATGCTGGGTGTAGCCGTGTTTATCGGGGGACAAATCGGGGCCAGAAAAGCCTTGTCCATTGATAAAAAGAAAATGAAAAAACTATTTGGCTGGTTTTTGCTGGGCATTGCGTTTCTGATGCTGGTAAAAAATATGCCAGCAGATTACCTAAGGCAACTCACAGCAATCATCAACCCGCTATTCAAATAAGCTAATAGTCATAAAGGAATGATGAAAAATATTAAAAACACCTTCTTTTTGCAAAGAAATTCAGGGTTATTATTTGTTGCTTATCTGCTTGCTTTATCATTACCACTCAAAGCGTCAGAAATTGAAAGTTTATCAACGATGTTACACCAGCTGGAGCACGTCTCACCGCAGTTACGTGTTGATAAAGCCAATATAGATGAAAGCAAAGCAGGGATTGATAAAGCCAGCAGTGAATATTGGGGACGGATAACGCTGTATGGTAAAGATATTCATTACAACAATAACCGTTTGGTCAGCCCACTTGCACCGCCTGTCAATTTTTCCCAAGTCGCCATTGATCGTAATCAATACAGCTATGGTGCAAATCTTTCATTACCCTTGGATATTAATGGCAAAATCACGGCCAAGGTTCATGCGCAACAACATTTAAATGAGGCTTCTCATTTTGCATTTGCCAACTCCCGCTTACAGTTATTTTCCCAGGCTGTTTTTTTATATCGCAGCTTACAGCAGTTGTCCGGTGTACGCGAAGCATTACGCAAGCAGTATCAAGCCTTGCTGGAACATTATCAAGTGACTGAAACAGCCATCAAGGTTGGACGGCTGGCCAAGGTGGAATTACTCAGGATTGAAGCAGAAATTAAAGCAGTGGAAGGGCAGTTGGCGTCGGTCAATGGTGATGATGCCCGTTTACGGGCTAATTTGGCGGCGCTGTTAAATCAAAAGCATTATACAAAATCAATTGTACAGGCTAAAAGCACACCGGCTGCTTTATCGGCTGTTAATGACGAGAGCCTGCAGAAACGTCCTGATATTCAACGCTTTAACCAGCTGACTAAGGCAGAAAAAGAATCTGCCAAAGTAGCCCATCGGGATTGGCTGCCGAGTTTATCTGTACAGGCTAATGTCGCCGAAAACAGGGGTTACAACGGCAATGGCTCAGGGGTATGGAGTGTGGTTGGACAACTTGATTGGGAACTCTGGGATGGAGGAAGACGAAAGGCGCAAATCAATCAGGCGAATGCAAAAATTCAAGCGGTTCAGCAACAGAAAGTGTTGGCCGCTAATCAAGCTAAAGCGGAGTTTGATGCCGCTTTAGCAGGCTGGATGGCATCACAACGACAATATGTAGCGGCACAGGCGGGTTTGCAGGCGGCCATTGAAACTGAAAAAATCCAGTCGGACCGATACCAAAATGGCCGGCTTTCTTCGGTGGATTTATTGGATGCAGAATCAGCGCTGGCAAAAGCCCGATCTAATTTAAGCAGTGCTTTAGCCACTTGGTGGCTTGCAGATGATCAATTAAATTTAGCGTTAGGCAAAGAACCGCAAGCCTATCGTTTACAAGCAGACAAAGCACAATGACAAAAAATTTCTTAATGGCTAACGCAAAATATTTGGTTTTTCTGCTGATTATTATTCTCAGCTTCCTAATCTTACACAGTAAATTAAAAAAAGTAACCGATGAACCCACGATGACATTAGCCCCGTGGGCATTATCGGTTACCAAGGTCACCACCGGGCGTGTCACTGAAGGTTTCCCCGCTTTGGGTAAAGTAGAAAGTGCCAGTGAAGTACGGATCAGCCCGCAAATATCAGGACGTATTCTGGCTTTAGGCCCAAGAGCCGGGGGGCATGTGGCAAAAGGTGATTTACTGGTACAGATTGATACCGAAGAGTTAAAAGCCAGTCGTGATGCCCTGGAAGCAAAACGTGTCAGTGCGGAGGCGATTCTGCACCATGACCAAAGAGAATTACAACGCGAACAGAATCTATTTAAGCAAGGTGGATCAGCGGCTTCAGCCGTTGATCAGTGGCGCACAAAAGTGCATGAAGATCGCGCTAATGTACAGTCATTGCAAAAGCAAATTAATCAAATGCGTGTCAAAATCGGCTATGGACATATTGTCTCGCCGCTGGATGCGGATATCGCACAACGTCTGGTTGAAGTGGGCGATACGGCACAGCCCGGAAAAATACTTTATGTATTAACCTCAAAGCAGGGTGGGCGTGTGATTGTGCCGATTCCATTGGAAACATTAACCCGCGTAAAACCAGAAGGTGAAGTACACATATCACGCGGTAAATCCAGGCTGACAGCTCATATTACCCGTGTTAATCCTGCACTGGATAAAATGGCGATGGGCAGCATTGAGGTTGATTTGCCACAACGTGTGTTTAATTTGCCTGATGCTGCACCGGTCGCTGTACGGGTGATTTCAAAAAAAATAGAGCAAGCTTCTATTGTACCCCATTCGGCTTTAGTACCTTCATCAGACACGCGCATAGGACATGTTTTTAAAGTGAATCGTTCAACGGCTGGCGATACGCTAAGTAAAATAACGGTCGATATCGCCTTGTGTGGTTTTGAAGGCTGTGCAATTTCGGGCAATATCCAGGCGGGTGATGAAGTTGTGACAGGGCATGGCAGTGTGTTATTAAGATTACGCGATAAAGATAGCATTCGAGCCATCGCCACTCATGAGGCGGTAAAATGACTTTTGCTGAACGCATCTTATCGCAACCTCATACCCTTATTTCTGCCGCCTTTGCCGCTATTTTATTAGGGATATTAGGCTTTCAATCGATTCCGACTAATTTATTCCCCGATACCAATCGCCCTGTGATTGCGGTTGTTACCCAGTGGCCCGGGGCGATGACTACCGATATGAGTAATGATGTTACGCATCCTTTGGAAGTCAGGTTAACCGCGATTGATGGCGTGCGCCGTGTCACGTCAACCTCACGGGATGGCGTGTCCTCGGTGATGGTCGAGTTTGAATACGGTAATGAGATTAATATCGCGGCCAATAAAGTGACCACAGAATTATCCCGGGTACGCGGTCAATTACCTCCAGGGATTCGGGAGCCGTTAATTTTTAAAATAACCGATGCGGCACGCCCTTTAATGGTGTTATCGGTGACAGCTGACAAAGATTCCGGGCTGGATTTGGCGCAACTCAGGCGCATTGCAGAACATGATTTACGCGATACCTTATTGAATCTACCCGGGGTAGCCGAAGCCGAAGTGTTCGGAGGCCCTGTACGGCAAGTGTCAGTCGATGTAGACCGCAATAAATTACAAGCCTACCATTTAACGATTCAACAGGTCATGACGGCTTTGTTGGATTCCAATATCTCAATGCCTGCAGGCCTGGTGCATAGACATGATATGCGGTTGTTATTAACCGCACAGTCTTTAGCCAATGATCCCCATGATATTGCTGAAATTTTAGTACCGATTAGTGGCGGACATCATATTAGAATGGCTGATATTGCACAGGTGCATTGGGGGCAAGCCGATGCGACTTCTCTATACCGCGGTAATGGCAAAGAGGCGGTAGCGATTTCATTATTACGCTCTGAACACGGCTATGCCAAAACGGTGATTAACAGTATTAATCAGCATCTCGCAGAGGTTAAGGCAAAATTTCCTAATCTGCAGATACAAGTCGCAGATACTCAGGGACGAATTATTGATTTAACGGTTGATAATATGCTGGACTCTTTGCGCGATGCGGTCATAATGACCTTAATCATTATTTTATTGTTTTTGGGCAATTCGCGTGCGGCTCTGATTGTGACCTTATCATTACCGCTCTCCTATTTATTGACCTTTGCCATTTTATGGTGGATAGGTTTTGAGTTCGATATGGTCACCTTATCCGGCATCATTATTGCCGTGGGCTTATTAGCTGATGATGTCGTGGTGGTGATGGAAAATATCGAACGGCGGATGCGCGAATTCTCTGAACAAGGCAAAGTCGCCGCCGTGAGAGGGTTGGATGAAATTTTATTAGCCGATACATCCGGTACGGTCAGCACTATTTTAGTGTTAGTGCCTATTATGTTAATTGGTGGCTTTGTCGAAACAGTATTACGTCCCTTGTGCGTGACTTTATCGGTTGCTTTATTTGCTTCACTGGTGGTTTCAGTCACGATGATTCCCTTGCTGGTCCCCCGAATGCTTAAGCCAGAAGCAAAAGATCCCTTGGCCTGGTTGCTGGAGCCTTTTAGCCAATACATTATGGAACCAACAAAGCGGGGCTATTTATTTCTGGTCAGTCGTGCATTAGAACATCGTCTATGGGTCATGGGTCTTTTTTTAGTGCTATTTGTTATTTCAGCGTCCCATATGCGCATGCAAGGAAGGGAATTAATGCCGATGATGGATACAGGTATTGATACGATTTCTTTTGAGGCCTCGCCAGATACCGATACGGATAAAATGCGACAGATAGCAGAGCAAGTGGAAACCGTTATTAAACAAGAGATTCCTGAAGACTGGCTTATTTCAGTATCAACCGTTATGGGTGCGGAAGCTGGCGTAAAATCATTTGGTTCAAAGCGCTTATTACAACAAGGTGAAGTGACTTTAAATATTGTTGATCGTTTTCACCGTAACCGGACGATTTATGATATTAATCAGGGATTAAGAGAACGCTTGCTGGCCATTCCGAATATGGTTTCAACGAATGTCCGTGTCTTTGGGGCAACGCCTTTATCATCCATCACCGCAAATCTTGATGTCATGATTTCAGGCGATAACCCGAAAGAACTCAGTCAATTAGCCGAGCAAGTGATGCAACGGCTTAAAACAGTTCCAGGCTTAACCGGCATGGAACGCAGTTGGCAGGATTATTCACAACGTATTAAGTTAGCCGTTGACCCTGCCAAAGCCAGGTTGTATGGTTTATCGCCGGCCGATATTACAAGGCAGGTTGCTCAAGCGGTTAATGGGGTAGATTCAGGGCATATTCGAGTGGCAGGAGAAGATTTTATTCCTGTTTGGACACGTTTACAGCCCGATCAAAGGATGAATAAAGAATCTATTCGGGCCATTACAATTGAAACGGCAAGTGGTGAAGTGATTCCTTTGGAGTCGGTAGCCGCCCCCACTATCATCAGTGTGGCAACGGCTGAAACACATCAATATCTGCAGCCAACTATCGACATTAAAGCCTGGCGTAGAAATGTGTCCATTACTGCACTACATGACGTTGTGGCGAATGCACTGGCTGATATACAGCTACCCAGAGGCTACCAGATTCATTATGAGGGTGAATATAAGCAATTAGCAGAAACCTTTGGTCGTTTGGTTAAAGCCTTGGCATTAAGTATGGTGCTGTTGTATTTTATGTTGGTGATCACTTTTCGCTCTTTTTTAGACCCTATTGCCATTATGCTCACGTTACCACTGGCGGTTATTGGTGCAGCCTTTGGGGTGTTATTAGGCGGAAAATTTATGTCTATGCCCGCGATTATGGGCTTAATTCTATTAATGGGTATCGTTGTAAATAACGGTATTTTACTGATTGATTTTGCCAAACAGGCTATGGCAGAGGGGCAACCGATAAAGCAGGCATTATTAGGTGCAGTGGAAAAACGTATACGCCCTATATTAATGACCGCGATAGCCTCTGCCGTGGGAATGATTCCTCTGGCTATGGAATGGGCGGTAGGGATTGAACGACTGTCGCCGCTGGCCTTTGTCGCGATAGGCGGTTTAACCACCGGGACCTTTTTAACCCTTATTGCTGTCCCGGTATTGTTTTATATGCTTGAAAATATGAAAGCGAAATATGCAGAACATAAAAGTGCCTGACTCGGCGTGATAAAACATGTGTTGTACGGCAAAAAATCCCGCAAAATTTTAATTAACCTCAGTTCGGTTTAAGCAGCAGTGAGTTTAGTGGGAGCAAACCTCTCTTATGTCATTGAATCAAAGGGGAGAATGCTCTAACTCACAAATATTTTTAGGTTCATCATGGCGTGTTTTGATAGTGCTTCGTTGATGACGTAATCATCTATCAAAAGTATAGCGTGGTTCCTCCAATATTTACCCGAACTCAGATTATTTTAGCTCTGTAAAGCACAAATTTGTAAGGATATGCGTATTTAGGTATATAATCAAAATCTTATACAATAGCTAAAAAAGGAGAGTCCTATGAGCCGCAATATCAATACTCAGCGTCGCCATTTTTTACAGTACACCGGTATTGCCTCCGCTGCAGCAGCTTTTCCGGGGTTGACGCAGGCGATGAATCAGTCTGTCGGTAATAGGCCTTCACCTGATTTTCACCCTGATGTGGAAATTGAATTCAAGCTGGAATCCGTGAGCATCCCCATTTTTCCCGGTCCTGACACTCGAGTCTGGAAAGTGTATGGGAAGGTTTTAAAAGGCCCGCAGCAATCACTGGAAAATCTGCCCGGTTCTTATCTTGCACCCACACTGCATTTACAGACCGGACAGAAAGTCAGGATCTATCTTAGAAATAATTTACCGGCCGAAACAATTTTGCACTGGCATGGCCTGCATGTTCCGTCCAAAATGGATGGCAATCCGATGTATGCCATCCATCATGGTGGTACATTTGTTTATGAATTCGAAATTCTCAATCGGGCAGGGACCTACTGGTATCATGCGCATACCCATAGCGTGACCGCTAAACAGGTCTATTCCGGACTCGCGGGGTTGATTATTGTCAATGATCCCGAGGAGCTGGCGGTTGGTTTGCCGAAAGGTGCTTATGATGTACCGCTCGTTATTCAAGATCGCAGCTTTGACAGTAACAACCAGCTGCAATATTCGAATCACATGATGCAGCGCATGCGGGGGTTTTTAGGCAATAGAATTATGATTAACGGTGAGCCTGATTTTGTTCTGCCGGTTGAAAATCGTTCTTACCGCTTACGTCTATTAAATGGCTCTAATTCCAGAATTTACAAACTGGCTTGGGATGATGGTTCTCCGGTGACGCTTGTCGGCACCGATGGGGGACTGATACCGGCGCCGAAAAACCTGCCTTATATCATGTTGGCACCGGCAGAAAGGCGCGAATTATGGGTTGATTTCAGCGATAAGCCTGTGGGTACTGAATTGACTTTACGCAGTATTCCATTCTCTGGTGCATCCATGCATGGTGGCATGATGGGCGGTGGAATGATGGGAGGTGGAATGATGGGTAGCCGGCGTGGTGGCATGGGGGGCAGAATGTCCGGAAATGCTTTACCTGCAGGTGGCGACTATCCAGTGCTGAAAGTCAAAGTTGTCAAGCAGGCCCGTTCCAACGATCCCTTACCCCAGCATTTAACCCTGATCAAGCCTCTACGTCTACAAGATGCCGTTAATCGTGAGCGTCCCAGAACGATTACCTTATCCATGCGACATATGTCAGCCTTGCTGAATGGGCGCTCTTACAAGATGAATGACATTCAGCCGGATGAGGTGATTCCGGTAAACAGTTTACAGTTGATGGTATTCGACAATGGTTATCACGGCGGTCATGGTATGGCCATGCCGCACCCCATGCATTTACATGGTGAGCAATTTCAGGTGATTAAAAGAGAAGTCAATCCCCGGTTTCGAGGGATGCATGCCAGCGTATCGAAAGGATTAGCTGATTTTGGCTGGAAAGATACCGTGCTGGTCATGCCCGGAGAAAGAGTGACAATTTTAAAACCGTTTAATGATTTCAAAGGTCTGTTCATGTACCACTGTCACAATCTGGAACATGAGGACTTAGGCATGATGCGGGACTTTTTGATTAAATAACTGATGTTATGTGGTTTGATGTGTTGTGTCGCACCAAATATTTTAATGATTGGGGTGGTTTGATCGTGACTAAAGTCACTCCTACGAGTGCATAAAGTGACTTGATCGTCGTAGGAGCGGCTTTAGCCGCGATTGGCATGGGTGCTACTATTCACAAGCCCCGGTTATTTCCTCCTCTGATTTTGAATTGGAATCAATGCTGAATATGATAAGCTCATCAAACCGTAATGATGCGCCTTCGCTAAAACCATGCCAAATGAAATACAGTCACAGGCCGAAAGGGCCCGCCAGTTAATCAATCAACAGCAATACAAAGAGGCGGCCGAATGCTATCGCGAATTGTGGCTGCAAACTGATGATACACAGTGGCAACAGGCCATGGCTGAATGCTATCTGGCTCGGGCGCAGATGTTTGCAAAACGTGCGATGTATCGGGAGGCGGTGGATTTGTGGCGGCAATACCGACAGCTGAATGTGGCTGACCGCTTGAAGCTGGATGATGTCGTGCTGTGGATGCTGGCGTTGGGCGATCAGGCGGGTGTTGAAGAATTTATGCAGCAGTGCAGCGCCGATCAAATCGATTATCTAAACCCTGAGCTGGCGGTGAAGCTGGGGCTTTTACAGTTGACAGGAAGCGTTGATTTGCAGGCCTGTTTGCCGCAAGGCTCACAATTTCTTGCCGACCTGTTTGTGGCAGAAAGAGCATTACAGGCCTTGCCAGACAAACAGGCCGCTGCAAAAATCGCGGAAGATTTAACGCCTGATTCGGTCTTTTATGATTTTGCCTGCTTGATACAGGGACAGCCTGTGCCCCAGGATTCCCCCTATGCCGTCTGTTTATCGGTTTTGCAGGTGCTTTCTTTACAAGGACAGCATTTTGTTGCTGCGATGGCGGCCTTGAACAGATGGCAGCGTGAAACGGTATATGCACTGCGGCGTTTAAGTGATCTGCAATGCCAGTTTATTGAACGCTACTGCGAACAAGTCGGTGGTATTATGCCGTTACAGGCATTTGATTGGGTCGTGCAATTTCGGGCATTGACTGGTTTTGCTGAGGCCCTGGCGTTTTGTGCCGGACATTTACCCAATGATTTTGTGCGCTGGCTGCGCTTTAAAAAACACTTTCCAGAGCTTACCGCATTTGAATTAAGCCGTCTGAAAGCCTTGGCGTGCGAGCGTAGTGATGATTTTCACGGCGCTGAACAGCATTGGCTGGATGCCATGGACAGTTTGAAAAAAACATCCGGACAGGCGATGAAGATCGCGCTGATTTTACGCCATATCGCCGAATTTTATCCACCGGAGTCGCAAACCGAGTGGTTGGAGCAAAGCTTGCGTTATGACCCGGATGATGTTGAAACCCAGGATAAACTGGCGGCGTTGGAGAGGCAGCAGGTACTGACTTCGCTGCAAACAGCGGATGAAGATGATGATGTATTGGATGCTCTGCTGGCTGGTTTGGACGACGATACAAAAGCGCGGCTCTATGAAAAACGCGATGAATTGATGATGGAACTGACGCCTGAGCAACTGGCGGCCGCGTTTCAGAGCCAGATGTCAGCGCCTGATCTGGAGCAGGCCTTAGCCCGACAACCGCTGTTATATGAGGGCTTGCTGCTGATGAAGGCGGCAGAACACAATGACATCCCGGTACCTTTTAGTTTTCAACAATTATTGACGACGGTGGCCGCGCATGATTGATCCATTTCAGTGTTTAGGCTTGACGCCAGATGCCAGTGACGTGCAGATTCGGCAGGCTTATCTGCACGCGGTTAAACAACATCCGCCGGAGCAAGACCCCGAAACCTTCAAACAAATTCACCAGGCGTATGAGACCATTAAAGATGCGCGCAGTCGCCTCAAATATCAATTGTTTCAGCAGTCTGACATGGCTTTTGAAACCTGGCTGGATCAGGCCTTTGCGTTATCAGAGATGGAACCGCTCACGGCCGCTCAATTTCGCGATGTGTTGCGCTGTGCGCTGGCTGATGAATTTTATGAGTGACAGCGAACGGCTAAAAGGCATTGTGCAGTTGCAAAACCGGCAGGGTGAGATATTGCAGCAGGTGTCGGATACGCTCAGCACGATACAGCAACAGAGCCAGGACGAAGAGAGCCGACAGCGAGATGTCATGCTGGATCGTTATCAGCTCAAGACGATCCCGATAGAAAAACAGCGCTTTAACCCCGAATCCATGGTGGCTGGCAGCCTGGAAAACAATCCCAAAGCCGGTGATGGCGTGGTTTTATCTGAAATCCGGCCCGGTTTTTACTGGCACGATAGCGTACTGCGTCGTGCCGAGGTCAGCGTTAATCGTCATCAGGATGTTTGAAGAACACACAGCAGAAAATACCCCGATAGCGTATCAATTAAGCGGGGTGCAGTTTAATTACGGTACGACACCGGCGTTGTCGATTCCTGATTTAACGATTGCCGCCGGCAAAATCACCACGCTGATTGGTGCAAACGGCAGTGGCAAGAGTACCTTGTTGAAGGTGTTAGCGTTATTGGCGCAGCCGGCACAGGGCCGCGTGGCTTTCTTTGGACAGACGCCATCTGAACAGGCGCGGCGACAGATTGCCTTGTTACCGCAACGGCCGTATTTGTTCCGGGGGAGCGTGGCACATAACCTGCAATTGGCTTTGAAATTTCAGCGCGTGCCGCGGGCATTATGGTGCGCTCGTGTCAGTGAAGCGTTAAAACAGCTGGATATCTGCCATTTGCGTGATCAGTCGGCCAATCGTTTGTCGGGTGGCGAAGCGCAGAAAGTGGCATTGGCGCGCGCTATTATTGGTGCGCCTGAAGTATTGCTGATGGATGAACCGTTCAGCTATCTCGATCAGGACAGCTGCACGATATTGATGCGGTTTATGCGCGATTATCAACAGGACAGACAGGCGACGCTGGTATTTAGCACGCATGATCGCTTGCAGGGCATGGCATTGGCGGATGAGGTGATTTCATTGGTCGCGGGGCGGCCGGTGCAATCGCCGTTGATTAACGTGTTTCACGGCATTCAGGAAAAGCAATGTTTCAAGACCGGCAACATGACGATTTATTTATCCGATGGCGCCGGGCCAGGGCGTCATGTGTCGATTGACCCCAAAGAGATTGTCGTGTCCCGGCAGGCGCTGGTGTCCAGTATGCGTAACCAGGTTCAAGGCCGCATCAAGGCCATTGGTGAAGCCAGTGGGAATATTCTGGTGACGGTTGAGGCTGGAGAAGTCTTCCAGGCCATGATTACGCATCATGCCTTGCAGGACATGGTGTTAAGCATTGGCGATGAGGTTTGGTTGAGTTTTAAATCAAACAGCGTATTAGTCTTTTAAACGACGCCGTTTTTACTGTTTTGTGTTCGGCGTGCGAGTTAAGAATCGCGGCTAAAGCCGCTTCTACAATGCTCAATGCAGCCTATACCCCGTAGGAGCGGACTTTAGTCACGATCAAACCGCGCTACATCAGTAAATAAAAAGCCTTTTACTGATACTTATCCATTGCCTTGAGTTTGTTTAAAGCCTCGTTGATTTTAGCGATGTTTGCCTTGTCCAGTTCGGTGTTTTTGTAGATTTTTTCCAGCAGACCTTCTGTGACCAGGGCTTCTTTTATCCAGCGCTTTAGAAAGCGATAGTTGCTGGCGATTTTACTGATTTCGCCGGTTTCCGGATTTTTCAGCTCGCCGGGATTCAGTTTTTTGCCGGCGGCTGGCGTGGCCGGTTTTGCAGGGCTGGCAGGTTTAGGTGTAGAGGCGGTTTTTGGCTGGGGTGCGGCGGCAGGTTTTGGCGTTACTTCGGTTTTGACGGTAACGTGTGGCTGGCTTGCGGTTGCCGGCTGCGTGGCTGTTTTTTGTTTTTTCAGATTTTTTTCGCATTCCACGACCTTAAAGACGACATAGGCGACATAAATCGTGACAAGTATGAAAAGTAATTCGGCCATACCGTTTCCTCTTGATTTTTATTGTTACGGAGATTATTAAACCGACTATACCAGAAGCGTTGGCTTCGGGTAAACTGCGGCTTTACCAGCACGGTTGATTTTGTGCCAGCCGTGGCAGGTCATCACGCAGTCCCATAGCATGTTGGTTGAACAGGTTTTTCAGCCAGCGGCTGTGATTAATCTGGTTCATCCCGAAAGAGCGCAGGGAAATGACGGGTAATTCCTGACGACTGAAGGTTTTATTCAGAACATCCATGCTGCTCATCATCAGTAAATTATCCCCTTTACGCCAACGTTCATATTGGCGCAGGTATTTGCGACTCGTCAGTGGACGGCCAACCTGTTTTTGTTTAATGGCCAGTTCAGCAATGGCTGCGGCGTCGAGCAGGCCTGCATTGGCGCCTTGACCGGCGAGCGGGTGCATGGCGTGTGCGGCATCGCCAATCAGGGCCAGATGGGCATCGGTGTATTGATTGGCAAATTGAAATTTAAGCGGGAAAGCGGCACGCGGCCCGGTTTTGAGCATTTTTCCAAGAATGCCGCCGGAGGCTTTTTCCAGTTCGGCTAAAAATTCATCTTCGGCGAGTTTGACATAGGCTTGTGCGGTTTCCGTTTTTAATGTCCAGACGATGGAACATTGCCCGGTGTGTAGGGGTAAAAAAGCCAGCGGCCCTTCCTCTAAAAAGCGTTGCCAGGCCGTGTTTTGGTGGCTTTTTTCGGTATCGATGGTGGCAACCAGGCCATCCTGATGATAAGGCCAGCCGGTAATATCAATGCCGGCCAGGCGGCGCAGAAAGGAGTCGCGACCATCGGCGGCAATGATTAAATCGGCTTCAAATTGACGGCCATCCTTCAGCGTCAGGCGGTGTCCCTGTTCAAGCCATTGCATGTCGGCAATTTTGGCCGGCGTAATACACTGGGCGGAGGGCTGTTGTTTCAGTTGCTGCCATAATGCCGCTACGGTGACGCGGTTTTCAACGATATGGCCGAGTTCATTGAAGGGCGTATCGGCACAATCGAAATGCAGTTCTCCATCGGCCTTGGCATCCCAGACACGCATGTCTTTGTAGGCACAGACGCCGCGTTTGACCATCTCGGGCCAGGCCTCAAGTTGTTGCAGTATGTTTTGCGAGGCTTTGGTTAAGGCGGAAACCCGTAAATCGACCGAATCAGCTGGCCATTGTTCGGGCGGTCGGGCGATGTCGAGCAGTGCAACGTCTATACCGCCTTTAGCCAGAGCCAGGGCGGCGGTGGCACCGACGATGCCGCCACCGACGACGATGATTTCAAAACGGTTTTGCATCAGCGTTTACTCCCGATTCTGGGCAAGCGACCGGCCATGCCCATGGCGTGGCGGGCCAGTTGCTTTTTGGCGAATGGCAGGTGATCGAGGACGGTCAATCCAGCATTGCGCACGGCGGCTAATGCCAGCCAGCGGTTAGAGAATATTTTGACGGTGGTGTCGGTAAAGCCGATGGTTTTGTCATGATCAGTCTGGCGTAGTGCGGCATAGTGTTGCAGGACTTCGGGCGCGCCGGGGTCGGGTTGCGAATGTAACAGTTCGGCCAGCTGTACCACATCGCGCAGCCCTAAGTTAAAGCCTTGGCCGGCAACCGGGTGTAATTGATGGACGGCGTTGCCGATCAGTATGACGCGGTTGTCGATCATACGCTCAGCCCGAATCAGGGTTAACGGAAAGGCGCGACGCGGGCTGCTTAGCTTGAGTAAGCCGAGTTTATAGCCAAAGCAATCTTGTAATTGCGCCAGAAAATCGGCTTCGCCTCCGGCCATTAAGGCGTCGGCATCGTCATGCTGGCGTGTCCAGACCACAGACAGGTGATTGTTTTGCATCGGTAGCAGGGCTAACGGGCCGGATTCGGTAAAGCGTTCGTAAGCGGTGTTGGCATGGGGTTTGGCGCTGTGTACCGTCGTGACCAGGGCGGTTTGGCCATAATCGGTGACCTGTTGCGGAATTTCCAGCAGTTTGCGCACGCTGGAATTGCCACCATCGGCACCGACCAGTAAGGCCGCTGAGAGATTGATTGGGTGCTGATTTTGTTTGAGGCTGACATGGATAGCGTTATTCCCCGCCATGAGTCCGACGACACGGGCCGGGCAGAAGCGCGGAATGCCAGCCTGTTCGACCCGGTTGGCGACATGTGTTTCGATGTCTCGGGCAGAGATGACATAGCCCAGGGCAGAAACGCCTTGCTGTTTGGCCGATAATCGCGTTTTGCCAAAATGACCGCGGTCGGAAATATGAATTTGCTTGATGGCCGTTGCCGTCTCAATGCCTTGCCAGATATTTAAAGTTTCCAGCATATTGACGGTGCCCGCGGCCAGTGCAAGCGCGCGGTCTCCTGCCGGGGAGTGTTGCAATTGTTGGGGTGTTTGCGCTTCAATGATAGCAATTTTCAGGCCGGAGTCCTGCAAGGCCAGCGCCAGGCAGTTGCCGGCCAGTCCGCCGCCGGCAATCAGAATGTCATAATCATGTTGCATCATGTTGTTTGCATCAGTTGCTCAATGTCTTCAATCGTTTTGGGGACATCCGTGGTGATAACCTCATGGCCGGTTTTAGTCACAACCACATCATCTTCAATACGAATGCCGATACCGCGCCATTTTTCATCGACGGATGTATAATCAGCCGGGATATAAAGGCCGGGCTCGACCGTCAAGACCATGCCTGGCTCCAGTTCGCGCCAATGATCATCCACTTTATAATCGCCCACATCGTGGACATCCATGCCCAGCCAATGGCCGATTCGGTGCATATAAAACTGTTTATATTTCTCGTTTTTAATCAGCGTTTTGACATTGCCGGATAACAGGCCGAGATTAACCAGACCGCGGGTTAAAATCTCCACAGAGGCATCATGGGCCAGATTCCAGGGCCGGCCCGGCTGAATTTGTTCCAGGGCAGCGGTTTGTGCATCGAGCACCAGTTGATACAGTTGTTTCTGCGCTGGGCTGAATTTGCCGGAAACCGGAAACGTTCGGGTAATGTCGGCGGCGTAATGGTCGCATTCCGCACCGGCATCAATCAGTAACAAATCCCCTTTTTTCAGCTTGTCATTGTTCTCGGTGTAGTGCAGGACACAGGCATTCGCGCCACCGGCGACGATGGACGGGTAGGCGACATGCCGTAAGCCGTGACGATAGAATTCGTGTACCAGTTCGCCTTCAATTTGATATTCGTACAGGCCGGCTTTACATATCTGCATGGCACGAACATGGGCGGCGGCAGACACTTGAGCGGCACGGCGCATCAGTTTGAGTTCGGCCGCACTCTTGATGAGGCGCATTTCGTGCAGGATATGTTCGAGCGAAACCAGTTCGCCCGGTGCATTGACGCCGCTGCGGGATTGTTTGCGGATATGGTTGATCCACTCCAGCAGCTTGTGATCGAGCTCACTGTCCCGACCCATGGGATAAAAGACTTTTGCCTTGTTTTCCAGCATGCCCGGCAAAATATCATCGAGGTCATCAATGGGGAAGGCATCATCGGCCTCAAAATGCTCCGTTGCGCCCTCAAGCCCGGCATGGGCACCTTCCCAAAGTGCTTTGGTCGGATCAAATTCGCGGCAAAACAGAATATATTCGCCTTGTTTACGGCCGGGGATAAAAACCGCCAGCGCATCGGCTTCATTAAATCCCGTTAGATAATAAAAATCGCTATCCTGACGGAAAGGATATTCGACATCTCGGTTACGAATTTGGCTGGATGCGCTGGCAATCAGCGCAATGTTGCCGTGGCCGATTTGCCGCATCAAGGCTTTGCGGCGGCGTTTGAATTCTTGTTGCTTCATGAGGGTGGGTTATCGTGTTAAGTGGCTTCTGTGAATTGGTCTCGAATCAGTAAAACGGCCGCCCGGATATATTGGTGAATTTCCATCAGGGCGTGTTCATCATCTTCATTTTCAACATTGCTGTCGAGTTTGGTGAATTCGACAATATCACGCATGATTTCACCGCTGTCGCCCGGCCAGTCCGTCTGACCGCTTTTTAGATAGCCGATGCCCAATAAAAAGCCCTGGCACCAACTGCGTAAGGCTTCGGCATGTTGGCTTAAATCATCATTTTCATCGTTATCAGGTAAAAACAGGTCGAAACTGAAATCATCCTCTTCAGGATGAAGTAATTTTCGTGTTTGCTCAAACAGATTGAACAAAATGCTTTTATCGTCTTCAGTCAGGCTGGCGTTTTCAAGTAAGACGTTCAGCCAATTCGCCACATCGCAGCGGCTATCGACACATAACATGCCACAGGCCATGCCATGTGCTTCAGACGGATTCAGGGTCGCATCATGCTGTTGTAAAATTGTGCTGACAGTTTCGTAGCTCATAGAATATTTTTGTAGAATGCACAAAAAATACCGCTTATGCTAACATTATCTATACATTTTGTATCGCAGCGATGGCAATGCCACGCTATTTTTTTAGATTTTTAACGTTGTTAATGACCCCTCATGGCTAATTCTGATTATGATCCTTCGGCTGAGCTTGCCAGCCTTGAAGCAAAGCTGGAAGAATTGATTGCACGGTATGAGCAATTACAAAACGAAAACAGTTCCTTAAAGCTACGGCAGGATATTTTGGTAAAAGAAAAGGCGAAGTTGTTGGAAAAGACGACTTTGGCCAGGACGCGGGTAGAAGCGATGATCAGCCGCCTGAAGGCGATGGAGCAAGGCTCATGAAGAAGTTGGTTTCCCCGGTGGCGATTACGATTCTTGGCAAGGAGTATAAGGTCGCTTGTGAAGCGGATGAGGCGGATGCATTGCTTGATTCGGCGAAAGAGCTTGATCAGCAGATGCGGAAAATTCGTGATTCCGGCAAGGTGGCAAGCCCTGACCGGATTGCGGTCATGGCAGCTTTGAACTTAGCGCATGAATTACGCCAGTTACAAGGCAAAACGCAGCCGGCCAGTGCGACACAGCCGGATGGCATTGCAGGTGCCTTGATTAAAATGCGCCAGCGCATAGAAGCGGTTTTAGAAAGCGCTTAAATAGTTTAGAATAACCCTTGTATCTCCTACAGCGTTCGAGTAGTGCCGGGTGTTTCCTGAACCTGATTTTGCTCCGGAAGCGGTCTCCGGATTTCTGGTGTGCAGGCCCGTTTTAGACGGGAAGCCTGATGAGCCGGTTAAGCTTCCACTTGAACCTTTGGTTCAAGGACGAAGGCATGAGACGGCGCAGGCGGGAGATACACTTTATTCCTCTTTTCACGCCCAACTTAATCAAACGGTCGCAATTCATCCTGGATTAAGCTATCTTTAGTATCCTGATTTGTATTGTCCTCATAATAAACAATGGAGTAATCCCGATGAAAAAAATGACTGCAATTGCATTTGCCGTTAGTTTGGCGACAGGTTGTGCGACAGATCCTTATACGGGGCAACAAAAAGTTGCGAATACGGCAATCGGCGCGGGTGTAGGCTCGGCCGTTGGCGCCGGTATTGGCGCGTTAGCGGGTGGTGGAGATGGCGCACTGATTGGTGCAGCGGCAGGTGCGGCTGTAGGCAGTGGTGTCGGATATTATATGGATCGACAGGAAGCACAGTTACGCGCCCGTTTGGAAGGCACCGGAGTCAGAGTGGTTCGCCAGGGTAATAATCTGAAACTGATTATGCCGGGCAATATTACATTCAATACCGATTCGGCCAATATTAGTCCACAGTTTTATCCGGTATTGGATTCTGTTGCGTTGGTGCTGAAGGAATTTAATGATACCGGCATTAATGTTTCTGGTTTTACTGATTCAACCGGCAGCGCGGATTATAATCAGCGCTTATCCGAGCGCAGAGCGAACAGTGTTGCGAGTTATCTGGTTCAACGGGGTGTCAATCATAATCGCATCCAGGCGCGTGGCTTTGGTGAACGCTATCCCGTTGCCTCAAACGATACACCGATGGGGCGTGCGCAGAATCGGCGTGTGGAAATTACTATCCGGCCTCGTTAATCGAAGGCTATAAAAATATAAAAGCCTGCAAACAAACGTTTGCGGGCTTTTTTGTATTACCACAACATCTTTGCGGCGATGATAAAAAGCAGCAGCGCGAAATAGCGTTTTAAATGTTGGGCCGGCAGGACGCTGGCCAGTTGTACACCGATAGATGCGGTAAAAATACTGCTTGTAACAATACCTAAAAAAGCCGGTAGATAAATAAAGCCCACGCTGTATTTAGGTAATGAGGTTAGATTCCAGCCGGCCAGGATATAGCCTAGTGTACTGGCAATGGCAATGGGCAAGCCGCATGCGCTGGAAACGGCAACGGCATTTTTCATCACCAGGTTTTTGCCTAACAAATAAGGGACGGTTAACGTTCCGCCCCCAATACCCAGTAACGTTGACAGACCGCCAATAATCGCCCCGGCAACATAATCCATACCTTGCCATCTGTTTTGTACCGAGATGACGGTCTTTTTTTGCAATAGCATATTTGTCGCGACATAGAGCAGGTAGATGATAAAAAAATAGCGCAGCAGTTGTGCGGGTAAATGGGCGGCGATAAAAGACATGAGCAGGCTGCCCATGATAATCCCGGGGACAAGTTTTCGAACCACAGGCCACAGCAGGTTTTGTCGTTGATGATGCGCGTAACTTGACGCGATAGAGGTGGGAATAATAGTCGCCAGTGAGGTGGCAATCGCCATAATCATGTTATGCTCATCCGCCAGATTCGCGCGTTCAAATAACCACCCCAGTACCGGTACGATGATGATGCCGCCACCAATACCAAACAGGCCGGCCAATACACCGGTAGCAGCGCCTAACAGCAAGCTGGCAAAAAAAATATCGGTCATGTCATTTTTAAGAGAAGGGGTGACGAAATTTTATCTGTGGAACGTATATAATATCTGAATTGTTTGCAAAGAGTGGAAAATGCGTGAAAAAGTATCTTGTCGGCGGTGCTGTCCGCGATACATTACTGGGCTATCCCGTCAAGGAACGAGACTGGGTGGTGGTCGCTGAAACACCCGAATCCATGATGGCACAAGGTTTCAGGCCTGTCGGTAAAGATTTTCCCGTTTTTTTACATCCTGAAACACATGAGGAATATGCACTGGCGCGAACCGAACGCAAGACTGCGCCGGGCTATAAGGGGTTTAGCGTGCATGCTGCGCCCGATGTGACGCTGGAAGAGGATTTGCAACGACGTGATTTAACGATTAATGCAATGGCGATGACAGAAAGCGGCGAAATCATCGATCCTTATGGTGGGCAACAAGATATACAGCAACGTGTGTTTCGACATGTTTCGCCGGCATTTGTCGAAGATCCGGTCAGAATCTTGCGGGTTGCACGTTTTGCCGCCCGTTATGCCCATTTAGGTTTTACTGTAGCCGATGACACTCTCCGTTTGATGCAGCACATGGTCGATGCCGGTGAAGTCGATCATTTAGTGGCAGAACGGGTGTGGGCGGAATTGAGTAAGGCATTGATGGAAAAAACACCCTCGGCATTTTTTTATACCTTACGAGATTGTGGGGCGCTGCACGTCATTTTTCCCGAGATTGATCGCTTGTTTGGCATTCCGCAACCGGAAAAATATCACCCCGAAATCGATACCGGTATCCATGTCATGATGGTTGTGGATCAGGCGGCGCGATTATCAGACAAGGCTGAAGTGCGTTTTGCGGCATTGGTGCATGATTTAGGCAAGGCATTGACCGATTCGGCTAAATGGCCCAGCCATCATGGTCATGAAACCTTAGGGTTACCCGCATTGGACAGTTTCTGTCAGCGCCTGAAGGTTCCGAATCGTTTTAAAACATTGGCTGCGGTTGTGATGCAATATCATGGCTATTGTCATCGGGTGTTTGAGTTGAAGGCATCGACCTTGGTTGATCTATTGCAGAAATTAGCCGCGTTTAAACAAAATAGCATGCTGGATGATTATCTTGCCGCCTGTGAGGCAGATATTCGGGGTCGGGCGGGTTTTGAGCGGCGCGACTTTCCACAGGCGCAGTATTTGAAACAGGCGGCGGAGGTGGCCGTTGATGTCGATATATCCAGCGTCTTGGCGGGTGATGTAAAGGGTAAACAAATCGCTGAGGCGATACGGCGATTACGTATTGCAGCCGTCAAGCGGTTTATAAGCGATTGGCGGGCTAAATCGGAATAAAGGCGGTAATCAGGCTTTGCAGTGTGTTTTTGATTTGCCGGTGAGTTCGGTTGGCCATGATTTGCGCTAACATATCCTGTGCATTGATCATTTTGCCAAACAGGCGTTCAAAACTCAGATTGACTTGTTCTCCTTCCCCGGTGCTGTATAAAAATGGTCTGCCATCGGCTTTACGTTTGGTGCGTAGCAGCCAGGCCGCCAGTTCCAGGTTGCGGGCGCTATCATAAAGTTTTTGGGCTTCCAGTAAATTGTGCATATAAAACTCTTCGTGATTATCGTAAGCCTTCATAATCATGGTTTGCAGACCCGCAATAAAACTTTGTATCCGGTCGCCTTGATAGCTTTCGTCAAATGTCTGCCGAATGCAGACAATGCCGTCTTTGTCATTAATTTTGCTGTAGGGATAGTGCTCAAGCTCGGCGATGGCTTGTTGTCGTGAAGCATAGCCGGCTTTTCGCCATTGCTTCGGATTGCGTTTATATAATTTAGTGGCCAACTTAATTAAAGCTTTGCGGACTATCGTTTGATGGGTTTCCGACACCAGGTCAATATCGTTTTTCAGCAGCGAGCTCATTTCGAAATCCCGACCCTTGACCTGACCTTGCGAGGCGCAGGCACTGAGGAGTAGGCTAAAACATAAGCAACTAAAAAAAGTGGTGTTTTTCATACACTAAAAAAGGGATTGAATTTTAGAGGTAACAAAATTATAGTTATCTTTTCGAAAAAGATAATTATCGTTGTAACTACTCAGCGTAAATTCTTCTGTGGGCATAGGCTGTTGATTTATCAGGCTTCTGCAACAGGACGTTGCAGCAGAGCTTACAGGGATGTATTTACGCGTCCTTATAAATCAATAGCCTATGCCTTCAGCCCCGAACTCGCTGAGTAGTTACTTATCGTTAAGCAAAACGATAGCGTCCTGTTTTTTTAATTGAATCAAAACGACTATGCCATCATTTGATATTGTTTCCGAATTTGATAGTCACGAAGTCAGTAACGCCGTTGATCAGGCTAATCGTGAAGTGTCTACCCGCTTCGATTTTAAAGGCAGTGATGCTAAATTTGAGCTGCAGGATGAAAAGATTACGATGATTGCCGAATCAACATTCCAATTGCAGCAAATGTTGCCCATTTTATATTCCAAAATGACCAAACGCGGTGTGGATATTGGTTGTCTGGAAACGGGCGAGCCGAAAGCTTCAGGGAAAATGGCGCAACAGGTACTGACGTTAAAACAAGGACTGGAACAGGATATCGCCAAGAAAATCGTCAAACTGATCAAGGATAAAAAACTCAAGGTTCAGGCCGCTATTCAAGGTGATAAAGTCCGGGTTACCGGTAAGAAAAGAGATGATTTGCAGCAGGTGATTCAGATGTTGAAACAGGAAGATGTTGGGCAGCCTCTGCAGTTCAATAATTTCAGGGATTGACGCGTCGCTGTTTCCATAACCAATACCCTGCAATGACCAGCGAAAGCCAGATCGTGACTAATGGGCCTACGACGCCGTCGTAAGCGCTGACTAAAAACAGATAGTCCGATTGAGGGTTTACATCCAAAAAGTTTTTATCCGTTTTTATCAGCCAGACCCATCCGGCGTGACAGCCAACACAGATTCCTAAGCTGTGCCGGAATTCAATCCGGATCAAGGCCAGAAAGACGCCGACCACCCACAGGGCCAATAAAGCTGAAAAAATAGCGGGATTAAACCAGTTGGTAAAGGCTTCCAGCATCAAATCGAAACCTTTTGCAGGACTTATCTCGGCATAGGGTGTCGACGATTTGGCTTTAAGAAAATGCAGGCTGGCGTAATAGAAAGCGCTTAAGCCAACGGCGAGTGATAAAGACAGCTTTTGGCGTAGACTGGCGAGTAAAATGCCGCGGAACAAGGGTTCTTCCAGAAAAGAAATCAACAACGCCAGCAGCAGGGAAATGCCAATACCTTTGCAGGCTTTAAGGACAGTCCAGTCGCGGCTCGTGTCGATGATATGCACATCCAGGCCATAGAGTACGAACAGTACCGGCAGTAAGGTTATGGCGCCAATGAGCAGGCCTAAGCCCATTTGACGCAGGAATTGGCGGGGCGGGGTGAAGCCTAAATCTTGCCAACTTAACTTCAGCCAGGCTTTAAGCGGAAAAATGCAGAGCAAGAGTAAAATCGATGTCGTTTTACTGATGATTTTCCGAAATTCGACGACATCGCCTAATGCGAGCAGCAAATAATACCCTAGCCAGCAGGCAATCGATGCCATAATGATTAAGATAATAAGCGGCATGAAAGCATAGAGCAGGCGTATCATGAAAAATCTCCCCATAAGGTTTGAATGGCGCTGATGGCGGCCAGAGCGGCCGTTTCGGTGCGTAAAATACGCGGCCCTAGTCTAACAGGAATAAAGCCTGCCTCGGTAGCGAAAGCGCGTTCTTGATCGGTAAAGCCACCTTCCGGGCCCGATAATAGCGTGACGTGTCGTTGTTCTGGTGTGTGGGCGGCAAGGCTTTTATCCGCACAGGGGTCTAAAAAAAAGCATAGCGCGGTTTGTTCTGATACCCAGTCTGTCAGTGTTTGGATCGGTTGCAACAGCGGCAAGCGGGTGCGGCCGGATTGTTCGGCCGCATGTTGGATAATGGCTTGCCAGTGACGTAGGCGAAGCTGGCGTTTCTCGTCGGTTAATTTGACGACGCAGCGTTCGGTCAATAAAGGCGTGATTCGACCCACGCCTAACTCAACGGATTTTTGTATGGCCCAGTCCATGCGTTCGCTACGGGAGATCCCCAGACCCAGATGAATCGTAAGCGGCGACTCGATATCTTTAATCTGTTTGGACAGAACTTGAATAACGACCGATTTTCGGCTGACTAGACTGACTTTTGCGCGATACTCATTGCCTTGGCCATTGAAAACAATCAATTGCTGTTGTTTTTTTAAGCGCAGCACGGTGCGCAGGTAATGCGCGGCTTGTGTATCGAGTTCTATGGCTTGGCCGACGGTCATCGGGCTGTCGAGAAAGAGTCTGGATTGGCGCATGGATATTGATTAAAAAAGGAGCCACCGGCTCCTTTTGGGTAGGGCGCAAAGGGCATGGCTACCGAAATATGAATAGCCATGCACATCATCAATAACGGTAATGGTCAGGCTTGTAGGGGCCTTCGACCGGAACATTGATATACGCGGCCTGTTCTGGCGTGAGTTGCGTCAGGTTTACACCCAGTTGTTTCAGGTGAGAACGCGCGACTTTTTCATCCAGTTTTTTCGGCAGGATATAGACTTTGTTTTCATAGTGGTCAGCATGGTTCCACAGTTCAATCTGAGCCAGAACCTGGTTGCAGAATGAATTGGACATGACGAAGCTTGGATGTCCGGTAGCGCAGCCTAAGTTGACCAGACGACCTTCTGCCAGCACGATCAAACGCTTGCCATCCGGAAAGATCACATGATCAACCTGGGGTTTGATGTTTTCCCAAGTGTATTGGCGCAGTTTGGCGATTTCAATTTCAGAATCGAAATGACCGATATTGCAGACAATGGCCTGGTCTTTCATCTGTTTCATGTGTTCGTGCGTGATGATATCTTTGTTACCGGTCGCCGTCACAAAAATATTGGCAATAGGCGCGGCTTCTTCCATGGTGACTACCCGATAGCCTTCCATTGATGCTTGTAAGGCACAAATGGGGTCGATTTCGGTGACCCAGACTGTCGCGCCCAGGCCGCGTAAGGATTGTGCACAGCCTTTACCGACATCGCCATATCCACAAACAACGGCAATTTTACCGGCAACCATGACGTCGGTGGCGCGTTTAATGCCATCGACCAGCGATTCGCGGCAGCCGTACAAGTTATCAAATTTTGATTTAGTGACCGAGTCATTGACATTGAACGCCGGCACGCGCAACGTCCCCTTTTCAACCATCTCGTATAAGCGTAATACGCCGGTTGTGGTTTCCTCGGACAGGCCTTTGACGTCATTGATCAAGTCTGCAAACTTTTGATGCATCATCAGGGTCAAGTCGCCGCCATCATCCAGAATCATATTCGGGCGCCAGCCATCAGGGCCAATAATGGTTTGTTCGATACACCATTCAGCTTCTTCTTCGGTTTCGCCTTTCCAGGCAAATACCGGAATGCCCGCCGCTGCCATGGCAGCGGCGGCATGGTCCTGGGTTGAAAAGATGTTGCAGGATGACCATCTGACTTCAGCGCCGAGTGCGGTCAGGGTTTCGATTAATACGGCGGTTTGAATGGTCATGTGCAGGCAGCCTGCAATGCGCGCACCTTTTAAGGGTTGTTCCGCACCATATTCCTCACGCAGTGACATTAAGCCTGGCATTTCTGTTTCGGCAATGCTGATTTCTTTGCGGCCCCAGTCAGCCAGGGAAATATCGGCTATTTTATAATCGTGTTCGCTCATCGTTTTATCCTTTTTAGGTTACAGTCCGGCAGAATCTTTCAGGGCATCGACTTTATCGGTTTTTTCCCAGCTGAAAGAGGCTTCAGTTCGGCCAAAATGGCCATAAGCGGCTGTTGGCTGATAAATGGGTTTCAATAAATCCAGTTGTGCGATCAGGCCTTTGGGGCGTAAGTCAAAATGCTCACGAATCAGTTCAACCAGGCGCTCTTCGCCAATTTTGCCGGTACCGAATGTTTCGACGCTGATCGATGTCGGTTCGGCAACGCCGATGGCGTAAGAAACCTGGACTTCACAGCGTTGAGCCAGGCCGGCTGCCACAATATTTTTGGCGACATAACGTGCCATATAGGCAGCAGAACGGTCGACTTTGGATGGATCTTTACCCGAGAATGCACCGCCACCGTGACGGGCCATGCCACCGTATGTGTCTACAATAATTTTACGTCCGGTCAGTCCGCAGTCGCCTACGGGGCCACCAATGACAAATTGCCCGGTCGGGTTGATAAAATATTGGGTGTCAGCATGGAGCCATTCCTTAGGCAGGGTCGGCAGGATGATTTCATCCATGACCGCTTCTTCCAATTGTTTTCCGCTGATATCAGGTGAATGCTGGGTCGATAGCACGACGGCATCGATGGCAACGGGTTTATTGTCTTCGTAGCGGAATGTCAACTGGCTTTTCGCATCAGGGCGCAACCAGGGAAGGACATTGGTTTTGCGGATATGCGCTTGTCTTTCCACCAGCCGATGGGCATAGGTTATGGGGGCCGGCATCAGCACATCGGTTTCATCGGTGGCGTAACCGAACATCAGACCTTGGTCGCCTGCGCCCTGTTCATGATCGTCGCTATCATCAACACCCATGGCAATATCCGGTGATTGTTTACCGATGGCATTTAATACCGCGCAGGTCTTGCCATCAAAGCCAATCTCACCGTTGTCATAGCCGATTTCACAGACGACATTTCGGACCAGTTCTTCGGTGTCGACCCAGGCTTCGGTCGTGATTTCGCCGGCGAGGATGACCATGCCGGTTTTAACCATGGTTTCACAGGCGACACGGGAATGGGGGTCTTGCGCCAGTAACGCGTCAACCATGGCATCCGAAATCTGATCGGCCAGTTTATCAGGGTGACCTTCAGAGACAGATTCTGAGGTAAAGATGAAATTATTACTCATAACAGGTTCCTTTAACTGATGTAATATCAGTAGTTTAGTACGTTTTTCAGAGATTGGCAGGCTTGGACGTTGTAAATATTCAGAGTCCCTGCCATTTGATACCCTCATCCCAACCTTCTCCCAAGAGGAGAAGGCGAAATTGAGAGGGGTTCTGAATATTTAGTGGACGTTGCTGCAATGTCAATTAAAAAGGCCGCATGCGGCCTTTTGTTCATGGTGGGCCCTCCCAGACTCGAACTGGGGACCTGCCGATTATGAGTCGGATGCTCTAACCAACTGAGCTAAGGGCCCAAATTTTAAAGGGTTTAATCGCCGTCCAGAAAGCAGCGTAGCTGTTCGGAGCGCGAGGGGTGTCGTAATTTGCGCAGCGCTTTGGCCTCGATTTGACGAATCCGTTCACGGGTCACGTCAAATTGTTTGCCAACTTCTTCCAGCGTATGGTCGGTATTCATATTGATACCGAAGCGCATTCTGAGCACCTTGGCCTCTCTGGCGGTCAGCCCACTTAATACATTTTGAGTGGATTCCCGTAGTCCTGCAATTGTAGCAGATTCTACCGGTGATAACACCTTTGCGTCTTCAATAAAATCGCCAAGATGCGAATCTTCGTCATCACCAATCGGTGTCTCCATGGAAATCGGTTCTTTAGCAATCTTTAATACCTTGCGGACCTTGTCTTCCGGCATATCCATGCGTTCGCCGAGTTCTTCAGGTGTCGCTTCGCGGCCTTTTTCCTGCAGAATCTGGCGCGAAATGCGGTTCAGCTTGTTAATCGTTTCAATCATATGCACCGGGATTCGGATTGTGCGAGCCTGATCCGCAATAGAGCGGGTAATGGCCTGACGAATCCACCAGGTGGCATAGGTTGAAAATTTATAGCCACGGCGATATTCGAATTTATCCACTGCCTTCATCAGGCCAATATTGCCTTCCTGAATCAGATCCAGAAATTGCAGGCCACGGTTGGTGTATTTTTTTGCAATTGAGATCACAAGTCGTAAATTAGCCTCAATCATTTCTTTTTTGGCGCGGCGAGATTTTGCTTCGCCGATAGAAATACGGCGGTTAATATCTTTAATATTGGCAATTTTCAAGCCATGCGTTTTCTCAATATCGGCCAGCTTTTTCTGCGCTTTTTTAATGTCTTGCTGATGTTCGCGCAAGGCATCGGCATAGCGTGAGTCTTTAGAAAGATAGGGATTTAGCCATTTAGGGTCAGTCTCATTTTCCACAAAAGAGTTAATGAATTCCTTGCGCGGCATTTTTGCCTTTTTAACGCAAATGGTCAGGATGGTTTTCTCCTGCTCGCGGATTTTTGCCGTGATGTCGGCAGAGATCGCGATCATTTTTTTCAGGTATTGCGGTGTCCATTTAAATTCACTGAAGCAGCGTGACATATCGTCGAATATCTTTTCAGTTTTTTCGTGCGTGTAGCCATTTTTCTTGATGGATGCCTTGGCCTTTTTTTGTAAGGCTCTGAGTTCATCTGCTTTGACTTTGATGTCTTCGTAGCTCAGTGTCTTCGGTTCTTCAGTTTCTTCATCGCCGGTAGTCACCTGGGCATCATCAGGGGCGTCAAGGTCGACAAAGCCCGTTAGCATGTCGGCCAGGCGAATGCCGGAATCTTCGACTTGTACATCGTCAAAAGACTGTAAAAAAGCGTCGACAATAAAGCCCGAACGCGCGACAGATTCAATAATCTGGCGCTGACCGCTTTCGATGCGTTTGGCAATGGCCAATTCTTCTTCGCGCGCCAGCAGCTCTACAGAACCCATTTCACGCATATACATGCGAACAGGGTCGGTGGTGCGTCCAAATTCAGCATCGACAGAGGCCAGGGCAGCCACTTCGGCGGCGGCATCGTCATCGTCAGTGGTTACTGCGTTATCGGTACTGATGATGGCGTCTTCATCTGGCGCAACTTCATGAACCTGGATGCCCATGTCATTAATCATGCCAATGATTTCTTCAATCTGCTCAGGGTCAACGATGTCGCCAGGAAGGTGATCGTTCACTTCTGTATAGGTCAGGTAACCTTGTTGTTTACCTTTCGCTATCAATTGTTTTAATTGGGATTGTTGTTGATCTTGATTCATTCTTTACTCACAAATATGAAAGCACTAATCACTCGCCGATGAACAGGCCAGTATAACATAAAAAATAAAAGTGGAGTGTGCTGTTGAGTCTATTTTTTGTTTAATAGTTCCAGAAGCCTCTGTTTTTCTTCATGCGTCAGGCCTTTCTGCTGTTCTTTTTCAAGCAGGTGGGTGATCTGTTGCTCGGTAATCTGGGATAAAATACGATCTAGTGCTTGTAAAAACACAGCTTCCAGATTTGATCCGACGACCTCCAGTCCGGCTAATTTCTGTATGGCCGCAGCATGAGGGGTATCACGAAATTCCTCGATTAAAAGCGCTGTATTGGTCTCAGGGTTTGTCTGGATTTTTGCAAAAATGTCCTGCAAAAGAGGCATGCCGGGTGCATCGAGTGTATTCCAATTCAGGTTTTTGACTTCAATGTGTCGGTAAAATTCAGGATTTTGTAATAACAAGGCGATAACCAGTCGAGTCGGTGAAGGTCTGTTGTCGGGTTTGGATTTAAGTATAGATGGTTTTTTCGGCGGTGTTAGATTTTGTACCTGCGTGATGTCTCGAACACGTTTGTACATCATGTCTTTAAAAAAACCGGCCGGGAGTTTTTTTAAATAAGGCGAAGCTTTTGCCGCTAATGCGGCGCGGCCCTCAGCATTGTTAAGGTCTATATTCTGACTGAGGGTGGAAAAAAAATATTCCGACAGCGGTGTGGCGCGTTCAATCAGGCTTTGAAAATGGGTGAGACCCTGGTGGCGTATCAGGCTGTCCGGATCCTCCTTTTCCGGCAGCAGCATGATTTTAACCTGGCGCGTGTCTTTCAGGCTGGGAAATACGGCTTCCATTGCACGCCAGGCGGCTTGCTGACCGGCAGTGTCGCCGTCAAAGCATAGCACCAGTTCATTACTGAAGCGAAACAGGGTTTCGATGTGTTTTTCCGATGTTGCCGTGCCTAATGTCGCCACGGCATAATCGATGCCTTGTTGGGCCAGGGCAATCACATCCATGTAGCCTTCAACGATGATAAAGCGTTCAGGGCGGGGCGATTGGCTTAAGCTTTCGTGCAAGCCGTAAAGCTCGTTGCCTTTGGAAAAAACGGCTGTTTCCGGCGAATTCAGGTATTTAGGCGTGCTGTCATCGAGTACGCGACCGCCAAAGCCGATGACGCGGCCACGCTTGTCACGGATGGGGAACATCAGGCGGCCACGGAAACGATCGTAAGTTCGGCCATTTTCGTTTTGCACCAGCATGCCGCTATCGAGGAGCCGCTTGTGGGGAAAGCGTTTGCTTAAGTCATCCCAGCTATTCAGGGAAAAGCCCAGCTCGTAGCGCGCCATGACATCAGGATTGACACCGCGAGCGCTGAGATAGTCCCTGGCGGCTTGACCGGCTTCGGTGTGCAGGTTTTTTTGATAATGCGCGCTGACCTGTTCCAGCGTCTGGTATAAAGCGCTGAGGTCATGTTTAGCGGCCGGTGTGAAGCTGGATTTCTCACGCGGCACATCAACCCCAACAAAGGCGGCGAGGTCTTCAACTGCTTCAACGAAGTCAAGATGATTATAATCCATCAGAAAGCTGATGGCGTTGCCGCTGGCACCGCAGCCAAAGCAGTGATAGAACTGCTTTTTACGACTGACGGAAAAGCTGGGGGTTTTTTCGGTGTGGAAAGGGCAGCGGGCCATAAAGTTGCTGCCCGTCCGCTTTAAAGGAACGTAGGTGTCGATCAGATCGACAATATCGGCACGTACCAGTAGATCGTCTATAAATTCACGAGGAATTCGACCGCTCATGGTCGGCGTAAGTTTATGCCGATAAGGCGGACTTGATTTGTGCGCTGACGACAGCCATATCGGCGCGCCCTTGCATTTTGGGTTTCAAGATGCCCATGACTTTGCCCATATCCTTGATTGAGCTCGCATCTGTTTCGGCAATCGCCTGTTCAATCATCTGCTGAATTTCTTCGTCGCTGAGTGCTTGCGGCAGAAACGCCTGAATAATCTGGATTTCGGCCTCTTCGATCTCGGCCAGATCCACACGATTGGCATCGCGATATTGGCGAATGGACTCGCGGCGCTGTTTGAGCATTTTATCAAGCACGGCAATGATGCGGTTGTCATCAAGCTCAATGCGCTCGTCGACTTCGATTTGTTTGATGGCGGCGAGAATCATCCGGATTGTGCCGAGTCTGGCTTTGTCTCCGGATTTCATCGCAGCCTTCATGGCGTCGGTAATGCTTGCTTTTAAAGAAGGCATTATCTTAAATTTGTGGACGACCACGACGCAGGTTTTTCAATGCATAACGCTCGCGGGCCAGTTTTTTAAGGTGACGTTTGACGGCAGCCGCTTTTTTGCGTTTACGTTCTGCGGTTGGCTTTTCGTAGAATTCACGACGGCGAACTTCGGATAAAACACCGGCTTTTTCACATGCGCGTTTGAAGCGACGGATGGCAATATCGAAAGGTTCGTTTTCTTTAACTTTTACTGCTGGCATAAATTGACCTGATATATGTTAATATTCAAAAGAGTGTAACGAAGACATTAGATCTTCAGAGAATCCCCAATTATATCTGACAAAAAATATTTTTCAAAACTTAATGTACGTTCTCGGAATCGAAACCTCATGCGATGAAACTGGCGTCGCGGTTTATCATGCTCGTAAAGGCCTTGTTCATCACCTGCTTTACAGTCAGGTTGACATGCACAGTGCCTATGGCGGTGTTGTGCCGGAATTGGCTTCGCGCGATCATATTCGGAAATTAACGCCATTGATCAAACAGTGTCTGGTCGAAAGCGCATTGAAACCACAGGACATCGATGGTGTGGCCTATACTGCAGGGCCTGGGTTGATGGGCGCATTGTTGGTGGGCGCATGTACTGCCCGTAGTTTGGCTTGGGCCTGGGGGGTGCCTGCGCTGGCGACTCATCATATGGAAGGGCACTTATTGGCGCCCATGCTGGAAGATAATCCTCCACACTATCCGTTTGTGGCGTTATTGATTTCAGGCGGGCATACTTTGCTGGTTAAAGTTGAAGGCATTGGACGCTATCAGTTGTTAGGTGAATCGCTGGATGATGCAGCCGGTGAAGCCTTCGATAAAACGGCGAAAATGCTGGGGCTGGGCTATCCGGGCGGGCCGCGTTTGTCGCAACTGGCGCAGCAGGGCACGCCGCGTTTTCGTTTTCCACGCCCGATGACTGACCGGCCAGGGCTGGATTTTAGTTTTAGCGGCCTCAAAACGTTTACCATGAATACATTGAACGCGACCGCTAAAACGGAGCAGGACAAAGCCGATGTGGCCTATGCCTTTCAGCAGGCGGTGGCGGAAACGCTGGTAATCAAGTGCAGACGGGTATTACAGCAAACCGGATTGACGACGCTGGTGATCGCGGGCGGGGTCAGTGCCAATCAAGAAATCCGGCGGCAGTTGCAAGCTATGGCTGAGCAACAAGGCGCATCACTTTATTTTCCCCGCCTGGAATTTTGTACCGACAACGGCGCCATGATTGCCTATGCCGGATGTCAGCGGTTGACTGCAGGGCAGCATGAAGATTTGCAGATTTTTGCCAGGCCGCGCTGGCCGATTGCCGAATTATCAGCGGTATGACAGGGTTGATCTTATGTTTCTTCGCCGCGCAATAAACGCTGAATATTGGCTTTGTGTCGCCAGAGTAAAATACTTGAGATCAGAACAAAGGTGATGACCAGGTTGCTATCACCCACAATGAGCCAGACATAAAACGGCGTTAGTACCGAAGCTATTAGCGCCGAAAGGGATGATATGCCGCTGATTTTATAGACCAGAAACCAGGTGCCCGAGACGACAAGGCCAAGCAGCCAGGCGACGCCGAGGGTTAAGCCAAATGACGTTGCCACACCTTTGCCGCCTTTAAAGCCAAAAAACAGCGGATATAAATGCCCCAAAAACGCGGCAAAAACAACGGCGGACAGCAATACGCTGTCGGCATTGAGGGATTTGGCTATTAATACCGGGATCAAGCCTTTCAACGCGTCGCCGAGCAGGGTAATGGCCGCGGCTTTTTTGCCGCCGATACGCATGACATTGGTCGCGCCCGGATTGCCGGAGCCTTGCTCGCGCGGGTCTGGCAGGCCCATCAGGCGGCATACGATGATGGCGCTGGAGATTGATCCGAACAAATAGGCGGCGGGAACGAGTAACCATTCAAGCATGTTGAGGCTCCTAAAACTTGTATATCTTTCGGGTTTACATGATACTGGTAAATTTGCCGTATATGATAACCGGAAAAACAACATGGACATTATCTTTTTAGGTGGCTTAGAAGTTGCCACTGTCATCGGAATCTATGATTGGGAGCGCGAAATCAAGCAAACGCTGGTATTTGATATTGAAATGGGCTTCGATATTCGTGCCGCCGCGGCATCGGATGATATTGCGGATACGCTGGATTACAAGGCTGTCACCGAACGCGTCGTCAGCTTTGTTGAAAACAGCGAATACTTTTTGGTTGAAAAGTTGATTGAAGAAGTGGCGACACTATTGCTGAACGAATTTCCGATTGAATGGGTCAAGATTCGTTTGAACAAACGCGGTGCCATCAGCCGGGCACGGGATGTTGGCATTGTCATTGAACGGGGGACAAAAAAGCCATGACCACAGGTTACATCAGTATTGGCAGTAATATCGACAAGGAAAAGCATATTCCATCGAGTATTCGCGCGTTGCAGGATGCTTTTGGGGAGCTGGATGTGTCCAGTTTGTATCAAACGGCAGCGATGGGATTTGAAGGCGATGATTTTTATAATTTGATTGTGCGCTTTAATACGGATCTTGAAGCCAGGCAGGTCGGTAAGATGCTGCGGCAGATTGAGCTTGATCATGGGCGCAGTCGAAACAGTCAGAAGTTTTCATCGCGAACGCTGGATCTGGATTTGATTCTATTTGGCGATCAGGTCATTCATGATGGCCGCCTGCAAATTCCTAGGGATGAAATCGAAAAATATGCCTTCGTGCTGGAGCCTTTAGCGGAAATCGCGGGCGAGGAAACGCACCCGGTTTCTGGAAAAAGCTATCGGCAGATGTGGGATGAATTCGACAAGTCGGCTCTGCAGCAACGCAAAATCGATCCGCCCTGGGAAAGCGAGTAATCAGTTGAACAGGGTTCTGCCGCCATCGACAGCCAGAATCTGGCCGGTAATATAATCGGCATCATCAATAAAAAAGCGCACCGCGCGGGCGATATCTTGTGGGCTGCCGCTGCGTTTCAATGTAATACGCGCCAGGATGTCGCTTTTGGTCGCCTCATCCATCGCCTGCTCCGGCCATAAAATAGCCCCCGGTGCTATCCCGTTGACGCGAATTTCGGGCCCCAGTTCCTTGGCCAGCGAGCGTGTCATGGCCGCCAACCCGGCTTTGCTGATGCTGTAGGCGGGATAGCCTTTCAGGCCGCGTTCTGCATGAATATCGATGATATTGATGATGCAGCCCTGGTTTTTGCGTAATGTAGGCAGCAAGGCTTGACTCAGGAAAAACGGCGCTTTCAGGTTGGTATCCAGCAGCGTGTCCCAATCCTGTTCCGATGTTGTCGCAAAGTCGTCCGGAAAAAAGGCTGAAGCATTGTTGATTAACACGTCAACGCCATTCCATTGCGTGCTGGCTTGGGTGGCGAGCTGTCGGATGGCGTCAAGCTGGTTAAGATCGGCCTTCAGGCCGCAGGCGGAATGCGGGCGGATTTGGTTGAGTTCATGTTGTAAACTCAGCGCCTGTTGCTCGGAATGGTGATAATGCAGCACGATATTGTGGCCTTCCGTATGTAGAAGGCGTGCACAACTGGCGCCAATGCGTTTGGCGGCGCCGGTGATGAGGATGTTTTTAGTCGCTTTCATGCGCGGCTATTTTTTCAATACGACTCACAAAACGGCCTTCGCCCAGCCGGGTTTTGACCGAATCGCCAACCTGTAATTGCCGGCTGGATTTTATGATGGAGTCGTTTTTTTGGACGATAGCGTAACCGCGTTCCAGTGTTGCCAGCGGGCTGATGGCATGCAGGGTTTGCGTGGTGGCGATGTAACGTTGCCGGGCCTGTGTTAATGCCGATTGTATGGCGCGAATCAGGCGTTGTTCGGTGTTGTGCAGGTTATGGCGCTGCTGTTTTGCCATGACAGCAGGGTTTTGTTGCCGCAAACGGTGAGTCAGGTTGGACGTCTGCTGGTTGCGCTGCGTGTGTTGACGCTGCCAGCTTTGTTGCAAGCGGCTTTCCAGGCGGCGTAAATGCTCGCCTTTATGTGCCAGTTGTTGTGCGGGATGTTGTTGCTGTAAAGCGCGATACAACCAGTCCAGTTGTTGAGTCGATTGCTCCAGCACGTATTCGATCAGTTGTTGTAATTTTAATTCATATGCTTTGAAGGTATTGAGCCACTCAGCTTGATCCGGTGCGGCATGTTCGGCAGCCGCCGAAGGTGTTGGCGCGCGCAAATCGGCGACAAAATCGGTAATGGTAAAATCAGTTTCATGGCCAACGGCGGAAATGACCGGAATGGCGCTGGCTGCGATGGCACGGGCGACGCTTTCTTCGTTAAATGGCCATAAATCTTCCAGCGAGCCACCGCCCCGGCCGACAATTAATACATCGGCAACGCCGTGTTCATTGGCCTGCGCCAGCGCGCGAACGATTTCCGGCGCCGCCGACTCGCCCTGTACCGATGCCGGATAGAGGGTAATCGGAATGGCGGGAAAGCGGCGCTTCAGGACGCTTAAGATATCTTGAATGGCGGCACCGGAGGGCGAGGTGATGATGCCGATATGCCTGGGCAGGCGAGGAATCGGGCGTTTCCTGTGGGTTTCAAACAGGCCTTCGGCGAGCAGTTTTTGTTTCAATTGCTCAAAGGCGCGTTGCAGTGCGCCGCTGCCGGCTTCTTCCATCTGCTCGATGATGAGTTGATAATCGCCGCGCGGTTCATACAGGCTGACCTGGGCGGTGGCGATAACATGCAGGCCATTATCCGGTTTAAAGCGCAACCTGCGTTGATGTGGTCGAAACATGGCGCAGCGGATTTGAGCGCGTTCGTCTTTTAAAGAAAAATACAAATGGCCCGACGCCGGGCGGGTGAGGTTGGAAATTTCGCCTTCAATGCGGATCGATAAAAAATGATCGCTTAACAGCAACCGGGTTTCCCGGTTAAGCTGGCTGACGCTATAGACTTTTTCAGGCTGAGGCGTTGGCATTATTTTTTAGCGATAAAACGCTCGGCAAAAAAACCGGCATAAATGGCCAAGACCATGACGAGCGCTTCACCGTTGCCAAAGCCGATGCCTGCAACGGCAGGGCCTGGGCAATAGCCGCTCAAACCCCAGCCAATACCGAAAATAATCGCGCCTAAAACGAGCGGTTTATCAATCTGTTTTTTATGCGATAGATGAAAGCCGTCTTCAAAAACCGGACGCTGACGTTTTTTTACCCAGTAAAATCCCGGCATGGCCACAGCGAGTGCGCCTGCCATCACAAAAGCCAGACTCGGGTCCCAGTCACCCGCAATATCCAAAAAGCCCAGGACTTTGTTGGCATCAACCATCTGCGATAAAGAGAGCCCCAAGCCAAAAATAATGCCAGAAATCAAGGCAACCAAGAGTTTGTTCATATTAAATACAACACGTGTTTGGTGATGAAGACAGTGATAAAGCCGCTGGCCATAAAGCAGAGTGTCGCGATAATCGAACGGCGAGACAGGTTGGCAATGCCGCAAATACCATGGCCGCTGGTGCAGCCACTGCTCAAACGGGTGCCAACACCTACCAGAAAGCCGCCAATGGCGACCAGGACAAGCGGGTAATCGCTGCGAAACTGAATGAAATTCGGCATGATCTGCTGAAAAATAACCGCGCCGAGAATCAAGCCGAGCAAAAAGGCGAGGCGCCAGCGTTGTTCGTTTCCAGGTGATAAAAAAACGCCATTCATAATCCCGCTGATGCCGGCTGTACGGCCGTTGTAAAGTAATAATAAAATTACACTTAAGCCAATCAGGCTGCCGCCCAGGAAGGCGGAAACAGGGGTGAAATTTTCCACAGTTGTTCCTCAGAGAGAAAAACCGTTTATTTTAACGCGCGTTAGTCCCGCTTTGCCAGCAATAATGGCCAGAATCACCGCTTAAGACGACCGCTAAGAAAGGGTGCATCAGAATGTGGAAAACAGGCAGCGCTTAGATTTTATAAAGCGCTGCCTGAGTCTGTTAGGCCGCGGTTGAACGGTAATATTCAATTGCTGCAGCGACGCCGCTGCCGGGTTTTATATCAAACCCGTGATCAAGCATGGCCATTTCCACACCCGCAATACAACCCAGCATGGAAACATCATTCATGTCGCCCATATGGCCAATACGAAAAACCTTACCCGCCAGTTCAGTCAAGCCTGCGCCTAATGAAATATTGTATTTGTGAAAGGCGGTGGCGATGACGTCGCGGGCATCTTTATCTTCAGGAACGACGACGGCGGAAACGGTGTCTGACTCCCAGCCCGGTTGTGCACATAGCGACAGTCCCCAGGCTTTGATGGCCTGGCGCGTGCCTTCAGCTAAGCGAGCATGGCGTGCATAAACATTTTCTATACCTTCTTCCAATAACAAATCCAGGGATTTACGGAGACCGTGAATCATCGGTGTTGAAGGCGTGTAGGGTGTGTAGCCCGTGTCATTAGCATTGAGCATGTCTTTCAAGTCCAGGAAGCCGCGTTTACATTGTGCGGTTTCGGTGGCGTCAATGGCTTTTTGGCTGAACGCGACAATGGCAAGACCGGCGGGCAGCATAAAGCCTTTTTGTGAGCCGCTGATGGCGCTATCGACGCCCCAGTCGTCCATACGGAATTCGATACTGGCGATTGAGCTGACGCCATCGACAAACAAAAATGCTGGATGGTTAGCGTTGTCCAACGCTTGACGAACGCCGCCGATATCGCTGGTGACGCCGGTTGCTGTTTCATTATGGGTGGCTAAAAAGGCTTTAATTTCATGATTTTTATCTTCTTTCAGACGTTGTTCCAGATGGTCGAGCGGGATGCCTTTACCCCATTCGATTTCGTGAACTTCAACATCCAGACCTAAGCGTTTAGCCATTTCCATCCACAAATGACTGAACTGTCCAAAGCGGTAAATCAACACTTTATCGCCAGGATTTAAGGTATTGGTCAGGGCGATTTCCCAGCCTGCTGTGCCGGTTGCAGGAAAGATCAGTGCGCGGCCTGTTTCGGTGCGAAAGACTTTTTTTAAATCTTCCAGAACAGGGGTTAACAGGTTTGGAAAGATCGGAGAGCGGTGATCTTCCATGGGGACGTGCATGGCGCTGAGTACAGAATGGGGTGTGTTTGTTGGGCCTGGGATAAAAAGATGATTGCGACCAGCCATTGATATGCCTCTGTAAGTTAAGAATTAAAATCAGTGTCGATGCGATAGCCGCCGAATAGATTAAATTATCGGGCAGCGTCAGGCATCGTTACAAATGATAAAGCCTTTAATGGTCCCATATTTACAGGATATCGGCAAGTTCATCGGCCGAAGTCGCTGCAAGTCATCATGGTTTTGCCGTCAGTTTTCAGCGCCTGAAGAAATCGAAAGAAAGGGGCTTAAATAGCCATATGCTTGTTTTAATGTAACTACTCAGCGAGTTTGGGGCTGAAGGCATAGGCTATTGATTTATAAGGACGCGTAAATACGTCCCTGTAAGCTCTGCTGCAACGTCCTGTTGCAGAAGCCTGATAAATCAACAGCCTATGCCCACAGAAGAATTTACGCTGAGTAGTTACAGCCTTTTATTTATGCAGAATAGACAACAACAAATTGTATACGTTACAAAATTTTTTTTACCGTGGTTGATGTGGGGATTAGGTACCCTGTATTTTTATTTTGACTTTATCAACCAGGTTGCTCCTGCGGCATTGGGTCATCAGCTTATCAAGGCCTTTCACACCAATGCCGCAACACTCGGTTTTATCGCATCCTGCTATTTTTATTCCTACGCGGTATTGCAGATTCCTGTTGGCCTGATCGTTGACCGCTTTGGGCCCAAACGTCCTTTGGTATTGGCGGCATTTTTTGCCAGTAGCAGTTGTTTGTTGTTTTCTTATGCCTCATCACCGGCGCAGGCGGCGTTAACGCGGATGATGGTCGGCGCTGGCGCTGCTTTTTCGTTTGTTTCCTGTTTGAAGCTGGCGGCTAACTGGTTTCCGGCCAATCGTTTTGCCACGATGGTTGGATTGACCAATGTCGTTGGTATGATCGGCGCAGTCAGTGGCGAAGGCCCCATTTCTGCATTGGCGGAGAAACTGGGTTGGCGCGAGACCTTATGGCTCATTGCCGGTTTGGGATTATCCTTATCGGTACTTATTTATCTGTTTATGCGTGATCGACCGGTAGCAGGAATACAACAAAATACGGCCGTTAAATCGCATGTTCTCGCCGATTTAAAATACTTGCTATGTCAACGTGATGCCTGGTTTAGCGGAATTTATGCCGCAACGATCAATACCAGTTTCATTGCCTTCGGAGCACTGTGGGGCACATTGTTTATTCAATCCAAATTTCATACGGGTCAGACAGAAGCGGCAATGATTGTTTCCATGTTATTTATCGGCGCCATCCCCGGCAGTTTCTTTTTCGGCTGGTTTGCCGACCATATCCGTCGTTTTAAATTACCGATGGCTATGGGTGCCAGCGGTGGATTGATCAGTATGGCTGTATTGCTTTATATGCCCGGATTGCCCTTGTGGGCCGCCTATCTACTGATTTTTTTGCTGGGCTTCTTTTGTTGCGGCAATGTATTGGCTTATGCGAATAATGCTCAAATCGGCCCTAAGCAGTCCGAAGGTACTTCGTTAGGGTTTACGAATACCTGGTTGATTGGCGGCAGTGCCTTGTTTCAACCTCTGATTGGAAAACTACTGCAAGATGGACAAGCAACAACTGCTCAAACGATGGCATTAAATTTTTCAGTCACCGACTTTCAATATGCCTTATCATCTATCGTTATCAGCCTGATGATAGCCCTGCTCATGAGTCTGTTGATTAAGGAAAGCTACCCGTTACCTGGAAAAAATGATGAATATTAGAAAAACATTAAAATCACTGTTCAGAAAACAGCAATCCGAGGAAAGTCCCTATATCACGCCAACCTATGGCGGACGCTGGGATACGCAACCTATTGATAAAAAAAGGATACCTGAAGATTCGTTGATGCCGCGGGTGGCCTATCGCATTGTGGCTGATGAAATGAATCTGGAAGGCAATCCGGCATTAAATATGGCGACTTTTGTCACCACCTGGATGGAGCCGGAAGCCGATGAACTTATCAAGCTGGGCGCGACTAAAAACCTGGTGGATGAAGATGAATATCCGCAATTAAAGGTGATTGAAGATCGGATCATTCAAATGGAGGCGGAGTTATTTAACGCGCCGGAAGACTGTGATTGCATTGGTGTGACCACCATTGGTTCATCAGAAGCGATTATGCTGGCATTATTGGCGCACAAATGGCGTTGGCGTAAAAGAAGGCAAGCGGACGGACTGGATATCAGCCGCCCCAATATTATTTTTGGCGCCGATGTTCATACCTGCTGGGAAAAGTTCGCCCGTTATTTTGATGTGGAAATGCGGGTCATTCCGCTTCAGGAGGATAAATATACTATCGGCGCTGACGATGTTGAACCGCTGCTGGATGAGAATACCATTGCCGTTGGCGTGGTCGTTGGCACCACCTTTACCGGGCAGGTCGATGACATTAGCGGTATCAATCAGTTATTGCTAAACCATAAACAAAAGACCGGGATGGATATTCCTATCCATGTCGATGCGGCCAGTGGCGGATTTGTTTTACCGTTCTATCAGCCGCAGTTTGTGTGGGATTTTAGACTGGAACAAGTCAGGTCCATCAATGTTTCCAATCATAAATTTGGATTGGTCTATGCGGGTATGGGTTCGGTTATTTTTAAGGATAAATCCGATTTGCCGATGGAGCTGCCCTTTGAAATTAACTACCTGGGCGGTTCGATGTACAACTATAGTCTGAATTTTTCCAAAGGCAGTTCCATTTTGCTGGCCCAATATTATATGTTTCTACGTTTGGGTAAATCAGGCTACCGTAAAATTATCAGTGCGGTCATGAGCAATGCACAGTATCTTGAACAAAAACTGGCAGAATCCGGTTTCTTTGAAGTTCTTACCGATGCCAATTATCTGCCGGCTGTCGTTATCAGATTAATTGATGACAGTTTGTTCACGGCCTATCACATATCTGATGAACTAAGCAAAAATGGTTGGATTGTCCCGGCCTATTCCTTACCGCCTAGCGCCGAACATGTCGTTGTATTGCGAATGGTGATTAAAGAAAATTTCAGTCGTGATCTGGCGGATAAACTGCTCAATGACACACTGGCTTCGATTCGGCATTTACAGCAAAACCCACCGAGTAATGTGAAAGTTGCCGATAACATTTCAACGGAAAACCGTCAAACAACACCACATGGGCCGTGTTAATAGCCGTCTCTATGGCATCTTAGTACGCGTTGATTCTGTGAGTAAAAACAAACAACTGCCCTGGCTTTCTTGCAAAAATGAATAAAACTTGCTTTTTTAGACGACTGGTCGCATAATTTGGCCATGGAGACGATGAGCAGTGCTAAAGAGATAAAGCGGCAAAAACTTCTTGATCAAGGTGTCGAGATGCTGATGGCTCAGGGCTATCATGGTACTGGCTTAAAGCAATTGCTGGACAGCGTTAAGGTGCCTAAAGGTTCGTTTTATTATTACTTCGACAGTAAAGAGAGTTTTGCCGTCGCCGCAATCGAACATTATATCGAGCCGTTTATTCAACGCTTGAATCAGCATTTACAGGAAAATGAAGAAGATGCCCTGGCGGCATTGAAATATTATTTTCAGGGCTTGATTGTTGAATTGGAACAGGCCGGGTTTCAAGGTGGCTGTTTGTTGGGCAATTTAATGGGCGAGCTTGGTGATAATCGTCCGGCATGCCAGAAAGCGTTGAAACGGGTGGTTAACCGCTACCGGGACTTGCAGCGCACAGCTTTACAAAAAGCACAGCGGCAAGGCACTGTTCGAACAGATTTAGAGGCGGAATATATGGCCGATTTGCTGACTAACCATTGGCAAGGGGCCTTGTTACGGATGAAAATAGAGCAGTCGGCAAAGCCTTTGGACGATTGTTGTCGGTTTTTGCTCGAGGATTATTTTATCCGTTGATTGGAGTGAGGTGGCCAAAGGCTGTGGAAATTGTAATGATATTCATTGCAGATGGCTTGTTTTATGGGGTTCAGGGCAGTGGCCTGAATGGCGTCGTTTTTTAGGCTTAAAAACGACCAGTCTAATATCTAAGTGGAGGTGGCATCATGCCAAAATATATTATTGAACGCGAAATACCGGGGGCTGGGGATTTGACGGCCGAAGATTTACAACAGATTTCGATGAAATCCTGTGATGTGTTGAGCAAAATGGGGCCTAAGATCCAGTGGCTGCAAAGCTATGTGACCGGGGACAAGGTGTACTGCGTTTATATTGCACCCGATGAGCAAACGATTCGGCAGCATGCCGAACAAGGTGGCTTTCCGGCCAATAAAGTGTCTGAAGTAAAGACGGTTATTGATCCGACGACGGCTGAATAAGCGTTGAAATAACGATAAATAACAGATGTTACGCGGTTTGACATGAGAATTTATCGTTCCCAAACTCTCTGTTTGGAAACGCTGGGTTTAGAAGCGCTGCTTTGCATCGTTTGGTTTGTTCTGTAACGGCATGTATTTCCACAAAATTTGGGAACAAGATTAACGACCCTTTATAACATTAAGACTGCCATCGCGGCTAAAGCCGCTCCTACACGCTAAATACACCTTATACCTTCGTAGGAGCGACTTTAGTCGCGATCAAACCGTTACTAATCAAAACAATCTGGTGCGATACAACATGGCGTGAAAAATATCAAACTACGTAACATCGGTAATAAAAGAGGAAGGAATAATGCGAATAAAAATATCAGCGCTGATGCGCAGTTTTGTTTTAGTCATCGGCAGTTTTCTGCTGTCTGGCCCGGCGTCTGCCGATGAAACCTGTCAGTCGCCCTACATGGCCAAGATTACCGGCCAGGAAGATTTTGTCTATGTCTGGACGTTGGGCATGGAAGGTGTAGGTGATGAGCAAGATAAACTGGTGACGGTCGATGTCAATCCAAAATCACCTCACTTTGGCAAAGTCATCGACACAATTTCCGTCGGTGGCCGTAATGAAGCCCACCATTCCGGCTTTACCGATGATCGACAATACCTATGGGCTGGCGGCCTCGATACCAGCAAGATTTTTATTTTCGATGTCCATACCGATCCGGCTCATCCCAGGTTAACCAAAGTCATTACCGATTTTGTCGAAAAAAGTGGTGGCGTGGTCGGCCCACATACCATGTATGCCTTACCCGGCACGATGATGATTACCGGGCTGTCCAATAACAAAGACCATGGCGGGCGGACGGCACTGGTGGAATACAGTAATGCCGGTGACTATATCACCACACATTGGATACCGACTGACGATAATCTGCGCGGCGCGGTAAAAACCGGCCAATATGCCGATGGCTATGGCTACGATGTGAGAGTCTTGCCGCGCAAAAATGCCATGTTTACCTCATCGTTTACCGGCTGGTCCAATTACATGATGGATTTTGGCAAAATGCTGGGCGATGCGGAAGCGATGAAACGCTTTGGCAATACCGTTGTGCAATGGAATCTTCATACGCGCCAGCCGAAAAAAGTGTTCGATGTGCCGGGCGCACCGCTGGAAATTCGTTGTGCCTGGAATCCCAATCATAACTACTGCTTTACCACCACGGCGCTGACCTCAAAAATCTGGTTGATTTACGAAGATAAGCACGGACAATGGCAAAGCAAGGCCGTGGCCGATATTGGTAATCCTGCCAAAATTCCTCTGCCGGTGGATATTTCTATCCAAAGTGATGATGGAATGTTATGGGTAAATACCTTTATGGACGGTAAAACCCGTGCATTTGATATTTCCGATCCGTTTCATCCCAAGCAGGTTTTTGAACAGAAAATCGGCGCGCAAGTGAATATGGTTTCATCCAGCTGGGATGGAAAACGGCTGTATTACACCTCATCATTATTGGCCAACTGGGATAAAAAAGGGAAAGACAATGAGCAATATCTGAAGCTTTATCAATGGAATGGTCAACAGCTTAAACAACAGTTTGCCATTGATTTTATTAAACAAAAATTAGGACGGGCGCATCAGATGCGGTTTGGTGCCTATTCGCTTTATGCGCAAAAGCCGGCTCAACCCGAGCAGTCTGTATTGGCGCAATGGTTGCAGCACTAAGTGATTGTAAACGGACAGGGACGTCTGATTCTGGATTTGATTATGCGTGATGCGTTGTGGATGCTTGTTTTTTGTAGCCTGTTGACGCCGGTTTGGGCGGATTTGGCGCCCGGTTATAAACCACTGGCCTTCAAAGCCGATCCGCCGGGCAGTTATCAGCTCCCCGTGATCGAACAGGCGGCCGATGGTGAAGTGATCGACTCAGAGGGCCATCATTTGAAGCTGCACGATTTAATGGGCGACAAAGTGGTTTTGCTGAGTTTTATCTATTCAACATGCAGTGATATTAACGGTTGTCCGCTGGCAACGGCCGTGTTTCATAAAATCAGCCGACGTTTGCAGAAACAGCCGGATATTGCAAAAAAAATAAGGTTATTGACCTTAAGCTTCAATCCGCTACAAGATACCCCGGAGGCCATGAAACGCTATGGGCAAGGGTTTAAAGACAGCGGTCTGGACTGGCTTTTTTTAACCACGGCATCCGAACAACAGCTGGCGCCGATATTGGCACATTATCGGCAAAATGTGCAAAAGGTTTATGATGAACGTGGCCAGTTTACCGGCACGTTTTCGCATCTACTCAAGGTTTATTTAATCGATACCCATAAGCAGGTTCGCAATATTTACAGCGTAGATTTTCTGCATGCGGATACATTGATCAATGATATCAAGACCTTGTTGTCAGAAAATACGGCTGAGAAAACGCTGGCAAAAACACAGCCTGCCGCTGCCGTCAATTTTCTGGATTATCTGCAACAGCCGCCATTAGGTTTGCCGGCCATTCCGGTTCCGGCAAACAACCCGATCACGGCCGATAAAATTGCCTTGGGGCGCAAACTGTTTTTTGATCGTCGCCTGTCGCTGAACAATACCTTCTCCTGTGCCATGTGCCATATTCCGGAACAAGGTTTCAGCAGTCATGAAATGGCGACGGCGGTCGGTATAGAAGGGCGAACCGTCAGGCGTAACAGCCCGACCATTTATAATGTAGCGTATTTAACCCGACTGTTTCACGATGGGCGGGAATATAATCTCGAGCAACAAGTTTGGGGGCCGCTGCTGGCGCAAAACGAGATGGGCAATCCATCCATTGGCAGCCTGCTTGAAAAGGTTCGTCATCTGTCGGATTATCAAGGCCGCTTTCAGGCGGTGTTCGGGCGCGATGTGGATATGATGAATCTGGCCCAGGCCATCGCCAGTTATGAACGGGTTTTGGTATCCGCCGATTCGCCTTTTGATCGCTGGTATTATGGTAAACAGGAAAACGCCGTTTCGGACAAGGTGAAACGTGGTTTTCGACTTTTTACTACGAAAGCACAGTGCAGCCAGTGCCATCGCATCACCGAACAATATGCACTGTTTACCGATAATCAACTGCATAATACCGGCGTTGGTTATCGGCAAAGCATGGGCGACAAGATACCACAGAAAGTCCAGTTGGCACCGGGCGTATTGGTTGATGTTGCGCGTGACATCATTGAGCAGGTTGCAGAACCGAAACCGAATGATTTAGGCTTGTACGAAATCACCCAGAAACCAGCCGACTTATGGAAATACAGGACGCCAAGCCTGCGTAATATCGCGTTGACGGCGCCTTATATGCACGATGGCTCATTGGCAACGCTGAAAGAGCTTATTCAATTTTACAATCGGGGCGGCATTGCCAATAAAAACCTGGATCCGTTGCTCCATCCCCTGCACCTTTCCACAACAGAAATGGACGACCTGGAAGCCTTTTTGAACGCATTGACCGGCAGCAATGTCAACGCAATCGTGGCCGATGCACTGGCGCAGCCGGTAGGAAACTGAGCAAAACGGTTGGTTTTTCGGCAGATAATGGGGAAAGTGTTAAAATAATCGGTTCTGAATAAAATTGTTATGCTGTCTTTATGAAAAACGTTGAACTCTTATCGCCTGCCGGAACTCTGCGCAATATGCGTTATGCCCTTGCCTATGGCGCGGATGCTGTCTATGCCGGATTGCCGCGTTATAGCTTGCGGGTCAGAAATAATGATTTTTTGGAAAACAACTTGCATAAAGGCATCGCAGAAGCTCATGCACAGGACAAGAAGTTTTTCATGGCGGCTAACGTGATTCCGCATAACAGTAAGATTAAAACCTTCCTGGCGGATATGGAGCCGGTTATCGCGATGCAGCCCGATGCGCTGATTATGGCCGATCCGGGGCTGATTATGATGACACGGGAAAAATGGCCGGAGATGCCGATTCATTTATCGGTACAAGCCAATACCGTGAATTATGCCAGCGTCAAATTCTGGCAAAAAATGGGGGTTGAACGCATTATTTTGTCGCGCGAATTATCGCTGGATGAGATTGCCGAGATTCGTCAGGAATGCCCGGATATGGAACTTGAGGTGTTTGTTCACGGCGCATTGTGTATTGCCTATTCAGGGCGTTGTTTGCTTTCAGGTTATTTTAATCACCGTGACCCTAACCAGGGTACCTGCACGAATTCCTGCCGCTGGAAATACGATACCTTGCCGGCACATGAAAATGCCGAGGGTGATTATGTGTTGGATACGGCGGCGTTATCCATGTCGGATTTGAACCAGGGCGGCTGTGGAGGCGGCGAGCGCCACCCTCTGGCGGATAAGGTTTATTTCCTTGAAGAAGAAGGGCGCAAGGGTGAATTGATGCCAGTGATGGAAGACGAAAATGGCACCTATATCATGAATTCCAAAGACCTGCGTGCGATTCAGCATGTGCAGCGCCTGGTGGAATTAGGGGTGGATAGTCTGAAAATTGAAGGCCGCACCAAATCGCATTTTTATGTGGCGCGCACTGCGCAGGCCTACCGACAAGCGATTGATGATGCTTTGGCAGGGCGTGAATTTCAACCCCGTTTATTAGGTGTGTTGGAAAATCTCGCCAACCGGGGTTATACAGACGGATTCTATCAGCGACATCAGACCCATGAACAACAGAACTATGTCACCGGCTATTCCAAAAGCCATCAGCAACAATTTTGCGGTGAAATCGTCGGTTACGATGATGAAAAAGGGATGGCCGAAATTTTGGTTAAAAACAAATTTGCCGTTGGCGACCGAATTGAAGTTATTTTGCCGCAAGGTAACCATGATATGGTGGTCGAACATATGGAAGACCGTTATGGACATGCGATGCAAGAAGCCTTGGGTGGCGGTTATGAAGTCAATATACCGATGCCAAAAATGAATATACAACATGGCTTGCTGGCGCGTTATTTCGATAAGGAAAAAGCCGAGGTCGCCGCTTAGTATGAAGCAACGGCTCAAACACTGGTCTGAACAGCCTTTTTTTAAACCCGTACTTGCTGTACTGATTGTGGCTTTGGGTGTCGGCGTGTTTGCGATGTTAATCGTGACGCAACCTGAGACCGTGGCGAAGGTGAAAACAGAGCGTGTATGGCGCGTGGAAGCGGTCACGGTAAACCTTAAAAATTTGTCGCCTGTCGTCAAGCTATATGGCAAGGTTGAAACAGCCGAGTTGGTTAAGGCTGCTGCGCCGAAAAAAAGTCGGGTCACAGCGGTGTTGGTACGAGAAGGTGAACATATTCACCCCGGGCAATTGCTATTGAGGCTTGATCCGAATGATTTCAAGCCGTATTTGACGCGCACTAAAGCGAAAGTCGAGGAGCTTAAAGCGCAAATTCAGAGCGAAAAAATTCAATATCGGGCCGATAAGCAGTCGATTCAGCATGAGCAAAAGGTGTTGTCTTTGTTGCAAACAGCGCTTAAACGGGCGCAGCGTTTGCAGAAGAAAAAACTGGGTTCAAAAGCAACATTGGATCAGGCTCAGGAAGCCGTCAGCCGCCAGGATCTGGTGTTGATTAACCGGAAGCGTGCCGTTGCCGATCATCAGGCGCGTTTATTACAATTACAGGCGCGTTTGGAATCGGCTGTTGCCGATGTCGAGTTAGCTGAATTGGATTGGCAGCGTAGTCGTATTGTGGCGTCTTTTGCAGGCATTGTCGCCTCGGTTGATGTGACGCAAGGCGATCCGGTTAAAGATAGTCAGGTGTTGCTGAGTTTCTATCCGTTTAATGGTCTGGAGGTTCGCGCAAAAATACCGGCCTCTTATCAGGCTGAAATTCAGGATGCCTTAAATGCCGGGCAAATTTTGAAGGCACAGGGGAATGCCGCCTCTGGCAAATTTTCCTTGCAGTTAACCCGCCTGGCCGGGCAGGCCGATGCGCGGGGTATTGATGGCTTGTTTTCAGTACAGACGGCGGGCGATAAACTGCATTTAGGCGAGGCTGTCGTGTTACAGCTAAATCGGCCGTTACAACAGAATGTCGCCTTAATCCCTGAGACCGCATTGTATGACAATCAACGCATTTACCGGATTGATAGCGCCTCAAGTCGGCTGCAAGTCCTTCACGTTGAGCGGAAAGGCTATTTTAAGGGCGGTATTCTGGTACATAGTCCAGATTTGCACAATGGCGATAAGATTCTGACGACGTTTTTACCGGTTGCCGTTGATGGTCTGAAGGTCAAGCTTCTGGATTGACTCATAATCGAGCCCAGTCTTGTAGGGTGGATGCGCTGCGCTGCGCTTATCCATCCTACGGATTGCTCGTTATTATGCTCAGGCTTCGGAGCTGTCTTGAGTGAAAGTTAATCATACATACAAGGAAGCTCGGTTTACTTTTTGAAGCCGTTAAGCAATTTGATGAATAAGATTAAGCCTGCTAACAGCAGGGTGATGGCGTTTGCGAAAATAATGGCGTTATCACCAATTTTCAGCCCATAAATTAGCCACAGCAGAACGCCTAAGGTGAAAGCAGAATACATGCCGAGAGAGAGTGAATCGGTGTTGCGTGTTTTTATCGTCATGATGGCCTGTGGCAAAAACGATGTGGTCGTCAATGTGGCGGCGATATAGCCAATAATTTCGGGTGTTAGGTTAAACATCAGGATTATTTCAGGATTTGTGTGCCGCGATAGGCAGATGCCAGGGGATAGCGTCGATCTCGGCCGAAGGCGCGTGGTGTGATGCGTACGCCCGGCGGTGCCTGACGGCGTTTGTATTCATTGCGATCGACAAGCGAAATGGTGCGTTCAACATCGGCCGGGTTAAATCCTGCGGCAATGATGTCAGCGGCGGATTTATCCTGCTCCACATACATTTCCAGAATGGGATCGAGAACATCATAGGGCGGGAGTGAGTCGGCATCGATCTGGTCAGGCGCCAGTTCGGCAGACGGTGGCCGGTCAATAACCCGTTGTGGAATGACGGCAGAAAGCTGGTTGCGATATTCTGCGAGCTTGTAAACCAGTAATTTGGGCACATCCTTAATCGGCGCAAAGCCGCCGGCCATATCGCCATATAAGGTGGCGTAGCCTACACTCATTTCGCTTTTGTTGCCTGTTGTCAGCAGTAATTTTCCGTGTTTGTTAGATAAGGCCATGAGAATAATACCGCGACAACGCGCCTGGATATTTTCTTCGGTGGTATCTTTTGCCTGGTCTGCAAAGATTGGCCTTAGCATTTCATTGAAAGCGGTGACGGCAGGCTCTATTGGAATAATGTGATAATTGACGCCTAAGGCGCGGGCTTCCTGGATGGCGTCTTCATTACTCATATCCTGGGTATAGCGCGATGGCATCAATACCGCCTCCACATTGTCCGCGCCCAGCGCATCAACGGCAATGGCCAGTACCAGTGCAGAATCAATGCCGCCCGACAAGCCCAGCAACGCGCCCTTAAAACCATTCTTGCGCACATAATCTTTGACACCGAGCACCAAGGCTTTGTATTCACTGGCGACCGGTTGATAGAGCGGTGCGCAGTCTGCAGGTTGCGGGGTTCGGTTGGCAAACTCAATGGTGCTGATGTGTTCTTCAAACTCGTGTGCCCGGAAGATGACCTGGCCGTTGGCGTCGGTGACGAACGATGCGCCATCAAAGACCAGTTCATCCTGGCCGCCGATCTGATTAACGTAAACGATGGCGACGTGATTGGCTTTCGCCTGATCGCAGACCACCTGTTCGCGCTGGTGAATTTTGCCCGCATGAAAAGGCGATGCGTTGAGGGTCAGGATAATGTCGGCACCGGCAGCCTTGTTGGCGCGGACGACATCGTTGTGCCAGATATCTTCACAGATGGTCAGCGCCAATGTGGTGTTTTTATAGTGGAACAGGCAAGGCTTATTGCCCGCTGCAAAATAGCGTTGTTCATCAAATACACCGTAATTAGGGAGCTTTTGTTTGTGATAAAGCGCTTCGATTTTTCCATTGCGGATAAAGGCCGCGCTGTTATAGAGTTTGTTGTCTTGCCGCTGCGGAAAGCCGATAACCAGACTCATATCGGACACGGATTGACAAAGTCGTTGTACGTTATCCCAGGCGCGATCGATAAAATCGGGTCTGAACAGCAGATCTTCCGGTGGATAACCTGTTATCGTCAATTCCGGAAAAACCACCAGGTCGGCGTGTTGATGATCCCGAGCCTGATGGGCGGCGTCGATGAGCCTGGCGACATTACCGTCAAAATCGCCGACGGTAGTATTTATTTGGGCGAGTGCAATGCGTAGCGTCATTGATTGATGTCAATTAAAGGTTGTCGATGGAGACGATAGTAGAGTCCTCATCATCAAGCTGTATTATACATAATCAACGATGGCACTGCCGAGGTCGCCCGGGGAGTCAACCACTTCAACACCGGCAGATTTCAGGGCATTGACTTTGCTGACAGCGGTGCCTTTGTTGCCCGTGACGATGGCACCGGCATGGCCCATGCGTTTTCCCGGCGGTGCGGTACGGCCCGTAATATAGGCGACGACCGGTTTGGTCACGTTGGCGCGGATATAGTCAGCCGCTTCTTCTTCTTCGCTGCCACCAATTTCACCAACCATGATAATGCCTTCGGTTTGCGGGTCGTCCTGAAAGCGACTCAAGACATCAATAAAGTTCATGCCATGCAGTGGGTCGCCGCCGATACCGACGCAGGTCGATTGGCCTAAACCCTGTTGTGTGGTCTGAAATACGGCTTCATAGGTCAAGGTGCCTGACCGGGAAACAATACCAATTTTGCCCGCTTGATGAATATGGGCCGGCATGATACCGATTTTGCATTTCCCGGGCGTGATGACGCCGGGACAGTTAGGGCCGACTAATAATGCATCGCTACCTTGCATGGCCGCTTTGACTTTAAGCATGTGCAATACGGGAATACCTTCGGTAATACAGATAATTAATTTTATGCCGGCATCGACGGCTTCGAGGATGGCATCGGCCGCAAAAAAAGGCGGGACATAAATAACACTGGCACTGGCTCCGGTGGTTTTAACGGCGTCATCGACCGTATCAAAAACCGGTTGTCCTAAATGTTGCTGGCCACCGCGGCCTGGGGTCACGCCGCCAACCAGGCGTGTACCATAGTCCAGCATTTGTTTGGAATGAAATGTCCCTTGTTTACCGGTGAATCCTTGGCAAATAACTTTGGTTTGCTGGTTAATCAGAATACTCATGCGTGTTCTCCGGCTAATGCGACAACCTGTTCGGCGGCCTGATTCAAGTCTTCACAAACCGTCAGGCCCAGGCCGGATGTATTGAGCAGGTCCAGTCCTTGCTGGGCGTTGGTACCTTCCAGACGAACGACAACAGGCAGGTTTAAGTGCAGTTCTTTGGTTGCGGCGATAATGCCTTCGGCAATGAGATTGCATTGCACGATGCCACCGAAAATATTCACCAGTACCGCTTTGACCTTGTTGTCCGACAGAATCAGTTTAAAGGCTTCGGCGACTTTTTTGGCATCGGTGCCGCCGCCGACATCAAGGAAATTAGCCGGTTGTCCGCCTTTGAGTTTTATCAGGTCCATAGTTGCCATCGCAAGGCCTGCACCATTGACCATGCAGCCAATATTGCCATCGAGCGTGACATAGCTTAAATCAAATTGCCTGGCTTTGATTTCTGTGGCATCTTCCTGTTCCGGATCGCGCAGGGCTTGAATATCGGCATGGGCGGGGAGGGCGTTATCATCGAAATTGATTTTGGCGTCCAGCGCTAACAGTTGCCCGTTTTCTGTTTCAACCAGCGGGTTAATTTCAATTTGGCTGGCGTCTTTGTCAATAAACAGATTAACCATGCCGTTCATGATCTGGGCGAGTTGTTTGCTTGAGTCTTTGTTTAAAAGGTCTAAGGCCTTGGCAACTTTACGGCATTGGTAGGCTTGAAGGCCGGCTGCAGGGTGAACATGGGTTTCAATAATCTTGTCCGGTGTTTGTGCGGCCACCGCTTCAATATCCATGCCGCCGGCTGCAGAGGCGACAAATAACAGCTTTTCCGCTTTACGGTCAAGCAACAGACTTAAGTAATACTCATTTTTGATCGCCGTGCCGGCTTCAATCAGGACATGATTAACGGGTAATCCCCGGGCATCGGTTTGATGGGTTATCAGGCGTGTGCCGAGCAGCTGTTTTGTGTATTCAACAACCTGCTCTGGCGTGCTTGCAAATTTAACGCCGCCGGCTTTACCGCGTGCCCCGGCATGAACCTGAGCCTTGATGACCCAGTCATGGTCGTCAGCGTGACGGGTAATCTCCTGCGCCTGTTCAGGCGATTGGGCAACGGCACCCTCGGGAGTGGGAATGCCATAGTCTCGGAACAACTGTTTTGCCTGATATTCGTGTATATTCATTGGAACTCCGATTCGGGTGTTAGCGTTGCTCTCTTTTAACGCTTAAGCGGGGGAGATGATGTTATGCTTAACGCAGAGATTTCACAAAGTTTATACTCGCTCAACTTCAATAAAACAAGACTTAAGATATGAATTCTGACATGTCGTCAACCGTGTATCCGTGCCCATTTTCAAAAAAATACGGTATTCCTGTTGAACAGGCCTGGGCGCTGTTGAAAATATTTTTCATCTATCGCTTTCTGACGGCCATCGTGATTATAGGGCTGTATTTTAGCCCGTCACTGGCTGATAGTCTGAAGATGTTGGACCGGCCTTTGTATTTTAATGTTGGCGGATTATATTTTATTTTGATTTTGCTGTCAGGCGTGTTGATTTTATGGCGCAAAATATCCTATACGACGCAAGCACAAATCACTATTTTTATAGATATTATTTGTCTCACGTTGTTGATGCATGCCTGCGGTGGAGTCACCAGCGGAATTGGTATTTTGCTGGTTATTTCGATTGCTGCCGGTGGCATGCTGGTGGGCGGGCGTTGTGCTTTTTTATTCGCCGCATTGGCCAGTCTTGCGGTTTTATTCGAACAGGTTTACGACATTTTGCACAATAACGCGTCAACATCCAGTTTAACCTATTCCGGCATGTTGGGCGCATCGTATTTTACCATTGCCTTGCTTTCGGTGGTCATGGCGCAACGTACTGAGCGCTCTGAATTATTGGCACATGAACGGCAAAAAACCATTGTACAGCTGGAAGAGTTAAACCAGCATATCATTCAATCTATGCAAAGCGGCATTTTGATTCTGGATATTAACGCCAGAGTTGAATTGTATAATCAGGCGCTCGCACACTTATTGCAACATCATCATTTGGCTGGAAAATTGAGTGCTCAGGAAAAAAATCTGGCACAGGCATTACAGCAGTGGCAGCGACAACCTGAAGACGATTTTAAAATTGTGATGCTAAGTTGTGGCAATGAAGTACAGGTTCGTTTCTCGCGTCTTAAAATAGCTGAAAATACATTCTATATGCTCATTCTGGAGGATATTGCCTTATACAATCAGCGCTTGCAGCAAAGTAAGCTCGCCTCTCTAGGCCGTTTAACGGCCAGTATGGCACATGAAATCAGAAACCCGTTAGGCGCTATCAGCCATGCGGCTCAATTATTGTCAGAAGCCCCGGGCCTGTCACCCGAGGATCAGCGATTGACTGAAATTATTCATACCCATAGTCAACGGGTGAATGACATTATTGAGTCTATTTTGCATTTGTCACGGCGAACAATATCTCGGAAAACGACGATACATCTTGAGCAGTGGCTGTCTGATTTTGTTAACAATTTACGGGAAGAGCTGGAAACGGCTCGCGCCATAAAGATTAATATCGCGGCGGGCAATATAAAAATTGAGATGGATGAAGGGCATTTGCGCCAGATATTGTCCAATCTTTGTCGTAATGCTTTGAAATATGGGGATGATACGCAGCCGGTCTTGATCGACGTTACACTGGCGCAAGATAAAGTGCAGATTCATGTGATGAACCCAGGGCCTGAAATTGATGAACAGGTGCAGCAACATTTGTTTGAACCGTTTTTTACAACCTCGACAAGTGGAACAGGTTTAGGGCTATATATTTCTCGTGAATTAGCCGCACTGAATCAGGCTCGATTAAACTATACTTATCAGAATCATAACAATGATTTTACTTTGACTGTCATAAACGCACGGCAACAGACACTTGATGTATGAATAAACCACTGACTTTAATCGTTGATGATGAACCCGATATTCGGGAATTGTTGAATATAACGCTATCCCGAATGGGGGTTGAAGCACATTGTGCCGCGACGATTGCGGAAGCCAAGCAGTTATTGGGGCGCTATGCTTTTGATTTGTGTTTAACCGATATGAAGCTGCCCGATGGTGATGGCCTGGCATTAGTGGAATCGTTACAGGCGAATGACAGTCAGGTGCCGGTTATTGTGATTACAGCGTTCGGCAGCATGGATATTGCGGTTAGAGCGATGAAGCTGGGCGCATTTGATTTTTTATCCAAGCCTGTTGATTTACCCGCGTTGCGGCAACTGGTAAAGAATGCCCTGCAGCTCTCAGAGCCGGAACAGAAAGGTAAAGATCGCCGTATGCGCGATACTTTACTCGGTGACTCGCAGGTTATGTGCGACATTCGATCAAAAATCCAAAAACTGGCACGTAGCCAGGCACCGGTTTATATCAGTGGGGAATCTGGATCAGGTAAAGAGCTGGTTGCCCGTTTGATTCATCAGCAAAGCCCGAAAAGTGAATGTGCTTTTGTTGCAGTCAACTGTGGCTCTATTCCACATGAATTGATGGAAAGTGAGTTTTTTGGCCATAAAAAAGGCAGTTTTACCGGTGCCGTAGCGGATAAGAAGGGGTTATTTCAGGCGGCTGATGGTGGCACGCTTTTTCTCGATGAAATCGCCGATTTGCCGTTGTCATTACAGGTCAAATTGTTACGTGCGATTCAGGAAAAGAAAGTTCGGCCGGTCGGTGGGCAAAACGAGGAGACGGTGAATGTTCGTATTTTAAGTGCAACCCATAAAGATTTACGCAAAATGGTGCAGAACGGCGATTTTAGACAGGATTTATATTATCGTTTGAATGTGATTGAACTGCATTTGCCGCCTTTGCGTGAGCGCGCGTCAGATATTCCGCAATTAGCTGAATTTTTACTGACCAAGCTGGCGAAAAATAATCAAATAAGCGCCCCAAAATTGACCGATAGCGCGATTAAGATGTTACAGAACTATCCCTTTCCGGGCAATGTGCGGGAATTGGAGAATATATTGGAACGCGCACTGGCGCTGTATGATGGCGATACCATTGACGTCGATGATCTGAATTTGCCCATCGGCGCAGAAAGGGTTTCCGATGAATCGTTCGACGCCTCAGTCCAATCACTGGAAGACTATCTGGAAGGTATTGAAAAGCAAATGTTGACACAAGCTTTAGAGCAGAACCGATGGAATAAAACAGCGGCAGCAAAGCAATTAGGCTTAACGTTCCGCTCATTTCGGTATCGATTGAAAAAGCTGGGGCTGGATTGATTATTTACTTGCCTTACCCTATAGGACGGCTCGCCGAGAAAATTGTTAACGTCTTGTCGGCTCCTTTTGTACTGGAACAAAGTGATGATGTGCGTATCGGGGCGAGTATCGGTATTTGTGTCTATCCTGAACATGGAACCAGCGCCGCGATATTGATGGATCATGCCGATATGGCGCTGTATCTGGCGAAAGATAACGGGCGTGGAAACAGCTGAACAGTTAGACTTTTTGCAGCAGAAAGTCTGTGATAGCTACCAGGGTTATTATAAAAGCAGACCTTTAGATAAAGAGGTTTTTGTGGCGTTTTTGGAATAAGGTGACTAAGTCACTGAGGATGTTTTCAAGAATAGGTAGTATGGCATCGTGGACTTTTAAACATATTCTGTTTATTGCCATTTATCTGATTTTCTTGAGGAGAGAGGCAAATGTTAGATTTTATACTGAGTGTTTTTTCAACCGTATTCCAAATGAACATGAGAGATCATCATGATATTCCATTCGCATTACCATTGGTTATGGCAGCATTAATGGGCTTTATCATCGGTTTTATAATATTGCATTTTATCGGTAATGAAAAAAAGCAAGGTGAGTAACTGATTGTTTTGAGTAGCGGACATCTGCTGGTCTGCTGCTACTCAGGTTGGCCACTCAAATTATGCAATGGCTTGCTTTGTATAATTTCAATTGTGCCGCGGTTCAGTTTTACCCAGCCTTGACTTTCAAAACGTTTGAGATGGCGCGAGATGACCTCCCGGGCTGAGCCTAATTCAGTTGCCAGTTCTTGATGTGTTTTGGAAATGACGGGTTCGTTATCGGTAAGTAAAGTCTTGGCGAGGCGTTGTTCGATGCCGGCGAACAGGACGTTTTCCATGCGGTTGAGCACATGAGACAGGCGGCTGGAGAAATTATTGAATACAAATTCGCGAAAAAATGCGGAATGATCCAGGCAGCGCTGGAATGTGGCGGCTGTTATCAAAAAGGCAGTGACCTCGCCTTCGCTGATACCTTCGGCAGGGTAGTCGTTTTCCCCCAAAAGACACGATGTGGTCAAAATACAGGAATCTCCGGGCGATACATAATAAAGCACGATTTCCCGTCCGTTTTCCGATAACAGTTGTGCTTTAACCTTACCTTCGAGTAATAGCAGGTAGTTTGTGCATATTTTACCGGGATAAAACAGTTTTTTGCCATCTGGTATAGTGACTAAAGAAGCCGATTCCATTAAACTTTTTACACTTTTATCCTGACATGCGACAAAACCGGGGAAATGTTGTTTCCATAAGCTTTCGTGCTTCATAGTGTGTCAACTCACATAATATTAATATGGTGATCATAACCTATTCAGGGCATCCGGGAAATCCTTTCCATGTCTTGTTCAGGAAGCATTGTCATCGGGTTTGTCACAGCCTATTGATGTGCTGTTGCTGAAGAAATACCATCCTGACAACGTCCGGTATTTTTACAAAAATGGCTGAGATTTTATTAGGAATTTTGTCACAAGTATCGGCACGGTATTTTTGAGTCTACAGGTTTTCCACTATTTTTGGCTAAACTGCGACGGTCTGAAAAGGCAAATCTATAAAACCTTTGTCGATTGTGGCCTCTATGCATTAAGTGGTTGACGGAGCGCTGTAATCAATATCGACAATAGTGTAAAGCACAGCGGCATGATCGCCGCTTTTAATGCGGACTTCATCATCAAAGCTTTTCTTCAGCAGCGCCTGCGCCAGCGGGGAGTCAAGGCTGATATAGCCGCATTCTGCATCGATCTCATCGGCACCGACGATGCGGTAACACACTTCTTCGCCACTCTCTTTTTCCAGCGTGACCCAGGCACCAAAAAATATCTGATCCTGATTTGCGGGCGCTTCCCTGACGACGGTCAGAGAAGGTAGCCGTCTTTGCAGATAATGAATGCGCCGGTCGATACCGCGAAGTTCCTTTTTGCGATAAATGTATTCGGCATTTTCCGAGCGGTCGCCTTCGGCTGCGGCCGCCGCTAATGCCGCAGTTACATATTTACGTTTTTCCCATAATTGGCTGAGCTCTGTTTCCAGGCGTTGATACCCTTGTTCGGTGATGTAGGGTGAGGATTTTGGGCGGGGTGATTTCCAGCGAGCCATGTTCTTTTTGTTTAAAACATTATATGATGAGCATTTTTTAACGGGCCTTGGGCCGATAACACGAAAATATTATGCAAATTACCGATAAAAAAGCGGCTTCATTTCATTATACCTTAACCAACGAAGCCGGCGAAACGCTGGATAGCTCTGCAGGAGCCGAGCCTTTAACCTATCTGCATGGCGCGGGCAATATTATTCCAGGTCTGGAGCAGGCATTGGAAGGCAAAGAAGCGGGCGAAAAATTCAAGGTTACGATTGATGCTGAAAACGCTTATGGCGAAAAACATCCAGAGATGGTTCAGGTTGTACCTAAAAGCATGTTTGACGGGATGGCAGTCGAACCCGGCATGCAATTTCAGGCACAGGTCAGCAATGGTCCGGGCATTATTACCGTCATCGAAGTCAATGGCGATGAAGTGACTATCGATGGTAATCATCCCCTCGCCGGTGAAGCTTTGACGTTTGAGGTAGAAGTTACCGAAGTCAGAGATGCAACCGATGAAGAACTTGAGCATGGTCATATTCATGGTGAAGGCTGCGCGCATTAATGCGATCGGATTATTTAACCACTAAACTACAAATTAAGAGCAAACCCTGATTCCTAACCCTTTGATATAAAATATCTATAACTACAGTTCTTAATTCACATTTGAGAAGCAGAGCTTCTAAATCAGGCGTTCCCAAACAGAGTTTGGGAACGAGAATAAAAGCTCTGCCCTCTTTTTCTTAATGATAAAACAGCCAGTATCCCACGGCAAACAGGCCGGTTTCGATAAAGGCGATACCCCAAAAATAGAGCACGAACAGCATCAGTTTTACCCCGGGTTCGACTGATTTACGACGACACAGTATCAGGCTACCTGAGGCGGCCAGTACGAGTAGTAGAATGAGTCCACTAATAAAAGGGTTCATATTTAATCCTTGGGTGGTGGCGGGGCGATGACTTCCCGGCTGCCGCCAGCTTGTGCCGGGCTGACGACGCCTTGTGCTTCCATTTCCTCAATCATCCGTGCGGCACGGTTATAGCCCACCTTAAAGCGGCGTTGTACACTGGAAATAGAGGCCTTACGCGACTCTGTTACAAAAGCGACGGCTTCATCATACAGGCTGTCCAGTTCACTGTCTCCACCGCCTGTATGGGCATTGCCATCATCGCTGCGTTCCTGGGTGATTTCTTCAAGATAATTGACCGGGCCGGTTTTTTTCAAAAATTCGACCACGTGGTGAACTTCGTGATCATCGACAAAGGCGCCGTGGGCACGGATGGGAATACTGGTGCCGGATGGCAAAAACAGCATGTCGCCATTGCCAAGCAAGGCTTCCGCGCCGGATTGATCGAGTACCGTGCGGGAGTCGATGCGGGATGAAACCTGGAACGATATGCGGGTTGGGATATTGGCTTTGATCAGGCCGGTCAAGACATCAACGGACGGCCGCTGTGTCGCCAGAATCAGGTGGATCCCCGCAGCACGGGCTTTTTGTGCCAGCCGGGCAATCAGTTCTTCCACTTTCTTGCCGACGATCATCATCATATCGGCTAATTCATCAATGACAATGATAATGCTGGGTAATGGTTCCAGCGTCGGAATCTCAGAGTCTTCTTCGAGTAATGGGTCGGTATTTTGGAACAAGGGGTCTGCAATGGGCTGGCCTTTTTCAATGGCTTCTTTGATGAGTTGGTTGTAACCTGAGATATTACGCACGCCGAGTTTTGACATCAGTTTGTATCGGCGTTCCATTTCCGCGACTGACCAGCGCAAGGCATTTTGTGCATCTTTCATGTCAGTTACAACGGGCGTCAGCAAATGTGGGATGCCTTCGTAAACCGAAAGTTCCAGCATTTTAGGGTCAATCATAATCAGCCGAACCTGTTCGGGTGTGGATTTGTAGAGCAGACTCAAGATCATGGTGTTGATGGCGACTGATTTACCAGAGCCGGTTGTTCCGGCAACCAGAGCGTGTGGCATTTTGCCAAGGTCTGCCATGACCGGCTTGCCGGCAATATCTTTACCCAGCGCCAAGGTCAGCATGGAGCGGGATTTTTCAAAGGCTTTGGAACCTAATAAATCCTGGAGCGGTACAATCTCACGTTCCTGATTAGGGATTTCCAGGCCAATGACTGATTTGCCTTCAATCACTTCCACCACGCGCACACTGGTTACTGACAAGCCGCGCGCCAAATCCTTGGCTAGCGAGGTTATGCGGCTGACTTTAACGCCGGGTGCCAGCTGCAGTTCAAAACGGGTGATAACAGGCCCCGGCAATACGGCGACGACTTCAGCGACAATGTTGTAATCTTGTAAAACATCTTCGACCATGCGCGACAATTCTTCAAGTTCGGCCTGGGAATAACGTTTGATCTTGGTTTCTCGTTTTTCCAACAAAGATAAGGGCGGAAGCGTACCTGCCAGGTCTTTTTCATCGAATAAATCGATCTGTTTTTCTTTGATGCTGCGTTTACTGACTTCAACTGCATTCAGGCTCGGCGCAATCTTGAGTTTTGATTTTTTTGCCGGTTTTTCTTTTGCATTAGAGACAGGTTTTTGTGCTTTTCTCGAGGCGATACCTGGTTTGTGCTGCCGGTTTTGCCAAAAGTCCTGTCCTTTTTTGGCCAGAAAACGACAGATAATCAAGGTTAATTTACCAATGTTGTCCATCACGCTAAACCAGGATAAGCCGGTGAATAAGGTAATGCCAGCCAAAAATATGGCCAATAACAGTAAGGTCGCGCCAGAGTCGCCGAGTAATATTATCAGGTGATCGCCGATTTCCTGGCCGATAATGCCGCCGGTCGTGGTCGGTAATTCCAACGGAACGCGTAACAGGTGCAAATAAAGTAATGCTGCACCCGATAAAATAGTGGCCATAAAACCGCTCCAGCGAATGGCCAGTGTCCAGCGATTTTTTTCCCGTTTAGCCTGGGTGTAGGTCAGGTAACCATGCCAGAATAACATCACTGGGAATAAAAAAGCCATCAGGCCAAAAAAACTGAGGCTGAAGTCTGATAGCCAGGCGCCGATGATACCCCCGGCGTTTTTGATGACAGGGGATGTGCCGCTATGTGTCCAGCCGGCATCTTCAAGACTGAATGTGAGCAGGGAAATTAAAAAAAACAGCGCCAGACTGGCAAAAAATAAAAAAGCGACTTCACGCAAACCGCGTATGGTGGTTTCTTTTTCGATGACTGCAACCATGATTTGCTACAAAAAATGTTTAATAAAACATCATTATAGATTATTTATCGGATATTTCACCTTAACAGATTCTTAGCCAGTGGCGATGAAAATGCCTGAGTGCGGTTGTAAAAGACTGTCGTAGTTGTTTGGCAGGGTTTAATGCACAACTTATAGGCCGTATAATGGCATGCTGACTGTTTAAATGGAGTGAAGGAAATGGCTGAAATAAAACACTGCAAGTTATTGATTTTAGGTTCCGGTCCGGCCGGGTATACTGCCGCGATCTACGCCGCGCGGGCTAATCTGAATCCGGTTCTGATTACCGGCATGGAACAAGGTGGACAGCTGACGACGACCACCGATGTCGATAATTGGCCGGGAGATGCTGAGGGTGTGCAGGGGCCCGAGCTGATGGCCAGAATGCAGCGTCATGCCGAACGATTTGAAACAGAAATTATTTTCGACCATATTCATACCGTTGACTTAAAACAACGTCCGTTCATATTGCAGGGCGATGCGAGCCGTTATAGCTGTGATGCGTTGATTATCGCGACCGGTGCATCGGCTAAGTATTTGGGACTGCCTTCGGAACAAGCCTTTAAAGGTAAAGGCGTTTCGGCATGTGCAACCTGTGATGGCTTTTTCTATAAAAATAAACCCGTTGCGGTCATCGGTGGTGGCAATACGGCCGTGGAAGAGGCCTTGTATTTATCCAATATCGCCTCAAAGGTGACTGTGGTGCATCGACGTGACAAATTTCGCTCAGAAAAAATTCTGTCCGATAAATTGATTGAAAAGTCCAAAACCGGCAATGTCGAAATCTTGTGGAATCATGTGCTGGATGAAGTGCTTGGCGATGATATGGGTGTGACCGGTATTCGGGTCAAAAATGTTCAGGATGATTCAACTCAGGAGGTGGATGTCCATGGCGTCTTCATTGCTATTGGGCATCAACCCAATACCGCCATGTTCGAAGGCCAGCTGGCGATGGATAATGGTTATATTGTGGTGAACAGCGGCTTGAAGGGCAATGCGACAGCGACCAGTGTAGAGGGTGTATTTGCGGCCGGTGACGTGATGGATCAGGTGTATAAGCAAGCGATAACCTCGGCTGGCGTTGGCTGTATGGCGGCGCTGGATGCGGAAAAATATCTGGATGCGCTGGAAGAACAATAAGCGGAACATGCCCTTACAGATGCTCAATCCATTTGATCCGCAACAGCCGTTTCCCGACCCTGAGACTGCATTAACTGAACCGAATGGGTTGTTGGCGGTGGGCGGCTGTTTGTCGGTGCAACGCTTGTTGAATGCCTATCGGCATGGCATTTTCCCTTGGTATAATGATAACGAGCCCATTTTATGGTGGTCACCCGATCCACGACTGGTGATTGTGCCGGGACAAGAAAAAATCTCCCGCAGCCTGAAGAAGACACGGCGTAAAGGCATTTATCGGGTGACGTTTGACCAGTGTTTTGCCGAGGTCATGGCCGCTTGTGCTGCGCCGAGGAAAGATACCGATGAGACATGGATTACCGAAGAGATATTAGAAGCTTATAAGCGTTTACATCAGCATCATATCGCGCATTCGGTAGAGGTCTGGAACGGTGATGCGCTGGCGGGTGGCTTGTATGGCGTGGCCATTGGGCAGGTTTTTTTTGGTGAATCCATGTTTCATCGTCAAACCGATGCTTCCAAGATCGCCTTTGTGACCTTGATGACATATTTGCGGCAATGGGGCTATCAATTGGTTGATTGCCAGGTTCGCAGTGAGCATTTGGTAAGTCTGGGCGCGAAAGAGATAGCACGTGCGCAATTTAATGCCCTGTTGCAGCGTTATTGCTCAGATAAGGTCTCTGAACAAGCCTGGAAAAACGCATGATATCGGTGCCTTTATTTTTGACCGAACCGCATGAATGCAGTTATTTTGATGATCGAGCGGCTCAATCTGTATTTGTGCATCCGAGTTATCCCGTCAATACGTCAGTCTATTCACAGCTGATAGAAAAAGGTTTTCGGCGTAGTGGCGATGATGTCTATGCAACGAAATGTCCTGCCTGTACAGCATGTATTCCGGCGCGGATTCCTGTGTCCAGGTTTAAATCCGACCGGCGGCAGCGCCGCTGTTGGCGTAAGAATCATGAAACGCACACAATCATAAAAAATGCTCAGTTCGATCCGCGGCATTTCGAGTTATATCTCAAATATCAAAACTTCAAACATCCGGGAGGCTCTATGGCCGAGGTGGATGAAGCGGAATATCAACGTTTTTTAAGCAGTTCCTGGTGTGATACGCGGTTTGTCGAATTTTGGCAACAAGACCAGCTGAAAGACCAGCTGATGGCCGTTGCCGTCGTTGACTTTTTAGGCCATGCACTGTCCGCTGTGTATACTTTTTTTGAACCCGACTTAGCCCATTTCAGTCCTGGCACTTATGGCGTATTGTGGCAAATAGAATATGCCAAAAAGCACGCTATGGATTATGTATATCTGGGATACTGGATCAAACAGTGTCCGAAAATGAGTTATAAAAGTCAGTACAAGCCGCTGGAAATATTAATTGGCCAACATTGGCGCATGGCAGGAGAATGACGATGGTTGCAGAAACATTAAAATTGCGTCGGGTCGATATCGATACCTATCACGAAAATGTCGCTTATTTGAATCGGCAATGTCCCGTTTATCGGGCCGAAGGCTTTCAGGCGTTATCAAAAATCGAGATCAGAACCAATGGTAAGCGCGTAATGGCGGTTCTAAACGTGGTCGATGATGACGCCATCGTACAGCCCGGTGAATTGGGCTTATCAGAACAGGCTTTCGAAAACATGGGCGCCGACGAAGGTGCGGACGTTTCTGTCAATCATGCCGAACCACCGCGTTCGATGGATGCGGTGCGGCGTAAAATCAATGGTGAACGCTTAAACAAGCAGGATTTTTCTGATATTGCATGTGATATTGTCGAAATGCGCTATTCAAAAATGGAAATGGCGGCATTTTTGGTGGCGACAGGGCAAAATAATCTGGATCGGGATGAATTGCTGTACTTAACGCAGGCTATGCTGGAGTCGGGTGAACAGGTGGACTGGCATGAGTCGTTAGTCGCCGACAAGCATTGTATCGGGGGGATTCCGGGTAATCGTACGTCTATGCTGGTCGTGCCGATTGTTGCGGCACACGGCATGTTGATTCCAAAAACATCCAGCCGTGCTATCACCTCGCCAGCCGGAACCGCCGATACGATGGAGGTGCTGGCAAATGTTAATTTAACGCCGGAACAATTGCAGGAAATCGTGCATTTGGAGCGCGGCTGTCTGGCCTGGGGCGGTACGGCCCGGTTGGCGCCGGTTGATGACTTGCTGATTTCAGTTGAACGGCCTCTGGGAATAGATTCACAAGGTCAAATGGTCGCCTCAATCTTATCCAAAAAACTCGCGGCAGGTTCCACTCATTTATTGATCGATATTCCTGTCGGGCCCACCGCCAAAGTCAGGCAAATGCGTCAGGCGCTGGCATTGCGTAAATTGTTCGAATTTGTCGGCGATCGTTTGAATATTCATTTAGAAATTATGATTACCGACGGCCGACAACCGGTCGGGCGCGGTATCGGGCCGACACTGGAAGCGCGGGATGTGATGCAGGTGTTGAATAATAGCGCCGATCTGCCGGAAGATCTACGCCAGAAATCGTTACAACTGGCAGGCCGTATCATCGAATTTGATCCTGATGTTCGCGGCGGACAGGGTTATGCGATTGCCAGGGATATTCTGGAATCAGGTCGTGCCTGTGCCAAAATGAAGCAGCTGATCAAGGCACAAGGAGCCAGGGAAATCGATTTGACGCCAGGGCATTTGAGTTATCCGGTTGTGGCAGAAGACGATGGCGTTGTCACCCATATTGATAATTTTCAAATGGCTAAAATCGCGCGTTTGGCCGGTGCACCAATGGATAAGAAAGCGGGTGTTGATCTGGTTAAAAAACTGGGTGATGAGGTGACTAAAGGCGAAACACTCTATTATATTTATGCTGAGTTTCCTGCTGATTTCGAATTCGCGAAAAAGCTGGCACAGCAAAACAATGGCTATCAAACGGGTGAGGATAGTTCTGTACTCAAGCCATTGATTGATTGAATTTTTCGCCGGACGTCAGCGCGCTATACTCTGATTCATATGCGCATACCATGCTTCACAATCAGGCTGGGTTAACAATACTTTCCAGAGAAGCCAGGCCGATCAGGCCGCGGAATAAAATTGAATTTTTCTGAATCAAACCATAGCATTCATAGTTATCATTCTGGTCGCTGCACTTTCGTACCAGGATGTGTAATGCCATATTGCTTTTGAGTTGGGAAAGCCGGTTTTTATCGATACTGATTTTATGCTGGGTATAGACCATCGGGTTGTTTTTAAAATCATGTTGTTTGTTCATGGCCTGTTCCAGCAAGGCACAGGAAATCAGGCTGCTGGGGAAAATTTCCGGGAAATCGACTTTGTCATTCAATTCGTCGAAATATTGCGATTGGCCGATAAATGATCCACATAAAAAGTTTTTGGCATTACTGGTATTCATGAATTTACGTTTCAGGAAAAAACCGGTGTCACCAATATAGCTGCGGTCGGGATGATGTTTTAAATCCGGAAATGTTGAAAAATCCTGTTCAGGCAAAAACAAAGGCTGGGATGATTCTTTTTTGAAGCCGGTGAGTGCTAGTTTGCCATCGGCTTTTACAATAACGCGATAACTCAGGATATTGTTTTTAAATTGAGCGGGTCTTATTTCCACATTGACCTGTTGGCCGGGTTTGACGGCATTGGCGAAATTAAACTGGTAGTTGCTGTAGTATAAATTCCGTTCGATGATGCAGTTTAAATCCGCGTTGTTTTTTCGGTGTTCTGCAAGTTGACCTTCAATCAATGATTCAAGCTGAAAGCCTAAAACAATGGGACCTTGAAAAGGATTCTGACGAATTTCATGCCATTTGTTCGGGTCATGAAATAGATTGAAATCATCGGTTGCATTGCGGGCGACATCAATATGCAGCTGTTGAAAGCAAAAGGTTGAGTTTGTTTTGGTCATGACTGATTCTTCCTGTAATTAAGGCAGGTAATTTTAAGGGCATTAAGCTATACTTTTTTAAGATTATTTGTAACTACTCAGCGTAAATTCTTCTGTGGGCATAGGCTATTGATTTATAAGGACGCGTAAATACGTCCCTGTAAACTCTGCTGCAACGTCCTGTTGCAGAAGCCTGATAAATCAACAGCCTATGCCTTCAGCTCCAAACACGCTGAGTAGTTACGATTATTTTAAGTTTGGAATAAGGTATCTGTTTTGGAACATGTTTTAAAAAAAATTTTGCAGTCACCGCAATTTAAACAAAATATTGCCTGGTCTCGAAAGCATTTTTTACCGAATAGTGAAATTATTCGACAAGGTGAGATTGGAAAAACGCTGTTTATTATCGAGTCGGGTAAAGTCCAGATAACTGGAAATGTGGCGTTGGAAAATAAAAGCATCAAGACAGGGCTGTGTGAATTTGGTCCCGGTGTTGTATTTGGCGAAATGTGTTTGCATCGAGAGCAAGTGCGAATGGCGACGGTGACGGCGACAACCGAAGTGGATGCGCTGGAAATTGACGGGCATAAACTCAGCGTTTTTCTGGATGACCACCCTGTCGAGGGCTATTTGTTCTACAAAGGGATGTTTGAGGTGATCAGTTCTCGTCTGGATCTGGCTAATCAACGCATAGAAAACCTGATGGCGTGGGGATTGAAAGCGCATGATATTGAAAAACATCTGAGTTAGGCTCGGAGGATACCAAATGAGCGATACTAAAATAAAGCCCACCACCAGCTTTCAGCAGTACTTCACGGTGCAATTGGCGACAACAGCTGAGCTGAAAAGCAAAGTTTATCATGTGCGTTACCGGGTCTATTGTGATGAATTCGGTTATGAACCCGTTGATCTGTTTCCTGATCAGGAAGAAAAAGATGAGTATGATGATGTATCCCTGCATTGTTTGATTATGCATAAGGAAAGCGGTTTGCCCGCAGGTTGTGTACGTTTGGTGCCGGCCCATGTCAAGGGCGAATTCATACCGTTACCGCTGGAAAAACATTGTGCCGAGAGTCTGGATCAGCAACAGATTGAACCGATGCAGCTGGATCGTAAAACGGTTTGTGAAATTTCCAGACTGGCGGTCGATCGAGTTTTTCGCCGCAGGAGTGGAGAAGAGCTGACGCGTTTTGGTGAAGTTGACGGCTTAGATGTGACACAGCAAGAAAGACGAACCTTTTCCTTGATTGCGATTGCCGCCTTTTTAGCGGCGACGGCGATGACGGATTTGAGCGGAAAAACCAATGTTTTTGCGATGATGGAACCTTTTTTGCCGCGTATGATGAAACGCTCAGGCATTATTTTTGAAAAAGTGGGGTTTGATATGGATTATCGCGGTATTCGAGCGCCTTATTTTATTCAGACAGAGTCAGCATTGACCCATATGCAATCGGATTTGCGGGATTTATATGACTGGATTTATCGGCAATTGGCACAGCAATACAATGATGCTGGATTATGAGCTGAATGGATACGCTTTTTAGCCTGGCTGAATCTATTTTATACCGGTCAACACGGGAACAGGTCATTGATCGAACGCGAGCGGCGCAACAGCTGCTGGATCAAGTCGCTTTGGATCTGACATCCGATTGTTCCATACGCTCTGTTACCGAGGTTTGTTTTCCCACCCGCCCCGTCTTGTTACCTCCGCGGGACATGCCTAAGCGAGGGCTTAATAGCCCGGAAGGTAAAGCGGCGTTTTTTCATGCCTTGGCCCATATTGAATTTGTCGCCATTTATCTGGCCTGGGATATTATTTATCGGTTCAGAGCATTGCCAGAAGCCTTTTATCGGGATTGGTTGAAGGTGGCAATAGAAGAAGCGGAACATTTTCAGATGTTGCGTCACCATCTTCGCCAGTTTGGCGTCGATTATGGTGATTTACCGGCGCACCGCGGCTTATGGAATCATGCGATCGATAGCGCCGATGACCTGCTGGCGCGGCTGGCGATTGTGCCGCGATGCATGGAAGCGCGTGGACTCGATGTGACGCCGGCGATGATTGAAAAATTTCAAAACATCGGCGATAACACCAGTGTTGAAATTCTGTCTAAGATACTGCAGGATGAAATTGGTCATGTTAAAACCGGTTCGTTCTGGTTCAAGTTTTTTTGCACGCAGCAGCAAAAAGATTTTGAACAAACCTATCGACAATTATTGAATGATTATTATACCGGCAAACCAAAAGGGCCTTTTAACCGGAAAATGCGTATAATTGCAGGCTTCACTCCTGATGAAATTGACTGGTTGGAACAGCTGCATGAATAAAAAGCCTATCTTTAATTATCCGTTGTTTGCTCTTGGCTTCCGAACCTTTTTCTTCCTGGCAGGCTTGTCGGCGCTGTTACTGATAAGCTTATGGAATAATATCTACGATGGTCGGCTGCATACCGATTTGTATTTTCCGAGTGTTTACTGGCATGCCCATGAAATGTTACTGGGGTATGCAACCGCCGTTATTGCCGGTTTTTTGTTGACGGCGGTTAAAAACTGGACTGGCCGGGATACAACCACGCCGGATCAACTGGCAGCTTTGGGGCTGCTTTGGCTTTATGGCCGGATTACGCCGTTTTATTCTGAATTGATTCCCGATGTCTTGATCGCGGCGATTGATTTTGCCTTTCTGCCATGGCTGGCCTGGCTTATCAGTCGTCCGTTGTTGGCGACGGCAAATTACCGGAATCTGATATTTGTAGTCATGCTGATGTTAATGGCGATAGGCAATGGCCTGTTGCATCTGGAAATTTTGGGCGTGACAGACAATACAGGCTGGCAAGGGATAACGCTGGTGGTGATGGTTATTTTAAGCATGATTCTGGTGTTGGCCGGCCGTGTCTTTCCTTTTTTTACCGAGCGCGGACTTAAAGGCGTGATGGCCATTCGTAATCCGATATTCGATATCGCCGGTGTCGCGTTTGCCATCGTCAGTTTCGGGTTGGTTTTGCTTGACGTAAAAGGCGCGTTGCTGGCAGGTGTAGCTGTATTGGCGCTGCTTGCCAATTTGGCGCGGGTTTGGGGCTGGTATAATCCGAAAATCTGGTATGTACCGCTGTTATGGGTGCTCTATTTGGGCTACGCCTGGATTTTATTGGGATTTGCCATGCTGGCGTTGTCGGCCTATGGCGTAGTGTCATATTCTGACACCTTACATGCCTTTACCGTGGGCGGTATCGGTGTGATTACCTTAGGGATGATGGCGCGCGTCGCCCTAGGCCATAGCGGTCGTGCATTGAAGGCCTCGAATGCGATTGCTGTGGCTTTTGTGCTGATTAATCTTGCCGCGCTGTTCCGGGTTTTACTGCCTTCCATTTTCCCGGCAGGGTATGATACCTGGCTGTTGATTTCCAGTTATATCTGGTTAGCGGCCTTTGCTTTGTTTTTTCTGGTGTACAGTCCGATTTTGTCCACGCCTCGCGTTGATGGGCAGCCCGGTTGATAATCACTTTGCTTAACGCGAACCGAAGCCTATAATAACCTTCTTTTCAACGCTTCAGCGTTGCCGTTCTTTAAATAACAGATTGAAATCATGCGTTGTCCGTTTTGTGGTGTTCAAGATACTCGGGTTATCAATTCTCGCCTCGCTGGTGAAGGCGATCAGGTCAGACGACGGCGGGAATGCGTTGCCTGCAAGGAACGTTTTACCACCTACGAAGTGGCGGAGTTATCGTTGCCACAAATCGTCAAGCGAAATGGGGAACGTGAAGCCTTCAATGAAGCCAAACTTCGAGCCGGTATTCAGCGCGCGCTGGAAAAACGGCCGGTAAAAGTCGATGAGGTGGAAGCGGCCATCAGTCGCATTAAAAAAGCATTGACCCATACCGGCGAACGTGAATTTAAGGCCAGTGAGTTAGGCGAGGTCGTGATGATGGAACTCAGTCAACTTGATCCGGTCGCCTTTATTCGTTTCGCCTCGGTTTATCGCAGTTTTGAGGATGTTAGCGAATTTACCGACATGATTGCCAAACTGAAAGCCAAATGAGCGCACGCACCACCGATTATGAATTTATGGCCAAGGCCATCGCTTTAGCTAAACGGGGTAGATACACCACAGATCCCAACCCGCGTGTAGGCTGTGTGTTGGTGAAAGATGGCCGGGTGATTGCGGAAGGTTGGCACCAGTATGCTGGCGGTCCGCATGCGGAAATCGTCGCCCTCAATCAGGTTGATGATGCGCGTGGTGCAAGCTGTTATGTAACACTTGAGCCGTGCAGTCATCAGGGGCGCACCGGCCCCTGTTGTGATGCCTTGATAAAGGCCGGTATTGCGCGGGCGGTGGTCGCCATGCAGGATCCTAATCCACAAGTCGCCGGGCGTGGCCTGCAAAAAATGTGCGAGGCGGGGATAGCGGTTGATGTCGGTGTGCTGCAACAGGATGCTGAAGCCTTAAATCCCGGTTTTATCAAACGAATGCGACACGGTCTGCCGTGGTTGCGTAGCAAGCTGGCGATGAGTCTGGATGGGCGAACGGCCATGGCATCCGGCGAAAGTCAGTGGATCACCTCGGCCGCATCGCGTGCCGATGTTCATCGCCTGCGCGCTGAAAGCAGCGCCATTGTCACCGGTATCAATACCGTCCTGGTGGATGATCCATTATTGAATGCGCGGGTTGATTTCGAGGTTCATCAGCCTGTTCGCATCGTGCTTGACTCCCAATTGAAAATGCCGTCCGGCGCGCGAATGCTCCAACAGCCCGAATCGCCCGTCTGGATTATCACAACCAGTCCGGATGCCGATAAAAAACAGGCGCTGGAACAGGCGGGCGCAAAGGTTTTTAAGCTGGCTTCAACGGATAACACACTGGATTTACACGCGGTTTTCAGCCTGTTGGCACAGCAGCAGATCAATCAGGTCTGGGTGGAAGCCGGTGCAACCTTGAATGCGGCCTTGCTGGACAGCGGGCTGGTCGATGAGTGGCTGGTGTATATGGCACCCTGTGTGATGGGGGATAAGGCGCGCGGGCTGTTCCATTTGCCTCAGCTTGACACGATGGCCCAGCGCTATCAACTTGTTTTCAATGATGTTCGAAAAATTGGCCCGGATTTGCGACTCAGCTTAACTCAAAATAAATAGCATGTTTACTGGAATTATTCAGGCGGTTGGTCATATTGCCGCCATTCAAATGAAAGGTGGCGATTGTCGTTTAACCCTCAATACCGGCACATTGCCGCTGCAGGATGCAAACCTGGGCGACAGTATTGCCGTTAATGGTGTGTGTTTGACTGCGGTAGAACTGGGTGCCGATTATTTTTGTGCAGATGTCTCGAATGAAACCCTGGCGCGAACCACACTGAAAGATGCCAATGTCGGCATGCCCGTCAATCTGGAACTGGCCTTGATGCCGACGACGCGATTAGGCGGGCATATTGTCAGTGGGCATGTTGACGGCCTCGGCAAAGTGATTGAGAAAAAGCCAGACGGACGTTCGGTTCGATTTCGCTTTAAGGCACCGGATAATCTGGCCCGGTATATCGCCGAAAAAGGGTCAATTTGCATCAATGGTATCAGTCTGACCGTCAATACGGTCAAGGGGGCTGAATTTGCGGTCAATATCGTGCCGCATACCTTGCAGAAAACGACGCTGGGGACAACTGAGGTCGGTGATGCTGTCAATTTGGAAGTCGATTTGCTGGCGCGGTATATGGAGCGGCTGATGCAAGGTGAGGCGGCGGCTAAACCGAATGGCGGCATTACTGAAGAACTTTTACAAAACTCTGGATTTTATCGTTAATGAATAGTACTGAAGAAATTATCGAAGACCTGCGCCATGGGCGCATGGTTATTATCATGGACGATGAAGATCGGGAAAATGAAGGTGATCTGGTGATGGCGGCCACTTTTGTGCGGCCGGAAGATATCAACTTTATGGCGCGTTATGGGCGCGGTCTGATTTGCCTGACATTGACGCCAGAACGGTGCCAGCAGCTGCGATTGCCGTTGATGGTCAACGACAATCAGGCTGCACATTCAACAAATTTTACCGTTTCCATTGAGGCCGCCGAAGGCGTAACCACCGGTATTTCGGCAGCAGACAGAGCATTGACCATTCAAAAGGCCGTGGCTAAAGAGGCCAAACCGGATGACCTGGTGCAACCCGGACATATTTTTCCGTTGATGGCGCAGCCCGGCGGCGTTTTGCATCGCGCAGGCCACACCGAGGCCGGTTGCGATTTGGCGCGCCTGGCTGGGCAAGAGCCGGCGGCGGTGATTGTTGAAATTCTGAATGAAGATGGCAGCATGGCGCGGCGTCCTGATCTGGATGTGTTTGCCAAACAGCACCAGCTTAAAATCGGCACCATTGCTGATTTAATTCAATACCGGATTCAGCACGAAAATACCCTGGAGCGCATCAGTCAATGCCGCTACCCGACTGAATTTGGTGATTTCACCCTCTATGCCTATCAGGACAGAAATGACAATAATGTTCATTTGGCGCTGGTGATGGGCGATGTCGCGGGTGATGAGCCGGTATTGGTGCGTGTTCATGCCCGCAATGTATTGGATGACGTGTTTTTTTCCAAACGTTCGAGCAGTCATTTGCCTATTCGAGAGGCGATGCGGAAAATTGCCGAAGAAGGCAAGGGCGTTTTGGTGGTGATCAGGCCAAGTGAAACCAATAAGGTATTGGTGGAACAAATTCACCGTTACCAAATGGAAGACAATGGCGTAAAAATTCCGCATGATAACAGCGAAGAGGGTCACTGGCGCACGACTGGCACTGGCTCCCGCATTCTGGCGGATTTAGGCGTGCGACGCCTTAAAGTCATGGGAGCGCATAAAAAATACAAAGGGCTGTCAGGCTTCGACCTGGAAGTGGTTGAGCATACTGAATAAGCGTAAATAGACAGAGCCCCATTATTGCGCATTCCCAATTGATCGCGACTAAAGTCGCTCCTATGGGGCATGGGCTGTATTGGACGTTGTAGGAGCGGCTTTAGCCGCGATTTCTTGTTCCCAAACTCCGTTTGGGAACAAGATGAAACAATGATTTAAGAACTTAAAGAGAACAGTTATGAACATAATAGAAGGCAATTTATCCGCGGCAGGCGGTAAATTTTGTTTGGTTTCTTCACGCTTTAATAGCTTTATCGTCGAACAACTGGAAGCGGGGGCGATGGATGCCTTGGTCCGACATGGCGCCAACCGTGATGATATTGTCCTGGTCAAAGCCCCCGGCGCATTTGAATTACCCATGGTCATTCAACGCATCGCCGCGCAAAAACAGTTTGATGCGATTATCGCACTCGGTGCCGTCATTCGGGGCGGAACGCCGCATTTCGAATATGTCGCCGGCGAATGCGTCAAAGGTATTGCCAATGTCTCTTTGAAATATGATGTTCCGGTGACATTTGGTGTATTAACCGTCGATAGCATTGAGCAGGCCATCGAGCGCGCGGGGACTAAAGCAGGCAATAAAGGTGCCGAAGCGGCATTGTCAGCGGTCGAAATGGTCAGCTTGTTTAACAATCTGAGTGCCTGATGAGTTCTTCAAAAAGTAAATCCCGGGAATGTGCCGTGCAAGCGCTGTATCAATGGCAGGTTTCAGGCGATAGTTTAAGCCGGATTCATGACTACTTTATCGAGCAGGAATTTTTAAAAGGTGCGCAAAAAAGTTATTTTTATGATTTATTTCATGGCGTACCGGCAGAGCTGGATGTGATTGATAAAACCCTGGCCGAATTTGTCGATCGGCCGGTGGAAAAGATCGACCCTGTGGAACGGGCCATTTTGCGTCTTGGCACTTACGAGCTGATTAAGCGGCTGGATACACCCTACCGCGTCATTATCAACGAAGGCGTAGAACTGGCTAAAGCTTTTGGTGCAGAAGGCAGTCATAAATATGTCAATGGCATTTTGGATAAAGTCAGCCAGAAAACGCGCACGGCTGAGATTAAAGCCCGGCAGCAAAAGCGGAAATAGTTTTGAGCGCGGCGGAATTTGATCTGATAGCGCGTTTTTTTGACTGGCCTGTAAAACATCGGCTCAATCGTTTGGGTGTCGGTGATGATTGTGCGTTGTGCCGTGTGCCGAAAGGTTATGAGCTCGCGGTCACAACCGACACGATGGTGGCGGGTGTTCATTTTTTTGAGAATGTTAAACCCGCCTTTTTAGCTCATAAATTACTCGCGGTCAATTTAAGCGATCTGGCAAGCATGGGAGCGGAGCCTTTTGCCGTCACGTTGGCCCTGACCTTACCTCATATTGATGAAGGCTGGCTGACAGATTTCAGTGCCGGCTTTCGTCAGCTCGCGGAACGCTATACGGTTGATTTAATCGGCGGCGATACCACGTCCGGCCCATTGACACTGACCCTCCAGGCCATGGGCGTTGTGCCGGAAGGTTTAGCCTTACGGCGTGATGGTGCAAAGCCCGGTGACCTGATTTATGTCACTGGCTCATTGGGGGATGGTGGCTTAGGGCTGAAAATTTATCAGGGCTATCAAAGTGCCTGTCCAGAAATGGCTCTGCAACATTTTCATTGCCCAGAACCGCAGCTGCAACACGGCCTGGCCTTACGCGGCATCGCCAGCGCCTGTATTGATGTTTCCGATGGTTTGGCTCAAGATCTCGGCCATATTCTGAGCAAAAGCGATGTGGGTGCCAGCCTTGATTGGGCGCAAATTCCATTAAGTGCCGCAGTTCGGGAGTATATTGAGCAAACGGGCGATTGGCAGCTCCCGCTCACAGGCGGTGACGATTATCAGCTTTGTTTTACCGTGCCGCCGGAAAAACAGCCTCTCTTAAGTGCAGACTGCACCTGGATTGGTGTGGTTGAATCCCAGCCCGGTCTTCGGCTTAACAAACACGGCAAATCTCAAACGATTCAGGCAACAGGCTATGAACATTTTTCTTAAACGCGATTATGGCAAGGCCCGGCTGTCGGCCAGGCAAATTATGACCGACCCGGTTTTGTTTCTGGCCTTCGGGTTTGGCTCCGGCCTGTCAAAATATATGCCTGGGACCTTTGGCACCCTGGCGGCGATTCCACTTTATTGGCTGTTTTATCAGGCGGGGTTTATTGCCTACAGCATCTTGACCGTATCCGTCATCCTGTCCGGCATCTGGATTTGTGAGCAAGCGGCACAAAAGCTGGATTGCCATGACTTTGGCGGTATTGTCTGGGATGAAGTGGCCGGCCTGTTGATTACCCTGTGGCTGGTGCCTTTCAGTGTGCAGAATATCGTCATCGGCTTTGTGTTATTTCGGATACTGGATATTCTGAAGCCCTGGCCGATTAAATGGGTCGACCGAAAAGTCCAGGGTGGCCTGGGCATTATGCTGGATGATGTGTTGGCGGGGGGCGTGGCGGGTATATTATTGATGCTATTTTTCTAACCGAAGTGGCACGGGATCATAAAAGCCGCTATCTTGTTTGTGTACAGGCCTAACCAGTAACGCATTTTCGCGCTTAGATATGGCGCTTAACAAACCAGGTAATCCAGCCACAACACGTTTTAGATACCCGGTTTGACATGGATAAAATAAGTAATTAAAGTACTTAAGTTACGCGCTATCCCGAATAATTGATAAGATTCATGGATGAACAAATAAAAATTAGACCTATACACAGACTATTTAATCAGCAACATGAGCTATGCAACTGCAACAGGTCTGTCGTCCATGTTAGATGGCGAGATTAGCCATGATAGTGTCACCCGTTTTTTATCGGCTCGGGAGTATATGTCAAAAGACCTATGGCTACAGGTTAAATCGATTATCAGAAAGATTGAGGAGGAAATGGTTTTTTGATTTTTGAACCAATCATTTTGTATTGAAGGCAAAGTTATTCGTTTAGGCTATCCAGCAGGTTGTTGCTGAGTTGCAACAATTTAAGACCGCGTAACATCAGTTAATTAGTCATGAGTAGGAGATTATGAATAATCCAGATCAGAATATTCCTGAAACAAGTATCGCGGGTTTAGAACAAAACTGGCGTGCAGATTTGCAAGCTGGTTTTCTTGTTTTTCTGCTGGCTTTGCCTTTGTGTCTGGGGGTTGCTCTGGCATCCGGTTTTCCTACCGCAGCGGGTATTATTTCGGCCGTTGTTGGTGGACTTTTGGTTTCTCGTATTAACGGTAGTTATTTAACCATTACCGGGCCTTCAGCCGGATTAATCGTGGTTCTTTTTTCCGCAGTAGAAACCTTGGGGCAAGGCGATGTCATGGCCGGTTATCGCTTGACCCTGGCGGCGATCGTAATCGCAGGTGCCTTGCAAATCATTGCTGGGCTGTATCGGGCCGGTCAGTTAGGGGTATTATTCCCCAGCTCCGTTATACACGGTATGCTGGCGGCCATCGGCATTATCATTATGGCCAAGCAGATTCATATCATGCTGGGTATTAATACCGATTTTGGCAGTGTATTTGCAACACTTAAACAGGTTCCTCACAGCATTTTTAATCCCACTCCCGGGATTGCTCTCATTGGCATCAGTGGTTTAGCGATTTTAATTCTTTGGCCGCTATTAAAGCATCCGACCTTAAAAAAAATACCGGCGCCTTTGGTCGTACTGGTTTGTGGAATGGGTTTAGGCCAATATTATGGTGTTCAACATGAACATATTCATTTAACTTTGTTGGGAAAGGCGTATTTGGAAACGCATGAACACTTGATTGCCCCCGAATATTTAGTCGATATCCCTGATCAACTCGCATCATTCTTTTATTTTCCGGATTTTTCCAGGTTTAACACGTGGGAATTCTGGGGTGCGGTGATTAGTATCTTTCTGGTTGGAAGCCTTGAGTCTTTAGTGAGCGCTGTGGCTGTTGACAAGCTTGACCCGTATAAGCGTAAATCTGATCTTGACCGGGACTTGATGGGCGTTGGTGTTGGCAATATGGTCTGTGGTTTTATCGGTGGTTTACCGTTGCTTTCCGAAATTATCAGAAGCTCAGCTAATATTGAAAACGGCGCTAAAACCGGTTGGGCAAATTTCTTCCATGGATTGATTTTTTTAGTCTTCGTCTTGCTGTTTCCGCATGTTATACACAATATTCCGCTGGCAACATTAGCGGCTTTGTTGGTCTATACCGGTTACCGGCTGGCCAGCCCTAAAAACTTTAAACAGGTTTTGGACATTGGCTTTGATCAGTTATGGCTGTTTATGATTACTATCATTGGCATTTTGGCGACAGATTTACTCATTGGCGTAATGCTGGGCATTATTGGCAAACTGGCCATCGAATTACTGCGTGGTGTCTGGCCTCGAAATATATTCAAAATTTATTTCGACATACAACGTCCTGATGATGAGACCATAAAAGTGACTTTGTTGGGGTCAGCGTTGATCTCTAATTTTCTTCCTTTAAGAAATGCGCTCTCTAAACTTGAGCCAGGAAAGACGATTATTCTTGATTTTTCAAATGCCTACCTGATCGACTATTCGGTCATGCAATTTATCGATGATTTTACCCGCGATTATGAGGCAGGTGGCGGCAAGTGCCAACAAATCGGCGAAGCCATCAAGACATTTTCTGACAATAAATTAGCGGCACGACTGATGACAGCAGATGAGCGGGATGCATAAAAGCATGGCTGATCCGGAATAAATCCGGAGGTGTCGGTGCAGGATGCTTATCTTGAGATGTGGCGAGAAAGGGGAAGGCAGAAATGCGATCAATCGCATTTCTGCCCGTTTTATATCATTTTTTGGGCGAATTTTCGCTATGTTTCATTGTTTCAACTTCAACCCAATTCAAATATACCTTACCTGCTGAATGTTTTGAGGATTGATTTTTAACATCTTCCAGGTACGTCCTGATAAAGAACGTATCATCTGAAAGCGGTAACGAGGTAAATTTTTGTAAAGTTATCCAGTCTGAGGGGACTGTTGGGTCATTTTCTTTTGCAGCTTCCAGTTTGCCTGAAACCGTATACTGGTTTCCGAATTTCTGAAGTTTTAACGTGATGGATTTAATATGTTTCTTATAAAAATCAGCATGTTGTTGCAGGCTTTTTGATGGATAAGAAATTAATTTTTTATGAAAATAGGAAGATGATTTAGGGGTGTCTTTTCTGCCTTTTAAGAAAACAGCGCTGCTCCTGTTATCGCTAACATTAAAGTGTATTTGAGCTGAAATTTGCTGTGAAGCATTGCCCACACCCAGTTCAAATACTTCGGCCATCAATTGGGGTATTACATTAAAATTAGCCGTAAAAACCCAGTCATTTTCCGGATCGGGCGCGCCAAGGCGCAAAATATTAGCGGCTTTTTCAGGCTTACTTGCTGCGCTCACAGTCATAACGACAGCGCTATTTTCAACGCGTATTCTCTTGTCGTCTGGATTTAAAATCATCCATTGATCAGATAGTGCGTCACCATTGAAATCATCACGGAAAAATATCTTTTTCTCAAGTTTTCTGTCGATTAATCTTTCTTTGATAGCAGCAAGGCTGTTTTTCAGGTCTTCAGCATTGTTGATGGTGAAGTAAAGGCCATGACCGGTTTCGGCAATACCCGAAAGTTGAGCGCTTTCATCGTCTTTTACATCAATCCCCAATACGTTGATAATAATGCCTTGCTCTTCCAGGGTTTTAGCCACTTCATCAGGGTTACCACCGCAACTGTCAGCGCCATCAGCGAAAAGCACAATGGTTTTACTGCCTTTCAGATATTTAAGTGCCTCGGGCGCTTGTTCCAAGGCTTTTGCCAGCGGCGTAGCGCCCCGTTCCGGGTTTAGTTTGCGTACATTATCCATAATCGCCGCTTCCCTAAGCGGGCTGACCGGATTCAACAGATCTATTGCAGTACAGTCTTTTTGGCCCCGGTGTCCATACACTTCCAGTCCGACATTAAGGTCCTCAGGTAAATCATCCAGCAATAACTCAAGCGAGTCTGTTGCTGTTTGCATTTTTGTCGGATCATTCAGTTTGGTTTGGTCAGGAAATTTACCGGCCATCCTGGCTGAAACGTCTATAATAAAAAGTACGTTGGTCGTTGCCCATACCTGGCTGCTGTAAATTGTCCCTGCCAGTAGCATAGTTAGGAATATTGCGGGTATTCGTAGTATTTTACTCATAGTATTTTCCTCTGGATCATTTAAACTCTTTTGATAATACCATACCGGATCTTCAGTATTGATAAAAATAGATCTGGCCGATAGTCATTGTTATCATCTTCCTCACACTTAGTGGGCATAAAGTGTGAACTCCTTTCAGATACCTCTAATAAAACTCGTCTAAACTAAATGGTACTTAAACAGGTTAGGCTTTTTCTGATGAAAAAATATATTCTTTTATTTGTTAGCGGCATTGCTGTGCTGGGCTATTTTATGCAGGAAAAAGTGCCAATTACACCAAGTCAGACTAACAATTTCCCTAAGCAGGTAGTTCGTTCTAAAACACAAATTAATAAATTGTGGCAAAACGTCGCTGATCCGGCACAGAATCCGCACAAGGATCCGTTAGATTCGGTGATTGAACTGGCATATATCCAGTCAGAACCGCTTAAACTGGCAAATTTGACGGAAGGTCAAACCGTTAATTTCGAAATTCCGCAAACGCAGAAGAGTTATCAAGGCCTGGTGGAAAGTAACTATCAACAGTTTGATGGCAAGGTCAAGGTGGTTAAAGGCAAAATCACAGGAGGTGATGCCTTGTCATCGTTTTCTATTACGAGTGGCCCGGAAACAACGCTAGTGATGGTGGCAACAGAAGATAGTGTTTATCAAATTGAAATTGATAACCGGACAGGGTACGGCACGGTAATAGATGATCGTGCGTTAGATTATTTTCGCAAACAGGATGATGCGCAATTGACACCACCTGAAGGCTTGTCTTGAAGATATTGGAGATGACAGAATGAAAATTAAAACATTTGTGCGTATTATCTTGTTGGTTTGCTTGACGGCTATAACCCATAGCAGTTGGGCGAAAATTCATACCTTGGATATTCTGGTATTGCATCCCCCAAAAACGACGTTGGATATTGATGCCTTGACGCGTGCCGCCAGTATGGAAACTTATGCCAATAAGGCATTGGAAAACAGTCAGGCCGAGATTCGGTATCGTGTGGTCAAGGTCGTGGAATTTGATTTACCCAATCCAAAAACCGATGTCGCGACATTGAGGGCGTTGAAAGACAATACCCAGGTGCAGCAGCTCAGGTCACAATATGGCGCCGATATCGTGACGATGATTACACCGACTGGGCCTTATTGTGGTGTAGGTTATATATTGGGCGGGCGTAACGATAAGATTTATGCCGGCCTGAAAGGCTATGCCTATAATGTAGTGGGTGATCGTTGTATCAGTTCATTTGCCCATGAAGTCGGTCATAACCTTGGTTTAGGGCATTCGTATAAACAAAATAGCAATGGTGGGCTTTATGTCTGGGGGCGCGGGCATGGTGTCGATAATAATTTCGTGACGACCATGGCTTACACTTCAGCCTATAACGCCAGACGCGTACAGTTTTTTTCCAATCCCGCTGTTTTGAAATGTAATGGCCTGGCTTGTGGTGTTGATCCAGCGCAAGTGAACGGTGCAGATGCGGTTCGGGCAATCAATGTATCAGGCCCCCAGATTGCCGCCTGGTTTGATAGCAAGGTGCCAGAAGCGGTAGCGAACCATGCACCGACAGCGAATGATGATTTTGCAGTGACAAAAGCAGGCGAGGTCGTTTATATCAATGTGCTGGAAAATGATGTTGATGCCGATCAGGACGTCTTGTCCATTGTCGAAGTCGGTACGGCAAAGCATGGGCAAGTTGCCGTAAATGGCGACAGCATTCGCTATGCTCCCGCGTCAGGCTATGTGGGGCAGGATAATTTTCAATATACGATTACAGATGGTAACGGTCATAATGCTTCGGCCTGGGTTACAGTCAATGTAGGCTGGGGTGTGCATTATCAATATTTTGAAGGGACATGGAATCAGCTTCCTGATTTTTCGACATTGACGCCGGTTGTAACGGGTATTTCGCATAATTTCAGCCTGGAGTCGAGACAGCGTGACCAAGGGTTTGGGATGCATTTCCATGCGCAAATTTTAATTCCAGCAACAGGCGATTATGCCTTTGATGTGAACACAACCGGTTTGGCTAAAGTCGACATTGATGGTCAGGATGTGGCTTTTCCGAATCAGCCGGGAAGGCTTGCATTAACGGCGGGTTTACATCGGATCGTGGTTGATTTTGTGTCGGTAGGCAGCAATCCGCAGATGCAGGTAGGCTGGCAAGGGCCTGGTTTCAAGCATCAATTGATTCCATCGGATGCTTTGCGATTGGCTGAGCCGGTTAACAGCTTTCCTGTTGCGGCCGATGATACCGTGCAAATGACAACAGAAACTCAGATACTCATTGATGTCCTGGCTAATGACAGTGATACCGATGGTGATATATTGCATCTTGCAGGCTTTACCCAGCCCGATCATGGCAGCGTTTCTCAGCAAGACAATAAATTACTCTATCAGCCTGATGCCGGATTTAATGGTCAGGATGTGTTCAGCTATCAGGTCAGTGATGGCCGAGGCGGTGAAGATTACGGGCAGGTGACGGTCACTGTCGGTCGCGGGTTGAGCTATGTATATTATGAAGGCAACTGGCAGCGGTTACCTGATTTCGATAACCTGGTACCCGTTGCGACCGGTGTCCAGAATGATTTCTCTTTGGTGAACCGAAATCGAGATGATCATTTCGCTTTTCGTTTCCGGGCTACATTGAAACTGCCGCAAGATGGCAACTATTATTTTTTCCTGATTTCAGATGGTGGCAGCCGTTTGATTATTGATAATGAAACCGTTGCCGATCTTGATGGTATTCATAGCATGCGCTGGGCTTATGTTGCTAAAAACTATAGCGCAGGAATGCATGATCTTGAATTACAGTATTTTGACTATACCGGCAGAGAACAACTGTACCTGTACTGGCGCGGGCCGGATATGCGCTGGCAGCGACTGGATGGCCGTTATCTAGTACCCCGTTAATTCTTAAAGAATAAAGATTCTTTGCTGTACTCGCCCCTTATCACCTTTGGTATAAGGGGCTTTAATAACTAAGCTTTAACACCATATAACAGCGAATTGTTTGTGTACGGGCAGCCAGCACGTCACGCACGAATGCCCGTAACGGTTTTGAATGGGTTCTGAGTTAAACCAGGCCAAAAAAGGGTTGGACTGTGACTGTTTCACCGCTTTTTATCCTTCCCCGCTCATGTTCCAGTACGATAAAACAATTCGCCAGACTCATGGAGATTAAGATTCCTGAGCCTTGTTTGCCGGTGGTTTTGACCTGCCATTCGCCATTTTCTGCTTGTTGCACTATGCCACGGACGATTTCAGTGCGGCCCGGTTTTTTGCGCAGGTTTTCCACTGTTTTGGCCTGTAATGTGGGGGCCAGGCGAGGCAGAGTGACGCCGAGTTTTTGTTCCAACGCTGGTTTTACAAACAAATAAAAAGTGACCATGACCGCAACAGGATTGCCGGGCAGGCCGAAAAACAAGCTGCTGTTCAGACGGCCAAACGCTAAAGGGCGGCCGGGTTTGATGGCCAGTTTCCAGAAGTTGATTTGGCCGCAGGCTTGCAGTGCGGTTTTGGTATGGTCGGCCTCGCCGACCGAGACGCCAGCGGATGAAATAATGACATCCGCATATTCGCTGGCCTGTTGAAACTGATGTTGCAACAGGTTTGGGTCATCTTTAATGATGCCGAGGTTGATGATTTCAATCGCCGGTGAATCAAGTGCGGCTGCCAGACTGTAGCGGTTGCTGTCAAAAATACCGGTTTCTGTCGGTTTCTGGCCGATGTCAAAGACCTCATTACCGGTTGAGGCGATGGCGACACGCAGTTTGCGTTTAACGTTGATTTCACCCTTGCCGATGGAAGCCAGGAGTCCAATATCCGGCGCTGTCAGGCATTTGCCTTGTGGCAGTATAATTGAGCCTGTGCGTAAATCTTCGCCTGCCCGACGGATATTGTCGCCCGCTTTAGGTTGCCCGTCGATGAGGATGTGGTCATCGACCTGTTCGGCATGTTCCTGCATGACGACGGTATCGGCGCCGGATGGAATTTTTGCGCCGGTCATGATGCGGATGCAATGCCCCGGCAACAGTGGGCAAGGGCGGTTATCGCCAGCATGAAGAGTATCACTGATGACAAGTTTTTTGTGGCCTTGATGCGGAATATCCTGACTCAGAATGGCATAGCCATCAACCGCTGAGTTGTCGTAGGGCGGCACATTGAAAGGCGCTGTAATATCGTCAGCCAATACCCGGTCTCTGCTTTTTCCGATCGGGCAGGTTTCGGCAACGGAAAGTGGTGTGATCAGTGACGCAATACGGGCTTTGGCGTCATCAATCGGCATTAAGCCGGTTTCGAATATATCCTGGCAACTCGGTTGTTTGTTAATCATGGATGTTGTTCTATTTAATCAGATGCTCGCGGCTGTCATGGATGCCAAGGTTATCGATCCAACTGACGTGAATGCGATCACCCGATTTAATGTGATTCAAGATAAAACTGAAATACGGATCTTTAGCGATACTGCCGCTTAAATCAGCCTGAATGACGCGCTCACCATTCAGGCTGATGTCGAGTTCCTGAATAAAATGCGCCGGGATGAACTCGTCCGTATCGGGGTCACGATTCCGGCCATTTTCCATCGGGTGTGCAATTAAAATGCGGATTTGCGCTTTTTGTTGGCGCCGTTTACTGCGAATGCGAATACTGGAATTAGCCACCGCAACCTCCAATTGTGACTTTAACGGTTTTTTGGTTGCGGAACAGCTGGCCATCGCGGGTTTCGGCAATCACAATCACAGCCGAACTTTTTGCCATTTTCAGGCGTAAAGACAGGGTGGGGTCTACCAACGGTGATAGCTGAAACTGAGCCGACAAGGGTTTGGGATTTTTTTCAACCAATACGCTGATTTTCTGAATATCGGGCAGGCTACTGGTAATGGTTAAGGGAACGATGGCGCCATTTTCGGCGACGCGGGGCAGTTTTAAATGAATTTTGTCGGTGTCGATAAAATCAGTCTCTGGAAACAGGCTTTTCAAGGTTTCCGGATAAGGTGTTGCATTAAACAGGCGTGCAGGCCAGTCGGCCCAGGCAAAAGCAGACTTTAGCCCAAATAGGCCGCAGATTTGGATGAGCTGTTTAATGAAATGCCGACGTGATGTGGCCAATGAATTCCCCTCGCTTGATAGCGGCTGTGACACAAGGCATGATTATAGCCTCTCCCGGGGCTGCATAAAACGGGTATCCATTTTATGCAGCCGGAAGATGAGAATTATTCCTCTTCGCTTTGATCGCGTGCTTTGGGTTTGTCGTGCATCAGCAGGAAATAAACCACCGGGATAACCACCAGTGAAAACAGGGTGGAGGCGATGATGCCGAAGACAAAACTCCAGGCCAACCCGGAAAAGATTGGGTCGAGAACAATGATAGCCGCTCCGAAAACAGCCGCGGACGCCGTCAGAAAAATCGGTGTCATCCGAACAGCACCGGCTTCAATCAAGGCGTCAGCCAGGGTGGTCTCTTCATCGCGGTTCCAGGCGCGTTCAATAAAGTCAATCAGCAGGGTTGAGTTACGTACGACGATACCGGCGAGCGCAATCATACCGATCATGGCGGTCGCGGTGAAATAAATTGGCGTCGCATAGCCTGCAACGGGTTCAGTAAACAGGTTGATAAACCAGAACCCCGGCATGATGCCGATGACGGTCAGCGGAATAGATATCATCATAATGCCAGGAATACCCAGCGAGCCGGTTTGCGCCACCAGCAAGATATAAATCAGAATCAGTGCGGCGGCAAAGGCCAGGCCTAAATCACGAAATACATCGACGGTAATTTTCCATTCGCCTTCGCCGGACATTCCCACCCGGTAACCCGGGGGTAGCGGATTTTCATCCAGGCTGGAATACATGTCGAGTACCGCTTCGTCCGGTGCGCGTCCGGCCATTCCCGCGGTAACATACATCAATCGGTGCTGGTTTTTATGATAGATGGTCTGATCGCCCCATTCATCCTGCATACGACCGATTTCACTCAACGGAATCAGTTTGCCCGAAGCCGTTTTAACCCTGAGCGTCAATAAATCAGTTGCGGAGGAACGTAATGCCCGTGGCAGTTGTACATTGATCAACAAGGGTTTGCGTTCGCTGACAATATGAACTGCGCCGGTCACCTGTCCGTTTAAGGCGGTTTTCAGGGTATTGGCAACCTGGGCAACGGTGATGCCATGCTGCGCCGCTTTTTCCCGGTTCAGGATAAAATGGACTTGTTTATGCGGTTCGTCAATCATGTCATCGACATCGACGACACCCGCAAACTGTCGCAGCCGGTTTTCGACATTATTTGAAACCCGGATAATATCCTTGTAGCTGGCCTGAGGCGGCCCATAAACTTCAGCCACAACGGTTGCCAGAACCGGCGGACCCGGGGGCAATTCCACAATTTTAATATTAGCCCCATACTGTTTTTCAATACGGTCTATTTCAGGCCGGATACGCAAGGCAATATTGTGTGACGAAAATTCACGTTTTTCCTTTTCCACCAGATTGATGCGGATATCGCCGACATAACTGCCCTTACGCAGATAATAATGGCGTACCATGCCATTGAAATCCATAGGCGACGACAAGCCGATATAGGATTCAAAATCGGTGATTTCATTGACGGTAGACAGATACTGCTCCACAGCTTGTGCGGCGGCATCGGTTTGTTCCAATGTGGCGCTGCGTGGCATATCAATCACAAGCTGTAATTCGTTTTTATTATCGAATGGTAAAAGCTTCAACGGTACGGTTCGTGTGACGGCCAATAGCGTTGCACCGATAAAGGCGATGAAAATCGCCAACAGAAACCAGCGACTGCGGGTCGGTGATTTGATCAATGGCGACAGAATCTTGTGATAGATGCGGTAAGGCCCTGATTTTTTCAAATCGAAAGGCGCGTCATGCTGTTTGCCATACTCTGCCTTAAGTATCTTGTGGCTGGCCCACGGGGTGACGGTAATGGCGATGAGCAGCGATAACAGCATGGCAATCGGTACATTGAAAGCCATCGGTGCCATATAAGGCCCCATCATGCCGGTAATAAAAAACATCGGCAGAAAAGACAGAATGACGGCAAAGGTGGCGACAATTGTGGGCGGCAGGACTTCATTGATCGCGGTCAACAAGGCTCGCAAAGGCGGCTCTTTTCTTAATTTGTAATGACGATGGATATTTTCGACATCAACAATAGGGTCATCCACCAGTATGCCCAGCGATAGAATCAAGGCAAACAGGGTTACGCGGTTGATGGTATAACCAAAAAGCAGATCGCACAGCAGCGTGATGGCAAAGGTCGCCGGTATCGCGATGGACACAATAAATGATTCTTTCAGTCCAAGGCTCATGGCCAGCAGGACCACGATGGTGATGATCGCGATGCCCAAGTGCTCGACCAGTTCATTCACTTTGTGATCGGCGGTTTCACCATAATTTCGGGTGATGCTGACTAACACATCATCTGGAATCAGGCTGCCTTGAAGCTCTTTGGTCAGGGTCAAAACATCTTCAGCGACGGTAACGGCATTGCTGCCTTTGCGTTTGGCAACAGCAATCGTGACCATGTCCCGGCTTTCGCCTGTTCTGGCTTGTGAGCCAACGGCCTGTCCGACCCGTTTCATAGCCTTGACAGCCGGGCCGAAGCCGATTCGCGTGTAATGTTCCGGGTCTTCCGGGCTGTCCATAATGGTGGCGACATCGCGTAAATAAACCAGTCGGCCATCGACATTTTTAATGACCGTGGCACCGACTTCATCGGGTGTTTTAAAATGTGGGCCGGCTTCCAGCAGAATTTCCTGATTGTCGCGTGAAAATGCGCCGGCCTGAAGATTGACATTGGTATTGGCCAGGGCCTGCTGAATATCCAGTAATGTGGTTTTGCGCGAGGCCATTTTAGCCGGATCCGGATAGACCGAAATTTGTCGAGCGGCGCCGCCGACAACCCAGCTTTTACCGACGTTATCGATGCCTCTCAGGCGCTCGAGCAATTCATCGGCAATGCGACGAATGGCCATGGAATCATAAACCGGGCTTTGCGGCGACAAGGTTAGCAGTACGATCGGTACGTCGTCGATTTCGACCGGTTTGACAATCCAGTTCGTTACGCCGGGCGGGACTAAATCCTCGTTCGCCATGATTTTATCCCGCGTTTTGAGCAGGCTGTCTTCCAGGTCTTCACCGACATAATAGCGTACTGTCACCAGCGCTTGTCCCGGGCTGGAGGCAGAATACACATATTCGACACCCGGGATTTGAGATAACAGATTTTCCAGTGGCGTGGTGACCAGCATTTCGACTTCTTCACTGGATGCGCCAGGATATTGCACGAAGACATCCATCACCGGTACCACGATTTGCGGATCTTCTTCGCGTGGTGTCAGGATCAGTGCCGCCGCGCCCGCGAAAAAGGCGATAATCAAAAACAATAATGAAAGCTGGGACGTGGTAAACAGCCTGACAATGCGAATGGTCAAACTGTCGGCATGGTTTTGCTGTTCGCTCATTGCTGTAAACCTGTATTGATCAGAATGGTTTCACCTTCCCGTAAACCGGATAAGACTTCGACTTTATCGCCGTAACGTTTACCGGTACGAATGTGGCGGGTATAAACGTGGTTGTTTTCAACAATTTTTATCGCCTCCAACTGACCAAAATGAAGGACGGCAGATGCCGGAATCAGAATAATTTGCAGATTTTTTTCACAGCTTTGTTCCATCCAGGCAAACAAGCCGGGAACCAGGCCTTCCGATGACGACAGGCTGGCTTTGACCAATTGTGTATGCGTGAATGGGTCGATTTCCGGGACAATTTCATCGACAGTCGCCGGTAAGGTGCGACCCAGGGCATCAATGCGCACATTGACTTTCATGCCTAAGTGAATGCGTTTGGCGCAATGCGTTGGAATAGCCGCCTCCGCTCTCAGGTCATCGGCTTTTTGAATGACAACCACAGCAACACCAGGTAAGCCCATATCGCCCGGTTCCTGCAAGCGTTCACTGACGATGCCATCAAAAGGTGCTTTAAGAATATTCTCGTTTAAATTAGCGCGTATGCGTTTTACCCGGCCTAATGCCTGATTGACCATGGCGCGTGCACTGCGGGCGCGGGCGGTGATCGCATCATAGTTTTGTCGGGTTGCAGCATTCTGGCTGAACAGTTTTTTTATGCGTTTTTCATCGGCAATGGCCTGCGCGGCTTGCGCACGCGCTGCATTTAGCGCAGATTGAGCCTCTTGAAAGGCCGCTTCAAGATCGGATTTGTCCAGCACCGCCACAATATCGCCTTGTTTGACACTGTCGCCCGCATTAACCTTAACCTCAAGAATCCGGCCGCTGAATTTAGGCGCAATACGCGCGACAGTACGGGATTTTATCGCGCCCGGCCAGGCGATTACATTGTCGCTCAGCTGTTTTCCAACGGTCAGGGTTTTGGCACCGGCGGGGAGTGGCGATAGCTTGCTTTCGATATTACCGGGTGGTACTTTGTCGGGGCCACCGATGATACCTAAGAAAAACAATACAATAATAAGCAAGAGGATGATGGCGGCTGTGTTGATCAGCCATTTCTTTTGTAGCAAAGTTCGCATGATTTAATCCCTGATTGATCCGATGGCTTGATTGAGTTGGGCTTGTGCGCCGAGTGCATCAAAGTAGGCGGCAATGTGGCGGGCATGAGCCTGATCGCGTGCAACCTGCGCTTCAATAAAACGGGTGACAGTGACGACGCCTGAATCGCGTTGCGCGGTCACCATGCGTAAGGCTTCTTCTGACGCGGCAACGGAGGCCTTGGCGACATTGACCCGGTTCAACGCTTCAGCCAGTTTTAAACGCGCTGATTTGACATCATTTTCGATTTGTAGCCGGGTTTTGGTCAGGTTCTTACGCGCGATAGCGAGTTGGTGCTTAGCCTGATCCACTTTGGCGCTATCACGAAAGCCGCTGAATAAAGACATTTCAACCATCACCCCGGCTGTCACATTATCCCGGTTGCTGCTGAAATCGATATTTTTACTGTCTGAGCCATAATTGACATAAGCATTGGCGCTGGGCAAATGAACGCCTTGGGCGGCGCGTAATTTGAGCTTGGCCATTTGCAAACGTTTATCGGCGGCCTGATAATCTGGACGTTGCTGCATGGCTTTGGCCAGAAGTTGGGTAAAGTCTGCCGGTTCCGGGGGTAATTCGGGTTTATGATTTGAATCTAACGCCAGTGTTTGTTCTGCCGTTAATCCCATTAAAATTTTAAGACTGGTTTTTATCAGTTTTACCACATTGGCGGCATGAATTTCCTGATCATGCGCGGCGGCGGCCTGAACTTCCAGGGACAGGACGTCGGATTTTAATTCGGTGCCGGCGGCATAGCGCAGGCGGCTTTGTTTTAATTCACTTTCAATGGCTTCGATGGCATGCAATGTCACTTTATGGTTTTCCAGTGCGGCAAGATACTGATAAAAACTGCGGGTGATCATTTCGATTAACTGGTTGCGCACCGTGGTTTTATCGAGTTTGGCAGCATCGACCCCTGATTGTGCGGCTTTACCGCCATAATAATCCTGTCCGCCACGAAACAGGGAATATTGCAGACTGATTTCAGGGCGGTAATTATCGACGCCGCCCGGATGATTGAAATCGGTGCCGCCTGACAGGTTAAGACGGCGTTGGGCAATAATCATGGCAAAGGCGCGGGCTGGATTGTCGGAATGTTCATAACCCAAACGTGCCTTGACTTCCGGATAAAAGGCGGACATTGCCTGGTCCAATTGTGTGTTGGCCTGTTGGATTCTGTTTTGCATGATTTGTAAATCAGGATTATGCAACAAAGCGTAATCAATGGCCTGATGCAGGGTAAATGATTCAGATGTCAGGTTTTCGGCCATCGTAATCGTGGTTATCCCCAAACAAAGGCCGGCTAAAGCCAGGATTTTTTTTGCATAACGCATAATGAATTCCAGGAAAACAGTATTTTAATAAGTATTAATATTCTATACTAAACAAATGTACAGACTCAATGATTTTACAGCTTACTTTTTGAAAATAGCCCTCGGCGTAATTATAGGGCTAAATGGCTTATTTACCCAGCTTGCCAGTGCTGAATCGAAGGCGATCGATAATGCGTGGCAAATCAGTCCCCTGGTATTGAATGATTTGCAAGCTCAGTCGCATAATCTTTATGACTGGCATGGCAAGGTCATTTTATTGAATTTCTGGGCAACCTGGTGCGGGCCATGCCGGCTGGAAATTCCGGATTTGATACGCTGGCAACGCGATTACGCCGGCAACGGTCTTCAGGTTGTCAGTGTCGGCCTGGATGAACGGCGGAAGCTGAAAAACTTTGCCCGTACCCTTGGCATCAATTACCCGGTTTTACAGGCCGACCCGGAACAGCAATATCGTTTGCTACGACAATGGGGCGATCCGCTTGGTGTGTTGCCCTTTAGCGTTGTGATTGGACAAGATGGGCATTTGATTTTTATGCAGCAAGGTGTTTTCAGGCAGGAGGCGTTTGATCGCTTTGTAAAGCCATTACTTGATTAGACCCGTGTCGTTTTTATAAACCGCTGCAACTATCTGAAAATAAGAAACTTTGGACGTTTGTCGGCAAATTCGCGTAAAATTAAAAACTTAAATATCCATAAATTATGAGGGGATGTTATGAACAAGTTTTTAATGTGTGTCGTGTTGAGTGTGGGATTCAGCACGCTTAGCCATGCTAATGAGAGCAAGTGGGATGGGTCGGTGCTGGATGATGCCACGATAAAAAAAATTCAAGGGGCGCAATACAAGTATAAAAGCTGTATCGTCAAAGAAATGCAAAAGAAAGGCTATGCCAGTATCGAGAGCAGAACGGCGACAGGTGCCATTATCAAACAATGTGAGCCGGTGTTGGCCGATATGCGGAAGGTTTATCTGGAGGCGAAAGTCCCCACTGTCATCGCTGACCGGCATTTGAAATCCATGCGAATTAAATTAACGCGGCGATTGTTGAAACAGTTGATGTATCAAGAAGCGGCCAAAGCAGCGGGCAATATTAAGTAAGGAATAAAGAAATGAATAATGTTTATAGCATTGATTTGTCACTGCGGCCGACAACCTTCGATTTGTGGCATGTTTGTTTAGCGGCAACGGTCGTTTTGTTGGCCTTTATTCTGATTGCGGTATTGTTATCGGTGCTGATCGGTCACAGACGCTGCTCCAGGAAAGCTGAACAAGCGCGTCAGCAAATGGTGGAGAACGAACCTGAAACGAGAGTGGTTGAAAAAATTGTTGAGGTTCCTGTTGAGAAAATCGTTGAAAAGGTCGTTGAAGTGCCAGGGCCTGCGCCGGAACCCGTTGTGCTGAAAGAGGCCACACCCGAGGCGGCGTTGCAATTGCTGGGGATGTTGCAAAAAGAAGCGCGTTTCATCGATTTTATCCATGAAGATGTCAGCCAGTATGGGGATGCCGATGTTGGTGTTGCCGCTCGGGTAGTTCATGAAGGCTGTAAAAAAGTGATTGATGAGCATTTTAGTCTGGCTACAATCCGTCAGGAAACAGAAGGCAGTAAAGTGACGTTGGCAGAAGGATTTAATTCGGCTGAGATTCGGTTGACCGGGAATATTGTTGGTCAACCGCCTTTTACCGGTACATTGATTCATAAAGGCTGGCGTGTGACCGAATTTCATTTACCGAAATTGACAGAAAAACATGATCCTAAAATTATTGCTCCGGCTGAGGTTGAGTTATGAGTGAGTTATTTGGACATGATACTAATCAGGATGGCGCTGATAATAATCAGTCACTTGAGTCGCAGAATCATGATGCTGAAGCACAAATGGATTCCGAAGGTCCACGTTATTCAGTCGGTATAGATCTGGGCACGACGCATAGCGTCTTGTCCTATGTCGACTTGCATCAATCCGACGATGACGTTGTGCAGGACGTTATGGCGGTTCCGCAATTGATTGCACCCGGTGAAGTTGAAGAAAGGGAACAACTGCCCTCATTCATCTATTTACCGCATGAGGCGGAGATTTCCGAGGGCGAAACAGCCTTGCCGTGGACTGACAAGCCAGACTTTCTGGTGGGTGAAATTGCCCGTAATCTGGGTGGCAAAACACCGATTCGTCTGGTGGCCAGTGCCAAGAGCTGGCTATGTCATGCGGGCGTCGATTGCAAGCAAGCCATTTTGCCCGCTGATGGGCCGGATGAAGTGGAGAAAGTGTCACCCTTTCAAGCGACCCAGGCCTATTTACAGCATCTGGTAGATGCCTGGGTCTATAAATATCCTGATGCCGACCTGGCCGCGCAGGATGTCACGATTACCGTTCCCGCTTCCTTTGACCCGGCGGCACGTGAACTCACGGCTGAAGCGGCACGCTCAGTCGGATTGAACCAGGCTATTTTGTTGGAGGAGCCGCAATCGGCACTGTATAGCTGGATTGAAAACAGCGAAGGCGACTGGCGTAATCATGTTAATGTCGGTGATATTATTCTGGTTGTCGATATTGGCGGCGGAACGACCGATTTATCCTTGATTGCGGTGACTGATCAAGACGGTAATCTGGAGCTTAACCGTGTTGCTGTCGGTGACCATATTCTGTTAGGCGGCGATAATATGGATTTGGCTTTGGCCTATGCGGTTAAGGCCAAGCTCGAGAAAGACAGTGGTAAGCGACTGGCGGCCTGGCAGATTCAATCGTTAACTCATGCCTGCCGTGATGCTAAAGAACAGCTGTTTAATGATCCCGAGCTGGATAATATTCCCTTGGTCGTGGCTAATCGCGGCTCATCGTTAATCGGGGGCAGCCTCAGGACTGAATTGACGCGCGACGAGTTAAACCAAATTCTGGTTGAAGGCTTTCTGCCAGAAGTCCCGGTTTCGGAAAAGCCCATTTCACGACCACGCTCAGGGCTTCGATCACAAGGTTTGCCGTATGCGCAGGATGCCGGCATTACCCGCCATTTAGCGGCGTTTTTAACCAAGCAGGTTGCGGCAACCGATGAGCTGGATGATATAAAATTGCCGGAACATGCGTCATTTTTGCATCCGAGTGCCGTGCTGTTTAACGGGGGTGTTTTAAAAGCACAGGTTTTGGCCGAACGCCTGATGACGGTTATCAATAGCTGGCTGCAAGCCGAACAAGCGCCGGATGCGCGATTGTTACAAGGCGCCGACCTGGATCTGGCCGTTGCCCGAGGTGCGGCTTATTATGGCTTTGTGCGCAAAGGCAAAGGTGTGCGGATTAAAGGCGGCACGGCGGCATCTTATTATGTCGGTGTCGAGAGCGCTATGCCGGCCGTTCCTGGCATGCCGCCGGAAATAGAGGCGTTGTGTATTGCACCCTTCGGGATGGAGGAGGGAACCGAAGAAGCATTGCCTGATGATGTATTTGGTCTGGTGGTTGGCGAGCCGGTCAGATTCCGCTTTTTTGCCTCGAAAAGCCGACGGGAAGATAAGGTCGGAACACGTCTGGATTTCTGGACTGAAGATGAGCTCGAAGAGCTGGATGAAATCGAAATCACCTTACCGGATGAAGGCCGGAAAGCGGGTGAAGTTGTGCCTGTTCATCTATCTGCCGCCGTAACCGAGGTCGGAACATTGGAGTTGCATGCTGTTTCTCAGCAGGATGGTCAGCGCTGGAAAATTGAATTTGATGTTCGCGCAGGCGAAGAATCAAGCTAATCCGGTAAGGGATGCAATGACAGCCTGATTGCTGTCGATAAAACTCCGATGTTTTTTACGATCCCCGACTTTATCATTGTCGGGGATTTTTTTTGAGTGGATCGCTGGACTGAATGAATAAAGGTCGTTATAATACTCAGCTCTTTTGAACAAGAAAGCCCAGGTAGCTCAGTCGGTAGAGCAGGGGACTGAAAATCCCCGTGTCGGCAGTTCGATTCTGTCCCTGGGCACCATCTTGTGTCTTTATTATCTCTTACAAAAGTATCGTTCACGCTTTGGAGCGTGTATGATGACTCATGTCTTGTTTTTGTTGCTTAGCTCATGCAAAAAACTCATCCTGCAAACAGTCTGATCGACCGTTTCGGTCGGCAGGTTAATTATTTACGTGTTTCTGTTACGGATCGTTGTGATTTTCGTTGCCAGTATTGTATGGCCGAAGATATGACGTTTTTGCCGCGCGCGCAGGTCCTGACTCTGGAAGAAATTCATTTTATTTGTCAGGCTTTCGTCGAATTGGGTGTGCAAAAGATTCGGGTGACCGGTGGCGAACCATTGGTGCGGAAAGGTGTGTTGAGCTTGCTGGATGAGTTGGGACGCCTGGATAAGCTGAATGAACTGGTGCTGACGACCAATGGATCAAAGCTTGGGCAGATGGCGGCAGATATTAAAAATGCCGGGGTCAAGCGCATTAATATCAGTCTGGATACACTGGATAAGGAAAAATTTAAAATGCTGACGCGGACGGGCGACCTGGAGACTGTCTTGCAAGGCATTGATGCGGCGGTACGGGCCGGTTTTGAGAGGGTCAAAATCAATGCTGTTGTGCTGAAAAATCGTAACCATGCCGAAGTGACCGATTTGGTTCAATTTGCTGTGGATAAAAACATTGATATTAGTTTTATCGAGGAAATGCCGTTGGGTGTTATCAATAGTCATGATCGCGCCGATGCTTTTTATCCAAGTCATTTAATCCGCCAGGATTTGGCAGCCCGTTTTATATTGACTCCGATTCAAGACAAAACCGGAGGGCCGTCGGTTTATTACCGGGTGGAGGGTTCACATACACGGGTGGGATTTATTTCGCCACATAGCGCCAATTTTTGCAGCCAGTGTAATCGAGTCCGTCTGACAGCCGAGGGTCGATTGTTGTTGTGTCTAGGCAATGAGCATTCAGTGGATTTGAAGCAGGTGGTGCGCCATCATCCAGGCGATATGAATAAGCTCAAGCAGGTGATCGTTAATTCCATGCAGATCAAGCCTGAGAAGCACGAATTCAGTTTGCGGGAACAGCCCATCATTTTACGGCATATGAATTCCACCGGCGGTTAATCCGAGTTCTGCTGCAATAGGCTGTAAGTTGAGAGCTTGTGTTCAATATCCGGGTTGAAATAACAAGCATTCTGCTGTCGATGGCTGTCGTCAAATTTTAACGTTAAAGGTCTTTAAAAATGTGTAACTACTCAGCGTGTTTGGGGCTGAAGGCATAGGCTATTGATTTATAAGG
>CAJXMF010000001.1 GCA_913056195.1 uncultured Methylococcaceae bacterium | reverse complement strand
AGCCTGATAAATCAACAGCCTATGCCCACAGAAGAATTTACGCTGAGTAGTTACCTTTATTTAAACTCTGGGAATGAATAAGAATATCTATATCCCCCCCTTTTTTTCCATCATCAACGCGTGAGCCAAAAAGATAGACTTTAGCTTCGGTATCTACTTGCTTTATCACTTGTAGTATTGTTTGTTTCTGATATTGAGACAATCGCATCGTTATTTTTTAAAAAAAGCCAGGTAGCTGATGTGAGATAAAAATTAAATTCCCTCCCATTTTGCACCATCCAGTAGGCCGCCCTACTTTTCTGACTATCCCGTCCTGGCAGATTGAAGCGCCTTTAAAATATTATCTAAATCATTTCTCGATTTATAAATCATGTTGACAAGACCCATAGTCACATTAACATCATCTTCATAGTGGTGCGCAATGCTATTTCGAATATCCCTTAGTTCAAACCACTTATCCACATTTAATATCTGTAATTTTTCTAATTGATTCAGAATATCCAGGAATGGCTTATCCACATTCTCACCCTGACTCAGCAAATAAGACTTGAACAGTTTAGCCCCCATACAGTCTTGAAGCTTTGAAAAACGATAAATAACCTGATCAGAAAAAGCAAGGTCCTGATCATGTACAATCATTTCCTTAAATTCAGACGGCGTCAAAAGAAAAGTATATTTTTTCTCAAGAGCTGTAATCGCATTATTAAGTCGATTGAGATGTATAAAACTCTCTGCTAGGTGAGCTTGAAATTTCTCTTGATAAATTAAAGCTGAACCCCCCATTTTTTGGCCTCCTTCTCTATCAAACGGTCAGGATCTGTATTAAAAACCACGTCTATTTTCTGCTCACCCAATTCCCTTTTTATTCGGCTTAAAAATTTAATCTTCCGCTGGAATAAATTATCATGATTCTTAACCACTAAATAAAGATCAATATCCCCGCCTTTTTTAGTATCATCGACACGGCTACCGAAAAGATAAATTTCTCCATCAAAAAATTCATTAAAGTATTTTTTGATGGTTTGCTGATATTTTACTGACAATCTCATTTTTTTCTTATGAATTGAATTCACCATTTTTTTAGGAATCATGAATATATATTGGACTAAGTGGATAGAAAAAAGTTAAGTTGTATTCCGAGCCAAATCTCTTATGAATAGTATCAATTTTAGTGACTAATACTAGAATCACGTCTAATGCTGATTTTAACGCAGGCGAGATATCACGCTCAGTTTCTAGCAACTGTTTAGCATGACTGATTGCCGAATCTACATCAATGGATTCTATTTTCAAGGGGTAACCTGTATTGCGTTAAGAACAGGTTTATTATCTCATGGGGTTTAAAACCCAAATTTTCCTTGTTGTATACAATTGTAAGGCGAATAAAGAAGTCGTTCGAGGTCGTCATTGTTTGAGGAGGTTTTTCGGCATGACGAGTGTCCTAGAAGCAATACAGCATGGATTAATAGACTGCTGGAAGGGTCACTAAAAATTACAATAATCAGGCTAAAACCTTGTCAAGCACTTTTTTAACTTATTTACGCTGAGTAGTTACCAAAAATATTCATATTAGGAGGAGAAAGCTATCGTTTAAAACAGAAAACCAACCCATAATTTTCGTAATTCTTTGATCCAAGGGGGGTCAAAATTAGTGTCCGAAAGGGGGTTAATTATTTTGGCCATTGACAACGATTACCATGAAGAAGTCGATAAGGGGCATGGTCGCCTTGAAATCCGCAGGCATTGGATTGTTGAAGATTTAAGCACCCTGCCGAACGTCTCTCAATGGAAGGGGTTACGCAGCATTGGCAGGGTACAACGCGAATGTACAACAGGGGAAAAAACAACGCTTGAAACACGATATTTTTCAATTCAATTAAACCGGACGCGAAGGTGTTTGCTCATGCTGTCCGGAGTCATTGGGGTGTGGAAAACAGTCTGTATTGGTGTTTGGATGTCACCTTCAGAGAAGATGAAAGCCGCATACGAACTGGGAATGCACCGGCTATTATGAGCACCTTGCGGCATATCTGCTTGAATCTTCCAGAGAGAAGCCTCCAAACTGAGCATCAAAAGAAAGAGACTCAAGGCAGCATGGAATGATAACTTCCGCTATAAGCTTATGTTTGGTTGATGGTTTTAATGCGTTTGCCCTGGTCAATATAAATAAAATTGGCAAAGATTGCCAAACTGTGTCATAAATAAAGAAGTGATATTTTTAAAAAAGGTGATGAAATGGCAACAATGAATATCTCGGTTCCCGATCCGATGAAAGATTGGGTTCAATCTCAAGTCAATACAGGAGCCTATGCAAACATAAGCGACTATGTGCGCGATTTAATCCGTCAAGATCAGGAAAACCGCAATAAAATTCAGGCTCTGCAAGCCGCTATTACCAAAGGATTAGAAAGCGGTGTGAGCGAAAAATCTTTTGATGAAATTATGCAAGCAGCGCGTAACAGTATGAAAGATAATGATAAATGAGCGATTATATATTTTCGAGGGAAGCGGAAAAGGATCTAATTGAGATTTACCGATATGGATTTATCGAGCATGGCGAGCGACAAGCGGAAATTTATCTAAAGAGCTTAAAAGAAAAATGCCAATTTTTAGCAGATAATCCAAAACTCACCCGTAAACGGGATGAATTTACTCCCCCTGTTCGCATTCATCCGCATAAAGAACATTTGATCATTTATCTGATTGAGGAAGATTATATTTTGATTGTGCGGGTTTTGTATAAAAAAATGGACGTTCCCAATCGTTTGGATAATTAGCGGTAATAACATTGAGGCAAGTCCACCTGAAATCCACCATCCGCCAGTGCAAGAAGGAAGCTATCATCAAGATTCTGATTGGCGTACTCACTTTTCCCGGTATAGAACAGCTTGGTCGGGCATTCAGTAGCCAGCTTGAATCTTGATTTTGTCAGGTATCGCCTTTTTGCCATCAGTATTCCTCCCTGTTATTCACGTTTAACCACCTTTGTACACCCCGGCCCGGACAGCACGCTGCGGCCGCCGGAAACGGGGGTGATGTTTATCTGAGTGCGGATTCTTTCTTTCATTGCCGATACATGGGAGATGACCCCGATCAGTTTGCCGTCTTGCTGCAGGCCGGATAAGGTTTCCAATGCGGTTTCCAGCGTTTCTTCATCCAGGGTGCCAAAGCCTTCATCGAGAAACAGGGAATCCACCCGGACTTTGCGGCTGGCCATTTTCGACAGCCCCAACGCCAGGGTCAGGCTGACGATAAAGCTTTCACCGCCGGACAGGTTTCGGGTTGAGCGGATTTCACCGGCCTGATAGTTATCAACGACGTTCAGTTCTAGCGGCTGTTGTTCATCCCGGATCAGCAGATAGCGATCGGTCATTTTTTCCAGCTGCCGGTTGGCATGGGAAACCATCAGTTCAAAGGTCAGACCCTGCGCAAAATTACGGTACTTTTTGCCGTCGGCTGAACCGATCAGGCCATGCAGTTTCTCGAAGCGCACGCATTCTTTTTTCTGCGCCTCGATGGCCGATTGCTTTTCCTTGATCCGCGCTTTAGCTGCCGAGTTTTCATCCAGCTTGTGTTTGAGACCGGCAATGGTATCGCGCAATTCTTTCAAGCATTCTTCATAGTCTTTGAGCTGCGGTTCCAATTCCTCAAGCGTTTTATCCGTGAGCTTTTTGGCGGTCTCCGTGGCCAGTCGCGTCTGCCGGTCTTCTTGTTTGGCGTTGAGTTCTGTCCTTGCCTGATCCAGCGCTTTGGCTCGGGAGGATAAGGATTCGCGTTCTTCATGCGATAATCTGGCTTTGAGGAAGTCTGACTCATCGGCAAAATCTGCCGACGTTAGTGCTCTTGTAAAGTCGGTTTCTGCTTTTTCCAGTTCGGGCGTTCTGTGCTCAATACGCTTGTTGAGGGCTTCAATCTGGGTCTTCGCCGTTGCCAGGTTTTGTTGCAGCTTGGTGCTCAGGTCTCTGGCTGTCTTCTCGGCTTTTTCAGCATCGGTAATGGCCTGGTTCAGTCGGCTTTCTTCTTCATCTGGCTTTTTATCGCCATATTCAACTTTCCGTTCATTTTGATTGGCGGCCAGTTCCTTTTTGAGTCCTTCCAGCGTTTCTTGTTTTTCAGTCAGAGCCTTGACCTGCATGTCTATCACAGCATCCAGACGATTTACCTCGCTGTCGATAGTGGCAATTTGTTTTTCAATGTCGTTTTTTTGTTTGACCTGGCTTTGCCATGCCTTCAGTCTTGCTTTGAGCGATTGGAGTAATGTCTCAATGTCTGACGCCGGTATTTCCGTGATGCCCAGCGGCTGGAGTTTATCGGAAACGGTCCGCTTGACTAGATCAAAGCCGGTCCGAAGCTTTGTGAGGGTTTCCTTCAATTCCGCGCGCGTTCTTTCAGCGGCCTTCTTGTTATTGGTCGCTTCGGTTTCCAGTTTCTCGCTGTCATTCAGATTTTTATGGGCAATGGTTTCCGCCTGTTCCAGTTTTTTGATGGCGGCTTCCTGTTCGTCTGCCTTGTCGATCAACCGGGTCAGTGAATCTATCTTTTGTTCGATGTTATCTGGAACGGGTATATTGCCCTCGGCAAACGGATGCTCGGTCGAGCCACAGAGTGGGCAGGGTTTTCCATCTTCCAGCCTGGCCCGGTGTTCTTCAAGTGCCTCGATTTTCTTGATAAAGGCCATCTCTCGAATCAAGGTTTCCTTCTCGGTGCGATATTCCCGGAGCAGTTTTCCATCCAGCAATGTGTTCAGGGCATTCCGGCTCTGCTGTAAATGTTTACCGGCAGTCTCCAGTGCCTGTTTTTTGAGCGAACATTGCCGGGTAGCTGTCTCCAGTTTCTGTGTAGCATCAGCAACGGCCTTATCGGCTTCTTCTAGCACGGTTTCTTGCTTGACGATCTCCCGTTGTCGGGTGAGCAGGTTGTTGAATTGTTCTTCAATACCGGCCAGGCCACTGATCAGCCATTCATCCTGCGCGTGTTCTTTGAGGTACAACTCAGCCGCTTTCAGTTTTTCCTCAGCCTCATCGCGTTTCTGCAGTTCCTTGGCACGAGCCTGCTTGTCGCTCTCAATCTTTGCCGCTTCCCTGGTACAGGCATCAGTACTTTCTGACACCACTTTTGTCTGTTCAGCAATCTTTTGATCCAGTGACCGGATTTTCTGAATCAACGGGGCGACTGTTTTCAGTTCCTCTTTGGCGTTCAGGGTGAACTGTTCGGTTGTCTTCAGCTCGTCGGCTTGTGTGTTTGCCGAGGCTTCCAGTGCCGGGAGTGCGTCTTCTGCGGCTTTTAAGCGGGTCTTATCGTCAGCCTGCTGCGTGCGGAGGGATGTTACGCACACGTATATCCCGTCCAGTGATGCGGCTTTGGTGGCTTGTTCCAGTTTGGCCCGTTCCGGTTTAAATGCTTGCGTTTCGATCTCCAGCTTATCGGTCTCATGCTTGAGGTCTTGCAGCTCCTTTTTCAGATGTTCAATCGTGGACAACCATGTCATGGCCTTGCTGGTTTTGGTTAATTGACCGGCAAGCGTATTCTCCTGCTTCTGCTTGGTCGCAAGGTCATCCTGGATTTCCTTTTCCTGCTCCGGTTCCAAAATGACAATGCCGGCTGTTTCGGCATTCAGGATATTGAGCTTTTCCAGCTCGTCACGCTGACGTTCATGGACACGGCGTGAGATTTCCGAATAAATTCCAGTACCGGTGATCTGCTCGAGTATCCTGGATTTCTGTTCAATGTCTGCCTTGAGAAAGGTATCGAAACCGCCTTGTGCCAGCAGAATGGAGCGGGTAAAACGGTCAAAATCCATTCCGGTTTTTTCTTCAATAACGGCACCGACCCGGCTTTTCCGGGTTTCGATAGGCTTACCGGTATCAGCGTCTGCAATCTGATGTTCCTGATCCTGCAGTTTCCCTTCTGCCTTTTTCCGTGCCCGGCGCTGTTCCCAGTGACAACGGAACCGGCCGGCCTGGGATTTAAAAAGTACCTCGGCATAGCATTCGCCGGTCTGGCGGGACATGATCTCATTTCCGCTCTTGGTAATTTTTCCTAGCCTGGGTGTGGCTCCATACAAGGCCAGACAGATGGCATCAAGAATTGTCGATTTGCCCGCACCGGTCGGCCCTGTCAGCGCAAAGAGGCCGTTGGACACATATTCAGGATCGGTGAAGTCTATGACCCATTCGCTATAGAGGGAGTTGAGGTTCTTAAATCTGAGTTCAAGTATCTTCATGATTTTACATCCGCAGATTGCGCGGATTCCCGCAGATTAAAAACCAATCGTTTATGTTGTAGACTCTTTGTGCCGAAGTTCAGTAGTAATGCTCTGTGCAGATTGGATGCTTTCAGGTAGTTGATTACCTGAGCCTCCTCAGTTCCAGACAAACGCTGTAGTGCTTTAAGTTCAACGATCACAGAATTAAAACAGATGAAATCGGCTTGATAATAACTTTTGAGTTGTTCACCACGATAAAAGACAGGTAGTTTCACCTCTCTTGCACAGGGAATACTGAGGCGCTGAAATTCTTTTTCCAAAGCATCCTGATAGATAGCCTCAAGAAAACCGCAACCCAGCTCGCAATGGACGGTCATAGCAGCTCCAATGATTGCGTAGGTTTCTTTATCCCTTATCCCATCTGCGTCTTTCTGCGTAATCTGCGGATTATTCAGCATGACGATCTTCCTCCATCAAATCCTTGATTATTTCGTTGTAGGAGACCGTCAATTCCACCCGGTCTTCATCGGGTACCTCAAAGGCATCCAGACAGCGGCTAAACACATCGTTTGGGTCGAGATCATCGAGGGTTTCATCTGCTCGGGCCGTGCTGATTACCCGGTCCATGATACCCCGGTTTTTAATCCTCCTGATTTCCATGGCAGACTCGGCCATGGCTTCATCGAGCATCTCGCGCAGGTTGCCGACGATGTCGCTACCCGTATATTCGATCTCAAGCCATGCCGCGCTGTCTTCCTTTTTGAGTACCTCCAGCCTGGCATGGATATCATCCAGCGATCCGACAATGCGAACCAGCTCCTGAAAACATGGAATTACTTTTTCTCGAACCACTAATGCACACGAATTGACACTAATTCCATGTTGCCTTCCATTTGATTCGTGTGTATTTGTCTCCATTCGTGGTTGTTTTTGTGGACTGAACTCGACAAGTACAACCTTCTTTTCCTGAGTCGCTTCGCCATAGCCCATCGGAATGGGCGAACCACAGTAGCGGATGTGCTCCGCACTGCCGACCGCCTGAGGAACGTGCAGATGGCCAAGAGCCAGATAATCGATTGACGATGGGAACACCTTCTCACTGACATGTGCCAGTGATCCCACATAAAGCTCCCGGACACCATCACCGTCAACGGTCTTGCCGCCTGCCGTGAAGAGGTGTCCCATGGCAACGATGGGAATGTCTTTATGTCCAGCACTTATGTATTCGGCCCGTTTCTGTTCAGCAATGGCACAGACACCTGCGTAATGGTTTTTCAGTCCTTCAACGAGCTTGGCGTTTTTGTCGTCGATGGTTTCTCCCGGCTCGACCGTGCGGATATCCTTGTCGCGTAAATAAGGCACAGCGCAGACAATGGCCTCCGGCTTATCCTCTGCATGAAGAACAAAGACTTCATCCTCCAAGGCTTCGGTCATCGAGCCCACCACATACACATTGAGTGCTCGCAGCAGCTCCTTTGGGGCATTCAGAAATGACGGCGAATCGTGGTTTCCGGCAATCACCACAACATGACGGCAGCAGGATGCCGCCACACGGCAGAGGAAACGATAGTAGAGTTCCTGAGCTCTGTTGCTGGGCGTGCTGGTATCGAACACGTCTCCGGCAACCAGCAGCGCATCGACATTTTCTTCTTCAATAGTCTGAGCCAGCCAATCCAGAAACGCCGAGAACTCCTCATAGCGTTTCCGTCCGTAAAGAGAGCGGCCTAAATGCCAGTCTGATGTGTGGAGTAGTTTCATAGGCTAATCCGAAAACATAGTTTTCTCTATCAGCATCTGGCTATGCTGATAGAATGGCACGTTTGACAACTCAGTGGGAACGTCCATCGGAATGATGGCGGTGTAAACGGCGAAACCTATTCCTGATAAGATCACAGCGCCCAGAAGATTGGTAACCTGCATCATGATGTCATAATTCTTCAGCGAGTGTTTATCACTCAGGATCGTTTTTTCGTTGGTCTTGATGTATTGATAGGTGTTTTTGATATTTTCCTTCACTGCCATGTTATTGACCCCGGTTCAGTCTCCTTCAGCCAACCTTTTTCGTGCAAAACATCGTACGCTAACGCAATTTGACGAGGGATGAATTGCTTCTTGCGCTCGTTCCATTGGTGAACCTGAGTAACCACCTGGTCTTTCGTGGAGGCGTTCTCTCTTAAAGACCTCTTCCCCTGAAACTGCATCAACTCGACCAGACCTAAGTTCATCATAGATAGTTCGTTCCACAGTATTCTGGAAACAGATAAAACAACAAGATTAACCTACTACCCACGCACTTATGAGTTGAATCTAAGTGTTTTAGTTACAGGGGGTGTAATGTCAAAATGGCGCGCCCGAGAGGATTCGAACCTCTGGCCTCGGCCTCCGGAGGGCCGCGCTCTATCCAGCTGAGCTACGGGCGCGTATCAGAGCGGCTAATTATACTGATTTTTTTGAGTATTGTCTTCAAAATCCTGATTTGAGATGTCACTTCAGCCAGTGTCATGTTGGTATGCGTTAAAGGGTATGCTGCCGGAGACACTGGCAGGTTTCCTTACAGGTGTTCGAGCGTAAATCCCGTTTTGCCGGGCTTATCAAATCAGCGGGAGTTTCTGCACACTCAATATTTATACGATTAACACAAGGAGTTAAGCATTCTGTGAGATTCGTTTTTTGTGGAGACTATAGACTCAACAACCTACATTCTGATCAGCAAAATCATCTGCTGATTTCTTTTCTAAACAGATAAAGCTATACGAAAATTCAACGGCCGGATCATCCTGTATGGTTGTTTTTTCGAGTTCAACCCACGTCTGTTTATCGATTTCGGGAAAATATGTATCACCCGAAAAGACCTGATGAATTTGGGTTAAATAAATTTTATGTGCCCGCTCTAACGTTTGTTCGTATAAGGTTGCGCCTCCAATAATAAATACTTCATCATGTTGCTGACAGTGGTTTAACGCGGCTTCAAGCTGTGGAAACAACAAACAATTTTCTGCCTGATATTGCGGGTTACGACTGACAATGATATTGGTTCTACCCGGCAATGGCCTGCCAATTGCTTCAAAGGTTTTGCGTCCCATAATAATCGGCGATCCCATCGTGATTTGTTTGAAATGCTTCAAATCGGCCGATAAATGCCAGGGCATTTGATTGTTCAAGCCAATCACTCTATTTTCTGCCATCGCGACAATCAATGATATTTTCATAAAATTTGTTTAATATGCTGCCATTCAATAACCTGTAACCGCTCATCATACTATGAAAAATATTTTGCTGATAATGACTGGTGGCACCATTGGCTCAACGCTTAAAAAAAATACTGTCGATACCTCGGATGCCGCAACATATCGTTTGTTACAGCGATTTAATGCCGATTACCCAAGCGCGGATCAAATTCACTTCAAAACACGGCAATTAACATCCATCTTAAGTGAAAATATACAACCTGAATTCTGGCAAATCCTGATTCAGGCCATAGAATCTGAAACGATAGAAAACTATGATGGCATCATCATCACTCACGGGACAGATACGCTGGCCTTTACTGCAGCCGCACTGGGTTTGTATTTTAATGCGATCAACATTCCCTTGTTATTGGTATCAAGTCACTTGCCCTTGCAACACCCTGATGCCAATGGATTTCACAATTTCATGTGTGCCGTCGATTATATTGTGCAAAATCAGCCGGCGGGCGTTTTTGTACCGTATCAAAACCCGGGTCATGATATGACGGTACACCGAGGCATACACTTGTTATCCTCTCTCCCCTTAAGCAGCGATTTTATCAGTGCCCGATTTTCCAGTGATATGCGTTATGAAGCCGGGCAATTTATTCACGTCAACACCATAGCTTATGAACAACAGCCTGTCCGTCTCAAGCCCATTTTCAGTGCCCGTATTTTACTGATTCGTCCTTACCCTGGACTGGATTACCGGAATCTAAAATTGACCGGTATCGACTGTGTTTTGCATGATCTTTACCATTCTGGTACGGCCTGTGCGCTTGATGAAAACAATCCACAGTCCGCCTTGTATGTATTAAATCAATGTCAAAAGCAGGGATTAACGGTTTATTTTGCCCCCATTGAAAAACGCGCTGCGGTCTATATCACAACACGGCAACTCCTGGAAAACGGTGCTGAATTTATCTGGGATATGACATTAGAGGCCGCCTATGCCAAGTTGTTATTGGCCTTCGGTAATTTTGATTCTGACCCGACCCGCCGCCAATTTCTGGACACTAATATCGCGGGTGAAAAAATAATCTCTTAATTCTGTTGCCGCCAGACATGCCAAATTGTTTTTACATTGGACTGAATATTATCCAGTATCAAGGTAAGCATGATTTCTTCAACGGCAGCCAGCGCACAGAGAAAACTGGCCAAATGAAAGGGCAACGACCAATCAAACCACATCAGCAAGAAGTAACTTCCCCCCATGGCTGCAACGGCTAGTTTAACCAGCCAGGTGTGATATCGGGTAAAGTCTTTAAATTTGATCCAGCCCACCAAAATGGGTAACAGATAGCTCAATACAATCAACACCACATAGGCTTTTTCAAGCTTGAGTAATTCCGGTCGCAACCAGGCGGTAGCCAAGGTAACTGAACTGTACACAAGAATATCGGCCCAGCTATCTAATAACGCACCAAGATCACTTTCCTGATGTAATAAACGAGCCGCCAAACCATCCAATGCATCACTGATAAAGGTTGTCAATAATAACACCAAGAAGGGTGTTTCCTTGCCATTCCAGGCCAGCACCAACAAAAACGGAACGCATAGAAAACGATACAGTGTCAGTAAATTGGGTACGGTAAAAAGTTGTTGCGTCTCTATTTTCAACATAATTCCAGTGTTGCGACGAGCGGCGCATGGTCTGACAAATGCTTCCAGGGAATATCATGTAAACGTTCACATTGTAATGCGTTAAACCCACGATAATAAATCCGATCCATCGTTAAAAAGGGCATCCAGGCCGGAAATGTGCGGGCATAGCGCTGATGGAGTGTCCGATAGGCTTCTTTCAAATTCAAATGTGAATAAAAATATTTTCCGGCCTGTCTTGTCCAATCATTAAAGTCACCCGCCACGATCAAGGGCGCCGTTGCAGGAACCGTTTGTTCAATGCGTTGACATAATTGTTTTAACTGACGTCGACGTTCCCCGCCCATTAATCCTAAATGAATACAGATAATATGTAATTCCGTATCCTGAGTGGTCAATTCAATAACGCCATGTAATAGGCTGCGACTGGCCCAGACAAATGGCGAAACATTGATATTTTCCCAACGGATCAACGGCAGTTTGCTGAGAATGGCATTACCGTGGTGGCCTTTTGTATAGACTGCATTTTTACCATAAACGACATGCGGCCAGGTGTTTTCAGCCAGAAATTCAGTTTGTGACATTTGTGGCCAATTGGGGTATTGATGGGGATGTTCCGAATGTTCGCCCTGCATTTCCTGAAGAAACAGAATATCGGCTTCGGTGTGTCGTAACGCATCCCGTATTTGATGCAACACAAAAGCACGATTACCGACATTAAACCCTTTGTGAATATTGTAGGTAAGAATTTTTAATGGCTGCATACGTTTGTTCTGCCCCGTCAATAAGGTCTTTTTCGAATATGTAACGCATACAGTATAGGCGATAAAGTAGCGTCCAATATAAAGAAAATCAAAATCACTAGAATACAATCAAACAGACTCAATCCTAAGGCATGCTGCAACATCAGAATGGGAAACAAAGATTCAGGGAGCGTATCTAGTCCTCGAATACAGCTGCTCTCAACATATCCTAACCGCCTCTTGATAAAGCTTGAAAATAAATCACCGAGCATTGTAAAAATTGAAAATAAAATACCCTGTGTCACCGACAGCCCTAACCATGGTGCTATCAATGTGCCTGCTAAAATAGCGGATAACAGCCCTCGCCAGGTTTTACTGTTTCCAAATACAGGTCGTTGATCGAATAACCTGAAACCAAAATCAATCGGCCAGGCGGCATGATGTTTAAACAGTTTGCGACTGATAACCGGCGCCCCGTTTATCAGGATCAGTAACACAACAGCCTTGGCGATACAGTTTGCGCAAACGACTGTCGTATTCACGATTTAAACCGAAATCGGTGCTTTTATGGGCGGATGACTTTGATAATTGATGATTTTAAAATCATCATACCGATAGCTAAACACATCTGGTGCCGGATTCAGCTGCAACTGCGGCAATGGATAAGGCTTTCGGCTCAATTGTTGACGCGCCTGTTGCAAATGATTCAGATATAAATGCACATCGCCACCGGTCCAGATAAAATCGCCCACCGCCAAATTAGCCTGCTGAGCCAGCATATGCGTTAAAAATGCATAACTGGCTATATTGAACGGCAAACCCAAAAACGTGTCACAGCTGCGCTGGTAGAGCTGGCAGGACAGCTTGCCATCGGCAACATAGAACTGAAACAGGGCATGACAGGCTGCCAGTGCCATTTTTCCGTTTTTGACATTCTGTTGCGGACTGATTGACTCATTGGGTAAATCGGCCACATTCCAGGCCGAAACAATCATGCGTCGGCTATTTGGATTGTGTTGCAATTGATCGACAAGCTGTGCAATCTGATCGACCACAGTGCCATCTGCTGATGGCCAGGAACGCCATTGATGGCCATACACTGGACCCAGGTTACCCTGCTCATCGGCCCATTCGTCCCAGATAGTCACGCCCTGTTCGTTCAAATAGGCGATATTGGTATCACCGTTAAGAAACCACAGTAATTCGTGGATAATGGATTTGATATGCAAGGTCTTTGTTGTGACCAACGGAAACCCCTGCTGCAAATCGAAGCGCATCTGATGACCAAATATAGACAATGTTCCACTGCCGGTACGGTCACCCTTTTCGACACCTTCACGCAGTATTTTATCGATTAAATCCAGATATTGACGCATCCTTTTGCCTACACATCCAGGTTACTGACATCGAGTGCATGTTTGACAATAAAGTCGCGCCGTGGCTCGACTACATCCCCCATCAAGGTGGTAAAGATTTCATCCGCGGCTATCGCATCTTCAATCGTCACTTGCAATAATCGGCGACTGTTGGCATCCAGCGTGGTTTCCCACAGTTGATCGGGGTTCATTTCCCCTAAGCCTTTGTAACGCTGAATATGCTGGCCTTTTTTGACTTCTCGCATCATCCAGTCATAAGCCTGTTGAAAATTTTGTACCGGCTGCGTTTTTTCGCCCATTTGTATGTAAGCATCGTCATTGAACATATCGATGGTATCGGCCGCATAACGCTCGATTTTTTTATAATCGCTACCGCTAAAAAAGGCTTGACTGATCACGAATGTGTTGGTGTTGCCATGCAAGCGTTTCTGTACGGTAACTTGAAATTCGCCCGCATCCTTAAACTCCAGGTTCAATGTGAATACGGCTTTTTCATCATTCTCTTTCAAGCGTTGCTGCAGTTGTTCAAACCAGCTCCTGAGCGCCTGCTCGCCCTGCTCAATCGCCACATGCAACGGCGGCATAAAGGTTAATTGCTGCATCAGCCTGTCATCGTAAAGGCGCGACAGGCGTTTGATAACCGCCAGCACCTCGATATATTCCAACGCCAGTTTTTCCAGGCCCTGTCCTTGAATCGGCGGTGCTGATGGATCGGTGAATAACAAGGCTTTATCTAACGCCAACTGTACCAGGTATTCGTTGAGCTGGGCGTCATCTTTAACATAGTGTTCCTGCTTGCCTTTTTTAATCTTGTACAGAGGCGGTTGCGCGATATAGATGTAGCCATTCTCAATCAAATCCGGAAATTGACGGTAGAAGAATGTCAGCAGCAGGGTACGGATATGAGAGCCATCGACATCGGCATCAGTCATGATGATGATGCGATGATAGCGCAGCTTTTCCAGATTATATTCTTCCTTACCAATGCCACAGCCGAGTGCGGTAATCAACGTACCCACCTCATCGGATGAAATCATTCTGTCAAAACGGGCCTTTTCCACATTGAGGATTTTACCTTTCAACGGCAAAATGGCCTGGGTTCGTCTATCCCGACCTTGTTTGGCGGAGCCACCGGCCGAGTCCCCTTCCACAATAAATAATTCAGATAAGGCTGGATCTTTTTCCTGACAGTCGGCCAGCTTACCCGGCAGTCCAGCAATATCCAGAGTTGTTTTGCGGCGCGTCATTTCCCGCGCCTTACGGGCAGCATCGCGGGCACGGGCCGCGTCAACGATCTTGTTGACGATGGTCTTGGCTGTTTGTGGCTTCTCCAGCAAAAATTCATTCAGTTTTTCGCTCATAGCCGATTCAACCAAAGGTTTGACTTCAGATGACACCAGCTTGTCCTTGGTCTGTGACGAAAACTTGGGGTCAGGCACCTTAACCGACAATACCGCCGTCAAACCTTCCCGCATATCGTCACCTGTCGTCGATACCTTTTCTTTTTTAGCCAGGCCATTGGCTTCGATGTATTGGTTGATGGTGCGGGTCAAGGCACTGCGAAACCCGGCCAGATGTGAACCCCCGTCGCGCTGTGGAATATTGTTGGTATAACAGAAAATATTTTCCTGGTAGGAATCATTCCACTGCAGGGCCACTTCAACCCCAACGCCCTCTTTTTCGGTAGTGAAATAAAACACATCATCAAACAAAGGCGTTTTATTTTTATTCAAATGCTCAATAAAGGCCTTGATGCCGCCTTCAAACTGGAATACATCCTCTTTACCATTACGCTCATCTTTCAACGCGATACGCACACCCGAATTTAAAAACGACAGCTCACGCAAACGCTTGGCTAATATCTCATAATGAAATTCGACATCGGAAAAGGTTTCCCGGCTGGGTTTAAAGGTAATTGATGTGCCCGTACCTTCGGTATCGCCAATGACTTTTATCGGTTCATCGGGCTCACCCATTGTGTATTTCTGATAATACAGTTTGCCATTTTTCTTGATCTTCAAGATCATTTCTTCAGACAAGGCATTGACCACAGAAACCCCAACGCCATGCAGGCCACCCGAAACTTTGTAGGCATTATCATCAAACTTACCGCCGGCATGTAACACCGTCATAATGACTTCCGCCGCAGAACGCCCTTCCTCCGGATGGATATCGACCGGAATCCCACGCCCATCATCGGAAACCGTAACCGATCCGTTTTCATGAATAATCACATCGACCCCACTGCAATATCCCGCCAACGCTTCGTCGATGGAATTATCAACAACTTCAAATACCATATGGTGCAAACCGGTACCGTCATCGGTATCACCAATGTACATCCCGGGTCGTTTTCTGACAGCATCCAGTCCTTTCAGCACCGTAATATTGGAGCTATCGTATTCTTTGTCGTTTGTACTCATAAAGTTTTCCGTATTGAGGTGTTCGTTGTGAGATCAGTCGATGTTTCACGTGAAACATCTTTCGCTAATGTGACCATGTTCCACGTGGAACATTTTTGCTTCATCTGATAAGTGCCAGTCATTCAGATTCAAGGAATCGCTTGCAGTAATGAATGCCTGATTATTTAATAATCGTAAGTATTTTACCAATTTTAAGCGATTTTCTGAATCCAATTCAGCGCTTAAATCATCAATCAAAAGGCAGGCTTGTTGCTGATTGGTTTTATCCAACAATTGCACTTGTGCTAACAATAAAGACAACACAATCAACTTAAGCTGTCCGCGCGACACAAAGTCTCTGACATTATGCTGATTAAGCAAGACAATAAAATCGGTTCGGTGCGGGCCGCTATGTGTGAACCCGTAGCGAACATCTTTTTCCCGATCCTGGCTGATCGCAAAAGCCAAATCACGATCATCCGGCCAGCCCAGTATAAGTCGAAAACTTATCGGATGCTCGGGTAAAAAAAACTGGACGACCTGCTGAAAAACCGGCTCTAACCGATCCATGTAGTGTTTGCGAAATCGAATCAGCATTTCACCATAGTAAACGAATTCTCGATCCCAAATATCTAATTGTTGAAACTGATGCGACTTTAATGCACTGTTGCGCTGTTTCAGGACTTTCTTAAACCGACGCCAGCAGTCCAGATAGTGACGTTCATGATTAAACACCCCCCAATCGATAAATTCTCGCCTGAACTGCGGGCCGCCATCTAACAACTGATAACTTTTTGGATGCACAATCTGAATCGGTAGTCGATAGGCCAGATCCGCTTTGGAACAATCTTCCTGATTGATGCGGCATTGTATCTTGTCTTTTTGCAGCTGAAGTCCTAAGCGCGTCTGTTGCTGATTTTCCAGAATCTGTGCCGAAACGACCAGATCGTGCTGATCAAATGCAATCATCTGTTGTGTTTTAGCCGTTCTGAATGAACGACCGCGACCTAACAGAAAAACAGCTTCCAGTAATGCACTTTTGCCACTGGCATTTTTTCCGACAATAAAATTGAGTCCGGCGCAAGGATTTATTGAAGCATGCTGGATATTTCTAAGACGTAGAATATCCAGTTTCTGCACACGCATGTATTTTTTTATAATTGCATCGACATGACAATAAATTTATAAGCGGGATTTTTAATTTCTTCGATAAAGCAGCAGCTGTTATTCGCGGCAATGGTCAACGACATCATTTCAGAATCCAGATTGGAAACCGCTTCCAGCAAATATTGTGAATTAAACGACACCGACAAAGCTGGCCCAGGATATTGCATCAGCAATTCTTCTTCGGCTTCATCATGCTCTGGATTGTGCGCCGTGATTTTCATCTGATTTTCATTGATATTCAGGGTAATGCCTTTAAATTTTTCATTCGCTAACACAGAAACCCGGGTCAAGGCCTCTTTTAACAATTGCGTTTGTATAATAACCGGTGAATTAAAGGCTTGATTGAAAACGCGACTGAAATCCGGATATTTTGAATCGACCAGTTTAGCGAAAAACACCATGTTTTGATAAACGACTTTGATATTATTCGCGGAAAAATAAATGTCCAGCGGCGAATCCGGATCACTCAGTAGTCGGCTCAATTCCAGAACGCCTTTCCTCGGGATAATAATCCGCTCTTCATAGCCGGTTGCCGTTTCCAGGCTGTCTTCAAAAAAAGACAAGCGGTGACCATCTGAACCCACCAGTTTGATTTTTGAATTACTGATATTGAGCAGCAAGCCATTCAGATAATAACGCACATCCTGGCTGGCCATACAAAACGCTGTTTTAGCCAGAGCCTTTTTAAATTGTTCGGTCGTGATGGAAAACTGATGCGGATAATCACTTTCCACAAATTCTGGATAATTATCCGCCGGTATTGTGGATAAACTGAAACGACTGCGGCCTGACACCAAACGCAATTTATCCTCTTTCAATTCAAATTTAATCTCGGCTTCAGAAGGCAGCAAACGACAAATATCCAGAAATTTCCGGGCCGGAACCGTAATATCACCTACCGATTCAGGTTGTATCGCTAATTTAGCCACCATTTGTATTTCCAGATCGCTGCCGGTCAAAGTCACAGACTGATTACTGACTTGCATCAATACATTGGATAAAACCGGCATGGTTTGACGCTTTTCGATAACCCCGACGATTTGTTGAAGCGCTGGAAGCAATAGCTCTCTATTTATAATGAATTTCATACTTTTATTCTATTATTACTATTAACAAGATATAAATCTGTGTAAAACCGTTAAAATTCTTTAAAAATCAATTAATTAAAGAATTTGTGAAATGTGGCTAAAACTGATTTTCAGTTGTTTATAAAGCTGTGGATAAATCGGAGAGGTGTTTTATACCGAGCTTATCCACAATCTATACCCGCTTAATGTGACAACATTCTCAACAGGTTCTGATAATCTTCAGCGACTTTGACATCGCTGTCGCGCAGTTTATTGATACGCTTGCATGCATTCATCACGGTAGTATGGTCGCGTCCGCCAAATGCCTCACCAATTTCAGGGAAACTGTGCGAGGTCAATTCTCGCGCCAGTGCCATTGCAATTTGGCGCGGGCGGGTAATCGATTGTTTTCTGGATTTTGACGATAAGTTGATCACGCGTATCTTGAAATAATCGGCCACAGTTTTTTGAATGTTATCAATTGTGACCAATTTATCCTGCAGGGAAATTAAATCGTGCAACGCTTCTTTGCTGAATTCGATAGTAATCTCATCACCGGTGAAACGATGATTGGCAATGACCCGTCTTAATGCTCCTTCAAGATCGCGGACATTGGATGGAATACGTTTAGCAATAAAGAAAGCGACATCCTGGGGTAAATCAATCCCTTGTTGTTGCGCTTTTTTAATCAAAATGGCGGTACGTGTTTCCAGATCCGGTGGCTCAATGGCAACCGGGAGCCCCCAGCCAAAACGCGATTTCAAGCGATCTTCCAAACCTTCAATTTCTTTTGGATAACTATCGCAGGTCAGAACGACCTGATGTTTTTTATCCAACAGATTATTGAAAGTATGAAAAAATTCTTCCTGGGAACGTTCTTTTCCGGCCAGAAATTGAATATCATCCATTAACAGGATATCGACATTGCGATAGTAATCCTTAAATGTATTTATGGTGTTTTGTTGCAAGGCTTTGACCATATCCTGAACAAACCGCTCAGAATGTAGATACACGACATTGGCCGATGGGTTTTTTTCCAGAACAGCATTGCCGATGGCATGCATCAAATGCGTTTTCCCCAGACCCGAACTACCATAAATAAATAATGGATTATAGGCTTTGCCGATATTTTCAGAAACCTGCATGGACGCCGCTTTGGCCAACTGATTGGATTTACCTTCAACAAAACTTTCAAATGTAAAGGCGCGGTTTACATTGCTGGGTGCTTTTTTAACGGTAGAGGGTGCAGAGCCGGTCGTTTTATTAGACGATGGTTTGGGTTGAATTTGGACGGCGGGTTTTTTACTGCCGATTTCAAACTTAATGATTAAAGAGCCATTAGAAAATTCATATACCGCATCTTCCAGTTTGGGTAAAAAATGTTGTTTAACATGCTCAATAATAAAACGATTCGGTGCGAGTAATTTTAACGTATCGCCTTCTTCTACCGCTTGTAACGGTCTTAGCCAGGTACTGAAATCAGTACCTGGAATTTCATTTTCCAGTTTTTTTAAACAATTGGACCAGATAGAACTCATTTTTTGCCATTAAGAAGAAATAAAAGGCCGATGAACATCGGCCAACAGAGAAACAAATAATCAGAATTTACAAAGAAAGCGTGATGTCGCCGTTTACGAGTTACATAGCAATAGCTTAATCATAACAAATAAATCTTTTAACTTATAGTTATTATTAGCCTTGAGCAAAGTTGTGGAAAACCTGTTTTAGATAAATAAATTCAATTTGTTAGTTAACATTGTAAAATGTTTTCAAAAGCGTATGAAAGCTGTGGATAAGTTGATGATAAAAACGACGACTTCTGCCATCAACACGTTATCCACAATAAAGTCCTAAATTTAGCGTAGTTTAGTCGCAACCCGTTCAGGGATACAATATTGTCCATTCAGCCTCGCTATCAGACTGTTTATCGTGATCAACAAGGGGAAAATTGAATCAAATGACACCCATACACGGTGAAAAGCTATGGGAAAATGGCGTGAAAAGATTTAAAGACGAACACTCTTCACACAGACTTTGTGTGAAGAGTCTAACTGGGATGGAATCAGTTCAGTGCAATCCCGGCGAAGTACTTTTCGAGATCGATTCTGATCGGCATAAAATAAATATTATTACCGGTTTCTTTTGCCAACTGAATCGCTTGGTTGGCGAATGCGATATTCCATTCATAATCGGGGCGAAAACTTGCCGGGAACTGGACTTTGTTTTTGACTTCCCAATAATGTTTGGATGATTCTGTTGTGATGGGACTTAAGCCAATAAAGGTTTCAAGCCCTTGCATTTGTTCCAGGTAAATTTCTACCATACGGATATCATAAAAGGGTTGGGAAAAAAAGCCATCGGCACCGGCTTCGGCTTTACTATGAATATATAAACATTCATCCTGTACCCCACTTCGATGTGGATCAAATCCGGCATAAACTTTTATATTGGGAAAGCGTTGTTTTATAGCTCGAATCATATCCAACACACTGGTATTAAAAAATACCCGGTTGAGGCCGTCCGGTGGATCACCGGTTACCAGGAGAACATGACGCAATTCATGTTGTTCGATAATTTGGAAAATATGACCTTCTTTTAAATCAAAATCGATGGCACGAAAATGAGGGACAAAATGGTGTTGCTCAGGATCAATAAACGTATTGCATTCCCAACTGCGGATGTTGAAGCGCTGGATATCGGGGACATTGATGAATTGGAAACGTCCGGCTATTTTTTGAGCAAATTGATATTGCTGGTCAAAAGCCTGCCGGTTGCGCGGTACGATTTCAAAAGAGACTTCCATAGCATCAGGTAATAAATTATGAAACCTGCCATTTTAGCCTGATACGCTCTGTACATGAAATTTATACGCCACACGACCAGGTTTTCGACTTGTTTGTGGCTGAATAATCAAACAAGCCATTATTCGCGCCAGTCTTTGATTTTAAATTGTTTCCAGCGTTGTTTGAATTTTTCCTTATCTGAAAAATAAAGCAAGATCAGAAAAATAAATGGCCAGATCAATAATAAAACCAGTTTACTCAAGGTTGCAAAGCTCATGTTTAAATCCTGTCTGTGAAACATTCAAGGTAACCCTGCTGTACCCATAATAAATTTTACGTAACTACTCAGCGAGTTTGGGGCTGAAGGCATAGGCTATTGATTTATAAGGACGCGTAAATACGTCCCTGTAAGCTCTGCTGCAACGTCCTGTTGCAGAAGCCTGATAAATCAACAGCCTATGCCCACAGAATAATTTACGCTGAGTAGTTACAATTTTACAACGTCAATAGCCAGCTTGGGTCATGATTTTTTTTTAAAAAAACGGCTGAGTTTCTTTTTGGTGTGTTTGGGATTATCAAATATTAATGGAAAAATAACCAGTGCTTTCAGACCCCCCATTGCTGATTTTGAAAAATAAATTTCAGCTTCATGCAGGGCAACACTGCGTTGCACAATAGACAAGCCTAAACCGCTGCCTTCAGCCTTGTTTGCCGTTTCCACACAGCGGTAAAAACGTTGTGTTAACCGTTCATAGTTTCCATCATGGATGCCGGGGCCGTTGTCTTCAACACTCAAGTGGAGCGTGTTTTTTTCTCGAATCGACTGGATTTTTATTTTACTGCCCTGTGGACAATATTTAATCGCATTTTCAACCAGATTTCGCACCAGGATACTAAACAAAGTTCCATTCCCGCGGATTTTTAATGTTTCGTGGGAAATAAATTCAATACTGATATTTTTTTGGTGAGCGACAGTTTCTAGTTCGCCAATGACCTGGACAATTTCTAAAGAGGCATCGATGTCCGAAAACTCTACGGTTTGATTTTGTGATTGTATGCGAGATAAGGTCAGTAATTGGTGAACCATTCGGGTCATGCGTATGACAGCTTGCTGAGCTTGCTTGAGAGCTTGTTGGCGAATGTCATTATTATCCGTTTTAGCCGCAACCTGGACTTGTGTCATCAATCCAGCTAACGGTGTACGCAGTTCATGAGAGGCATCAGCGGTAAAGTTACGTTCATTTTCAAATGCTTGTTCCAATTGCTCAAACAGTTGATTGAGCTGTTTCACAACCGGTTTCATTTCTTCAGGCAGAGATTTTTGGGGTAAAGGTTTCAGATTGTCGGCCTCACGTTGTGACAGTTGTTCGGTCAGATGTGTTAAGGGTTTTAAAATACGGCTGACAATGGCCCAGATTGTCATACCCAAAATTATCAGTCCGGGGATCAGGACAAAAGCCAGATGTTGCGCGATTTCCTGAGTAATGTGTTTTCGGATATCATCCCGTTGACCGACATGAATGACATATTCACCATTATTATTGGCGATGCTGAAAACATGCCATAAGTAACCATCGATAGTGGTTTTACTATAGCCGTTGTAGTTGTTCGACAAGGGAAATTTAGGCGCACTTTTACTGCGTAAAATCAGACCGTCTTCTGAAGACCAGAGCTGAAATGACACTTTTCCAGCATAGCGATGCGCTATGTTGTGGCTATGTAACAGGTTGGAGGCATGTTCAGGATCCCAATGTTCGGATAAAGAGCCTTCATGTAGCATGCTTTCAACCAGAGCATGTAAAACGCCGGCAGAATAAGCCAGTTCAGCGTCAAATAATTCCGCTGTTTCCTGCTGCATTTTGACATAAGTAAACCAGGTTGTTAGCCCCCAGATTACTGTGGTTGCCAACAGCAAAAAAAATAGCAGTTGTTTTTTTAAGGAATGAGGAATTAAAGGCATGGCGGCGCTGACCGCTTATTCCTCATCAACGATATAACCGACACCACGAATGGTTCGGATCAGTTTACTGTCGAGTTTTTTGCGCAAATGATGAATATGGACTTCAACCGTATTGCTTTCAACTTCTGAATCCCAGGCATATAAGGTCTCTTCAAGTCTGGCACGCGAGGCCACCTGACCGATATGAGTGAGTAGAAATTTTAGAATTTCAAATTCTTTTTGTGATAAGTCAATTTTTGAATGATGAAAAAATACCGTATGGGAGGCCGGATCTAATTTAACATTTTTATGTTCAATCAACGGTTTTTTGGCATGCGTCAAGGTGTGACGTCGGTAAAGCGCGCGCAGTCGAGCATAAATTTCATTTAAATCGAAGGGTTTGACGACATAATCATCAGCCCCACTGTCGAGTCCTAGTACCCTGTCGCTGACGGTATCTCGTGCAGTCAGTAATAAAACGGGTGTACTGTCTTTGCGGTTACGCAATTGTCGCAAAATTTCAAGCCCATTTTTTCTAGGTAAATTGATGTCGAGTACGATCAATTCATATTGATTGGATTTCAGCGCCTCTTCGGCCATTAAGCCATCGGTGACCCAATCAACGGCATAACCATCCATTTCCAGTCCAGTTTTCAGGCCGTCGCCCAAAATCATGTCGTCTTCAACTAAAAGTAAACGCATCAGGATTTTATTAAGTTAGATCAGTTTATCAGTATAAAACATCATTGTTAAACCAAACTTAACCGGTATAGGCTCAATCGGCTTTTTCCACAAGTAAAATCGTACCATCCACACCGATCACTTTAACCCGTGTATTTTCAGGATAATCCTGCTGGCTGTAAACTGTCCACAACGAATCCCCGATTTTAATTTTTCCCTGACCATCCACAACCGGTTCGATCAAGGTAAAAGTTCGGCCAATATAGTGAGCACCGCGCTGATTGAGTAAAGGATGATCGGTTTCCTGATGGGCGTAGTGTTTACCGTATTTTCGCCATAATAGAATGGACATAAACGACATCATGGAAAAAATAAATACCTGCATCTCCAGACTGATGGATGGAATCAGAAACAAAATAACGCCGGTAATGGCCGCCGCAACAGACATCCACAGAAAGAAAAAGCCGCTGGCGAGTAATTCGATGGCCAAAAATAACACCGACAGCATCCACCAGTACCAGAAAATCATAACAAAATCGTTCATGATGTTTTCTTGCCCAACGCTTCTTTGGTCAATTCGGTGATACCGCCTAAAGCGCCGATAACACTGGAGGCTTCCAGCGGCATAAGAATTAATTTGCTGTTTTCCGAGCCGGCAATATCTTTCAGCGATTCCACATATTTTTGCGCGACAAAATAATTGATGGACTGTATATCACCTTTTGCAATGGCTTCAGAAACCATTGTTGTCGCTTTCGCTTCGGCTTGTGCCAGTCTTTCGCGGGCTTCGGCATCACGGAAGGCAGCTTCTTTACGCCCTTCGGCCTGTAGAATGGCACCTTGTTTTTCGCCTTCCGCTTGTAATATTTCAGACTGACGCAAACCTTCTGCTTCCAAAATTGACGCTCTTTTTTCACGTTCCGCTTTCATTTGTCGTGCCATGGCATCCACCAGGTCGCGCGGTGGTGCAATATCCTTGATTTCAACGCGGGTAATTTTAATACCCCAGGGTGAGGTGGCATGATCAACGACATCCAGTAATTTTGCATTGATTGAATCCCGTTGGGACAGCAATTCATCCAGAACCATCGACCCCATGACCGTCCGGATATTCGTCATCACCAGGTTGATGATGGCCAGTTCCAGATTATTGACTTCATAAGAGGCTTTGGCGGCATCCATAATTTGATAAAAAACGACACCATCGACTTTGACCATGGCGTTATCTTTGGTAATGACCTCCTGTGAGGGCACATCCATGACTTGTTCCATCATATTCAATTTGTTACCGATACGATCAATAATCGGCACGATAATATTCAGGCCGGGTCGTAAGGTGGTCGTATAGCGACCGAAACGTTCCACCGTGTATTCCATCCCTTGTGGAACTGATTTGACACTCATGAAAACCAATAGAATGGCAAAGATAAACAATGCCGTTACAAATACGCCAAAACCTGCCATGACACACCCCTTGAAAAGAAATTGATGGATAGGGCGATGAACAGTTGCAATGCCCTTGTGAAGTAATAATAATGGACAATTTTATAAAATGTAAGGAACAGGTGAAATTCGATGGTAGTTTATGCAATAAATTTATTCATTGTGTCTATTGTGATTTTAATTGTCGGCATGATAAAGCCTGGCTGGATAATGTTCTGGATGGATAAACCCAGCCGTATGGGCGTGGCATGGTTGGGGGTATTGCTTTTTATGGGGGCTGCGGTGTTGTTTGGCGAAGGTGAACGACAAAAAAAATTGGCCCAAAACACGCCAACGGAAATCAGCAGCGGCCAAAAATCGCAGGATGTGGCTGCACCGCAGACAGCCGGGAAAACTCAAGTGCAGGAGAAATGATCGACCTGTTTTTTGAGTTGTTCCAGTGTTTCTTTTGGGCTGTTTGGGTAGTAACGGATTTTGACAAACAGTTGGATAATCCGGTCGATGGTTTCGGCCTGTTTGGGGTGTGCCTGACGACAACGTGCGGCAAAGCGATAGGGCGCCTCCCCCGGATTCAGGGTGACATCGGGGATTTTTTGACAAAACTGGCGATAGAGTTTGACCGCCGGATCGACCGGTTGAGCCTTGTTTTTCAGGATGAAACGGGCCAGAATCAGCGTGACTGTTCCCACCAGCACCAGTAACCAGTAAATAATGGTTTTTAAATCCTTAATGCCTAAGTGTTTGAAAATACCTTGTTGGCTGGTGCGATTGTAGTTGATGATCCAGCGTTGCCAACTGTAATCCACGCTGCCCAGAACCTGTTTGGCCTGTTTCAGCCAGTCCATCGATTGGTGTAAAACTTCCGGTGTAACGATCGTGAGTGTGCGGGTTGCAATTTGCTGTTCAATATCAAGCGTTTGCTCTACCCGTTCGGGGGCGATAGCTGTCGTCGGGTCAAAACGGCTCCAGCCTTTGTCGTGCAGCCAAACTTCAGCCCAGGCATGGGCATTGGCCTGCCGGACTTCCAAAAAATTACCTGCTTCATTGAGCTCACCGCCCTGGTAACCGCCGATAACGCGAGCCGGAATATCGGCCACGCGCATTAAATACACAAATGCCGTGGCATAGTGACTGCAAAAACCATAACGCCGCTCGAATAAAAAGGTTTCAATCGGCTTGTTCTCCATTTTTTTGGGCATCAGGGTATAGAAGAAATTTTCCTGTCGGAAATAGTTAAACAGATTGGCAATAAATTGCTCCGGCTTTAAATCAAATCCACCTAATTGTTTGACCAGTTTGACGATGCGTTCGGAGGGCTTGCCGGGCAGTTGCAAGGTGTCTTTCAATTCGGTTTTGGTTAAATACCCGGTGTTGAAGTGGGTATAGGAGGTAATCTTGTATTCCGCCCGCTGTGTCGGGTCTTTTGTTGTTATCAACTGGTAAAAACTGTTACGTTGCAAGGGTGCCTCAAAGTGGGCCGGCATTTCCAGTGCAAACACCCAGGGTTTGTTCTGCGGTTCCATCAACAGCGTGTAATGGTAGGCTTTACCTTTAAAGCGTGGTGTATCCATATAGCGTTTAAAAAAACGGTTGGGACTTTCGCGCCAGCGTTTGCCATCGGTATAGGTAAACACCGGGCCACGCCAGTAACGCTCGTCCGGTGGCGGAATATCGCCGTCAAATTTGACCCGAAACACCAGTTCCGGTGACAGCCCCAATTCACTGATGGCGCCCGGTTCCAGCGTATCGCTCAGGCCGGTAACCTGGTTTTTTTCAGCGTCCAGCCATTTAAAGTGTGGCGCTTCAATGCGTGGAAATAAAACAAAAATGATGGCGGCAATCGGCATCGCCTGTAACACAATGATGCCGGCTTTTTTTAAGGTTGGGCTGATTTTTGCGTGCAGGCCGTTAATGGTAATCAATGTTGCCAGCAAAAAGATGCAAACCAGCACGATATAGATCGCCATGACAATGTTTTGCTGGTAGAGAAATTCGGTGGCCGCGACAATAAACCCTAAAAATACAATCAGATAAATATCCCGGGTGCCGCGAATTTCCAGTAATTTCAAGCCCAGCGCGACAACAAACAGCGAGGTGCCACCGGCACGCCCGAGTACGCCCTGATGCTGCGAATACAGCAGACCGATAGCCGCCAGCATCAATAAAAAAACTGTTATTTTTCCGGGTAACCACTCAGGTTTCCAGATGGCGATAAAACGCCAGGTCCACAGCACGACAAAAAACAAAAACAAAGGCAAGGGTAAATGTTGACTATGCGGCAAGGTAATCAAACCTAATGCAATCAACATAAAAACAAGACTTTTTCGTGGAATCCAGCTATTCATGATCAAAACAGGGCGAGTGCTTCAAGACAGGCGCGTTGGTGCTCCGGGCCACTGCGACAGGGAATTTTTTGATTGGGTAAAATCAGACCATATCTGAGTCCGGCTTTTTCGGCTTCAATAAGCCATCGGCATAAATGGCTTAAGCGTTGCTCGACATCATGACCGAGCGTTTGTGCATAATCCAGCCATAAGTCGGCGACGGCGTTGCCGCCATAATGTTTACTGAACAGTCCCTGGCCTTTGGCATAACTTTTCCAGTGTATTTGTCGAATGGGGTCACCCGGCTGATACTGTTGCAAGCCATAAAAATCATCACCGCCTTTTTTACTTTGGCCATTTTCGCCCTCAAACCCTTCGCTTTCCGGAAAGGCAGAAAAAACGGCCGCAGGGGCAGGATAAACCAGTGCCTCCAGTTTGAATCGTAAGGGCGACCAGGCGCGAAACAGGCCTAATGGATAGCAGCTGGAGACGGTTAAAGTACCGGCTTGCAGCACGCCTCTTTTATTGGCCGATTTAAATAACAGCACTTTTTCGTGATGATGTGGCGGAATATCCAGCAGGGTTTCGGTTTCCAGTTTGAGCTGAATATCAAAGCGTGCCTGATCGCTTGGATTCTGAATATTGAAACCAAACCCGGCCTTTTCTCCGGCAAATGCCGCTTGTGTTTGTAAGGGTTTAATCACCAGTCCCGCCAGCGACTGATAGGTATGCAGGATCGTGATAAAAAATACACTGGCCAGCATGAAGGCCAGCAGATAAATCAGATTGTTGTTATAGGTTAAGGCAATCAATAACAACAAGAGGATCAAAACGATAAAGCCGCCACCTTGACGCGTCGGCAGTATAAAAATACGGCGTTGGTTCAGCGTCAAAGCACCTTTGACAGGCTTTTCCCCGTGTATAAAGCGGGACAAGGCAAAACGTTGTTTCAGACTTAATACAGTTTCGTTCATACGACCGGCACATGTTCCAGAATAGGGGCGACGATGGATGCCGCATCGGTGCTGCCGGCTTTAAGTCTGTGGCCGGCAACGGCGGCTAAAACAGCTTGTACATCTTCCGGAATCACGGCATGACGTTGTTCCATCAAGGCCCAGGCTTTAGACGCTGTCAACAGGGCTAAGCCACCGCGGGGTGACAGGCCGGCACTAAATTCATCGGACTGGCGGCTAAAATCGATGATATTTTGCACGTAATCCAATAATGCCGGAGACGCATAGATTTCGGTGACAGCCTGTTGTAATGCATTGAGTTGTTCCGGGGCTAACATCACCGGTAATTCAGCGATGATTTTATGACGCTGTTCGCCCTGTAATAATGCGCGTTCGGCTTCACGGTTGGGATAACCTAATTCGATGCGCATCAGAAAGCGGTCAAGCTGTGATTCAGGTAATGGAAATGTGCCAATTTGATGAGACGGGTTTTGGGTGGCGATGACGAAAAATGGTTTAGGCAAGGGATAGGTCTGGCCTTCTACCGTGACCTGTTCTTCTTCCATCGCCTCGAGCAAGGCACTTTGCGCCTTGGGCGTAGAGCGATTGATTTCGTCCGCTAAAATCATCTGGTTGAAAATGGGACCGTGATGAAAGCGGAATTCATGGCGCTCGGCGTCAAAAACCGAGCTGCCGATAATATCGGCGGGCAAAATATCGCTGGTAAACTGAATGCGTTGATAATCCAGACCGAATAATCGTGCCAGGGTATGGGAGAGTGTGGTTTTACCAACGCCGGGTATATCCTCAATCAATAAATGGCCTTTGGCAATCAGACAGCAGACAGCCAAACGAATTTGTCGGTCTTTTCCAAGGATAATTTGATTGGCGGCGTTTAATAAAGGGGTGAGGCTATTTTCCATAATATACGTGTCCTTATCTACGAAAATGATAACAGAAGGAATAAAGATAGTTGTACGACAGAATAAAGCTGAGTATAGTTCAAATTTGACTTACTGAAAAAAGAGTAAACATTGAAAGACTTGAATCAGGTTCGAGATGAATTGATCGATATGTTGGAAGAGCTGGAAGACAAGCTCGACCGGGTTACAAAAGATGTTCGCCATACGGATGCCCCGTTGGCTCAGGATTTTGAAGAACAGGTGGTGGAAACAGAAAATGATCCGGTTCTGGAATCTTTAGGTGAAACGACACAAATTGAAATCGACAAAATTCGTCAGGCCCTGTCGCGTTTAGATGAAGGCAGCTATGGTTTGTGTTTGAAGTGTGGCAAACCGATAAAAAAAGAACGCTTGAAGGCGCTGCCATATTCCAGCTTTTGCATTCATTGTGCAGAAAAAGACAGCGATAGCGGGGTGTGACGATTTGTCGCGCGACACTGTGTCACATTTTCACCACAGAATATCGCCGCTATACTTTATGAAACTCTTGCAGATGTGCTTATCTTTTAAGTGAAAGAGTTTTCATATACCTTCTACTTCGCGGTCTGTTGTTTTTGAACAACAGACCGTTTTTTTTGCCTATAGGCTCGATAGCGCAAACATTCAGAACCTCTGTTACTGTATATTCTGACCTAATGTGCTACGTAAGGTTTTAGCGGCGGCGACCATATTGGTCAGAGCCGGTATCACCTCATGCCACTGGCGGGTTTTCAGGCCACAATCCGGATTAACCCATAGTTGTTCGACTGGAATGCGTTCGGCGGCTTTTCGCATCAGGATCACGATGTCTTCTTCGCTTGGAATATTGGGCGAGTGAATATCATACACCCCGGGTCCGATGGCATTCGGATAGTGGAAATGCTCGAAGGCATCAAGTAATTCCATATCGGAGCGTGAGGTTTCGATGGTGATAACGTCGGCATCCATATCGGCGATGGCGGCGATGATGTCGTTGAATTCTGAGTAACACATGTGAGTGTGTATCTGTGTCTCATCGGCCACACCGCCTGTTGTGATACGGAACGATTCCACTGCCCAATCCAGATATGCCTGCCATTTCGATTTGCGTAATGGCAACCCTTCGCGCAGAGCGGCTTCGTCGATTTGAATCACACCAATGCCCGCTTTTTCCAAATCCTGCACTTCCTCACGGATCGCTAACGCTAATTGTTTACAAGTCACTGAACGCGGCTGGTCATCACGCACAAATGACCAGTTTAAAATGGTCACAGGGCCTGTCAACATGCCTTTCATCGGTTTATCGGTTAACGATTGGGCGTAGCGAATCCATTCCACAGTCATGGGCTGGGGTCGGCTGATGTCGCCAAATAAAATGGGGGGTTTTACACAGCGAGAACCATAAGACTGCACCCAACCGAATTGACTGAAAGCGTAGCCGTCGAGCTGTTCGCCAAAATATTCCACCATGTCGTTGCGTTCGGCTTCGCCATGTACGAAAACATCCAAACCAAGCGCTTCCTGTTCACGCACGCAATGCGCAATTTCACCACGCATTGCCTCTTTGTAACTGGCTGCATCCAGTTTGCCTGACTTAAATTGGCTACGTGCGAGACGGATTTCCGCTGTCTGCGGGAAAGAGCCAATTGTCGTCGTCGGAAATCGGGGTAATTTCAGCCATGCCGCTTGCTTAACGGCTCGGTCAGCATAAGGGCTATTTCGCTGAGCCATTTCCGGGGTAATGTTGTTCAGTGCCGACTTGACAGCGGGATTGTTGACCCGCGTAGAATGACGACGGGATTCGATGGCGGCGTGGTTACTCTCCAGTTCGGCTTTAACCGCATCACGCCCCTGGTTGAGTGCCGTGGCCAGGATGCGCAATTCACCGAGTTTCTGTTTGGCAAAGGCCAGCCAGGATTTGATTTCGGCATCAACTTTTTGCTCGCTGTCCAAATCAACCGGCACATGCAGTAGCGAGCAGGATGGCGCCAACCACAGGCGATCACCCAGTTGTTGCGCAATGGGTTCCAGGCTATCCAGGAGAGTCGTGAGGTCGCTTTTCCAGATATTGCGGCCATTGATAACACCGAGCGATAACACTTTGTCTACAGGCCACTCGGCCATTAACGCTTCAATATCATTTTGGCCGTTGATGGCATCAATGTGCAAACCGGCCACGGGTAAATTGACAGCAAGACTGAGGTTTTCCGCGAGTTGGCCAAAATAGGTCGTCAGCAATAGTTTTACCGGGCTGTCACTTAACTGCTGGTAAGCTGTACGGCAAGCATTTTGCCAAACGGCATTGAGTTCGGTCACTAAAATTGGTTCGTCAATCTGCACCCATTCAACACCCGCATTTGCCAGCGTTTGCAGCAATTCTATATAAACCGGCAGCAGCTTGGACAACAGCGCGAGCTTATCGGTGTTGTCTTTGGCCTTACCAAGCCATAGATAGGTAACAGGGCCAATGATGACAGGTTTTGCGGCAACGCCTTGAGCCTTGGCTTCTGCCAGTTGTTGCAACAGGCGAGAGGCATCCAGGCTGAAGGTTGTCGTCGCGTTGAATTCAGGCACGATGTAGTGATAATTGGTGTCGAACCACTTGGTCATTTCACCGGCTGCTACAGCACTACAGCAGGCGGCTGAATCGTTTGCAGGTTGCGCCGAACGACCACGGGCGACGCGAAAGTAATTATCCAATGTATCGCCGTGAAATTGTTGCACACGCTCAGGCAAGTTGCCCAAGGTAAAGCTCATGTCCAGTACCTGGTCATAAAAAGAAAAGTCGCCGACCGGCACCCAATCCAGCCCTGCTTGCAATTGCCAGTGCTGCTGGCGTAATCGTTGGCCGAGTGTTTTCAGCGTGTTGCGCGAGGATGAACCTTGCCAATAGGATTCCAGGGCAAACTTTAGCTCGCGCCTGGCACCGATACGAGGAAAGCCTAAGTTATGAATTTTCGTCATGGATAAATACCGTTTATTGAATGTTTAACACATAAAATATTGTAAACGGTCAAGTAAATGATGATAATCGATGATTCTTCATTAACTTATGAGATATATTCATCAATATGGAATTAATCCACCTGCGCATTCTGTTGGCGTTAAAACGTCATGGCACGCTTAGTGCCGCCGCTGAAACCCTGCATTTGACCCAGTCGGCGCTGTCTCATCAAATCAAGAATCTGGAACAACGCTTAGGGATTCGGCTGTGGCATAAACAAGGCCGTTCACTGGTACTGAGCCAGGCCGGGCGCTATTTGTCCGAGGTCGCAGAATCTGTGATCGCCACCGTTAATTCGGCCGAAAACCATTTGACACAATTGGCCAAAGGCAAGACCGGAAAATTGACCATTGGCATTGAATGTCACGCCTGCTACGAATGGTTCCGCAATATTTTGCAACCCTATCTGCGTGCGTGGCCGGATTTGACTGTCGAAGTCACATCGCGCTACCGTTTCGAATCGTTCGAATCTATCCGTCAATACAAACTGGATGCCGTGCTGACCTCGGATCCTGTTGATAACGGTCAGCTCTGTTACCAGCCGCTGTTCGATTTTGAACTGGTATTAATTGTCGCAAACAACCATCCGTTGGCTGACCGCGTAACAATAACGCCAGACGATTTACGTGGCGAAACCGTACTGACTTACCCGGTCGCCCGCGAGCGGCTGGATATGTTCTGTAAAGTGCTGCAACCGGCGGGCATTGAACCTGCCGCTCATATCCATGTCGAGGAAACCGACATCATGCTGCAACTTGCCGCCGCCGGTCGTGGTGTTTGCCTGCTACCGGAATGGCTGCTCGCCGATAAATCCACCAAACTCGGACTGACGGGGTTACGTTTTGCGCATCTACCCATCGCGAAAACCATGTATCTGGCTTGCCGGCACGAAGATGCCGGATTGGAGTATTTACGCTGGCTTGTGGATTATGTCGCTAAAGCCGTTGATTAGCTCTTGATACAGAGCAAGCGCATAAAATTATTTTCTGATATTCCACAGAGCTACCATATCTTGTGTCTCTATAACGATAAAATAAACAATATATGGTATTAAAAATGTCAAACAACGTCATCAGGATCTTGACATATTCTCCATGCACGCCTACACTTTTGCGTCCAGACGGTTCCCCCGAAGGGGATTAAAAGGGAATCCGGTCGGCGATTTTGCGACTTTTGCATGATCACCTGAAAGCCGGAGCTGCCCCCGCAACTGTAATCGGTGAGTTAAGGTTTGATGAGTCGTGCCACTGGACGTCCGTCCGGGAAGGCCAAACCGAAACGAGGACCCGAAAGCCAGGAGACCTGCCGTCGAAATTTTAATCAACCGGGAGCGGGGTGTCTCCGAGGTCGATGGCGAGTATGGCGGCTCCAGCCAGGTCTGGGTAAGGGAGCGGCGTCCTGCCGTTGCGGCTTCATGACCTCGATCCCCTTGAGGAGAAACTTATGGATACCGCCGTTCAATCTGCCAGCTTTTGTCCCAACCCTGCCGAACCCATTGAAAACACCGCATCGTATCCGATAGACAGCGGTTTAGAAGTCATTCGCCGTAACGGCTCCGTCGTTACTTTTCAGCCGGAAAAAATTGCCACCGCCATTAAAAAGGCATTTATTGCAGTTGAAGGTCAGCACAGCGTCAATTCGGCCCGGATTCGCAACCAGGTAGAACAATTGACGACGATCGTGGTCAAGGCATTGACACGGCGTTTGCCTGCCGGTGGCACGGTATATATCGAAGATATTCAGGATCAAGTGGAACTGGCGCTGATGCGTTCCGGTGCCCACGATGTGGCCCGCGCTTATGTATTGTACCGCGAAAAACATGCTGAACAGCGCGCATCTCAGCAAGCCAGTGACGATGTCTCACCGGCTTTGCATGTCGACGACAACGGTCAACGCCGACCGCTGGATAGTGCTGCCTTCATCGCCTTGTGTCATGAGGCGTGCGTCGGCCTGGCCGATGTTGATGCCCAGCGAGTCTGGAAGGAAACCTTGACTAATCTATACGACGGCATGCCGTTGACGGCGGTGTATCAGGCGTTGGTGTTGGCAGCGCGCACCTTGATCGAGATCGAACCGGACTATGCCAAAGTTGCCGCACGATTGCTGTTGAGTCATTTGCGCCTGGAAGTTACCGGCACAGCCTTGACTCAAACCGACATGGCTGAGCACTATGCGGTCTGTTTAGCCGAGTTCATTGCTGCCGGTATCGACGCTGACTTACTCGATCCGCGGCTGGCCGAGTTCGATCTGGAAAAATTGGGTGCAGCGCTACGGGCTGAACGCGATCTGCAATTCGATTACCTGGGTCTGCAAACTCTGTACGACCGCTATTTTCTGCACATCGAAGGTCGCCGCATCGAGTTGCCGCAATGTTTTTTCATGCGCGTGGCGATGGGTTTGGCCTTGAACGAAATTGACCGAGAAACGCGCGCCATCGAGTTTTACCGCCTGTTATCGCACTTTGATTTTATGTGCTCAACACCGACCTTGTTCAACAGCGGCACCCGCCACGCTCAACTGTCGTCTTGCTACCTGACCACAGTTTCCGATGATCTGGATGGCATTTATCAAAGCATCAAGGAAAACGCGCTGCTGCAAAAATATGCTGGCGGATTGGGTAACGACTGGACGCCGGTGCGGGCGCTGGGCAGCCGGATCAAGGGCACTAACGGCCACAGCCAGGGCGTTATTCCATTTTTGAAGGTGGTTAATGATACCGCCGTCGCAGTCAATCAGGGCGGCAAACGCAAGGGTGCGGTCTGCGCATATCTGGAAAACTGGCATCTGGATTTTGAGGAATTTCTGGAACTGCGCAAGAATACCGGTGATGAACGCCGCCGTTGCCACGACATGAACACCGCCGCCTGGGTGTCAGACCTGTTCATGCAGCGGGTGCGGGATAATGCTGACTGGACTTTGTTTTCGCCGGTTGATGTGCCGGATTTGCACGACCTCTACGGCGCGGACTTTGTCGATGCCTACCAGGCCTACGAAGCCAAGGCTGAGCGTGGTGAGATCAAGCTGCATAAACGTATCAGTGCAGTGCAATTGTGGCGTAAGATGTTGACCATGCTGTTCGAAACCGGTCATCCCTGGATTACCTTTAAGGATGCCTGTAATTTGCGTTCGCCACAACAGCATGTCGGTACCATTCACAGCTCCAATCTATGTACCGAAATCACGCTGAATACCGCCCATGACGAAACCGCCGTGTGCAATCTGGGCTCGGTTAATCTGGTCGCGCATTTGACCGAGCGTAACGGCCTGTGGCAACTGGACACTGACAAGCTGCAGCGTACCATTAACACCGCGATGCGTATGTTGGACAATGTCGTTGATATCAATTTTTATGCCACGCCCAAGGCACGTAACGCCAACCTACGTCATCGTCCGGTCGGACTGGGTATGATGGGATTTTCCGATTGTTTACATCAACTGGGTATTGCCTACGCCAGTCAGGACGCGGTTGAATTTGCCGATTATGCGACCGAATTGCTGTGTTACTACGCTTATCAGGCCTCGGCCGATTTGGCCGAACAACGAGGTCGATACAACAGCTTTACCGGCAGTTTGTGGCAGCAAGGCGTGTTGCCGCCGGATACCCTGGAACGACTGGCGGAAACGCGCCGCGACCTGGGGGTGCCGGTCGGTGGGCAGTTGGATTGGCAGGTGTTGCGCGAGCGTATAGCCCAGGTCGGTATGCGTAACTCCAATTGCGTAGCGATTGCGCCCACCGCGACCATTTCCAATATTGTCGGGGTGTCAGCGTCCATCGAGCCGGTGTATCAAAATCTATATGTTAAATCCAATCTGTCCGGTGAGTTCACGGTCGTTAATGCCGCACTGGTTCGCGAGTTAAAAGCACTGGATTTATGGGATGAGGTGATGGTCGCCGATTTGAAATACTTCGATGGCTCGCTAGCCGCCATTGAGCGAGTGCCGGACGAGATTAAGGCGCGCTATGCGACTGCGTTTGAAATCGAACCGGAATGGTTGATCGAAGCTGCCGCCCGTCGACAGAAATGGATAGATCAATCGCAATCGCTGAATTTGTATGTCGCCGCGCCGACCGGCAGTAAACTGGATCAGATATACCAACTGGCCTGGCAACGCGGCTTGAAGACGACCTATTACTTACGCAGCCTGGGCGCTACGGCGATGGAAAAAACCAGTGCCGACGAGACGGTACCCCAGGCGTGTTCGATTACCGATCCGGATTGCGAGGCATGCCAATGACAACATTAAAATTTGATGATTGGGATACCTCTGCTTCGCCCGAAAATAACGCGGCATCGGTTGGGTCGACGGCACAATCAGCCAGCCCTCCTGTAGACAAAAAAACCACAGACGTGGATGCCGTCGTGGCGGCCATTGATCCTGAACAAAAACGGGTGGTCAATGGGCAGGCTGACATTAATCAACTGGCACCGTTCAAATATCCGTGGGCCTGGTCATTTTTTCTCAATGCCAATCGTAACCACTGGACACCGCTGGAAATCTCGATGGCGCAGGATGTGCACGATTATCAGCACAAACTGACACCAGCTGAGTGTCACGTATTCGAGAACGTGCTGGCTTATTTAACCACATCGGATATTCTGGCGATGCGTAATATCGGCCTGGCGGTAATGGAAAAGATGAGTGCGCCGGAATTGCAAATCTACCAGGCTCGGCAAGTTTACGAGGAAGCCTTGCACACCTGGACTTACCAGCATTGCATCGAAACTTTGGGGATAGATCAGCGCGAGATTTACAACCGCTATCGAGTCGTCCCCGCCATCCATGGTAAAATCGCCCTGGCTAACCGCCGTCTGCACGGCGTGTTGCAATCCGGCAAGCCGTTGACCGATCGCGATGCGCTGCATGAATTCGCTATGGCCTATTTGTTCTTCGCGGCTGTGTTTGAGGGCAGCTGGTTTTACAATGGCTTCAGTCCAATCTTCGCGTTGCAGCGGCGAGGCTTGATGAAAGGCGCGGCCGAGCAACTGCAATACATCATGCGTGACGAAGTGCTGCACTGCGCGTTTGGCATTCGCGTGGTTCGGCAACTGTTGGAGGAAGAAAATCTGACGTTCGATCCGCATGCACTAAGGGAAATGTGGGACGAAGCTGAAGCGGCTGAAATGGCTTACGCCGGCTACATCCTGCGCGATCCGATACTGGGCTACAATAAACAATTGCACGCTGAGCAATTTCGCTTCATCGCCAACCGCCGCGCCCGCCAGGTTGGCCTTACTGAACCTTTTCCGGGGGCTGAAAACGTATTGCCGTGGCTGGACGAACAAGCCAATCTGCGCAAGGAGAAAAACTTCTTCGAAACGCGGGTGACAGAATATCAGACTGGCGGCTCTCTGGTTTGGGAATAGGCGTCGAGCGTGACCTGGAAAAACCGAGGAAGTCAAAGCGCCCCCTGAATATTTACGTTATGAAAAGGTGCGACAGAATGTCGCGCGACACTATGTCACATTTTCACAACAAAATATCTCAGCTATACTTTATGAAACTCTTGGAGATGTGCTTATTTTTCTAAAGCCATAGAGTTTTCATATATCCTTCTATTCTACGGCGCGTTGTTTTTTAACAACACGCCGTTTTTTTTGTGTTGAACAGATTCTTATTGTTTAGAGACTGGGCGATACCGCACAGAAAAAGGTTTTCAAATAGTCGGATTCGGCCAATGCTGGATGAATGGGGTGATCAGGGCCTTGCCCTTGGGTGTCAAAAAACAGCAGATGACGGTCGATGTGTCGGGCCGATGAGCGTAATATTTCGTGCAGGTTGGTGCGGCTCAGGTGATACGAGCAGGAAGCGGAAATCAAAATGCCCTGTTGATTCAATACTTGCAAGGCCAGATGGTTTAAACGGCGGTAGGCTTCAAAACCCGCTTTAAAATCTTTTTTACGTTTAATCAATGCCGGCGGGTCGAGTACGATGATGTCATAACGTTGTTTTTGTTTCCGTGCCTGTTTTAAAAAGTCAAAAACATCGTGTTGCGCAAACTGCATCCGTTCAGTGACATGATTTAATTCCGCGCTATGTCGGGCGTTCTTCAAAGCCTGTTCAGAACTATCGACACAGGTTACCTCGCTGGCGCCTGCCATCGCCGCTGGAATGCCCCAGGCCCCTGAATAGCTGAATAAATCGAGTACGGTTTGTTGCTTGGACAAAGTAGCCAGTCGCGCCCGACTGACACGATGATCATAGAACCAGCCGGTTTTTTGCCCCTTCAGGATATCGACATAAAAACGGGCGTTGTTTTCTTCAATAATCACAGGGTCTGGCACAGTCCCATAAATGACTTCGGACACGGTCGATAAGCCTTCCAGTTGTCGGGAATTGGTGTCATTTTTGAGGATAATGGCTGTCGGTGCCAATAAATCAATGAGGCTCGCGAGTAAAATATCTTTAAATCGCTCCATGCCGGCGGTATTGATCTGCAAAGACAAAACATCGCCAAAGCGGTCGATAATCAAGCCCGGTAAACCATCGCTTTCGGCAAAAATCAGACGATAAAAGGGTTTATCAAACAGGCGTTGACGCAGGGATAAGGCTGTCATTAAGCGGTTTTTAAAAAAGTGGCCGGCAATTTTAAGGTTCGGCTTACGCGACAGAAGACGTGCGCAAATCAGCATATTGGGATTGACGTAAGCGGTGCCAAGTGCATTTCCCTGTGCATCTTTCAAGGTGACGATGTCACCGGCATTAAATTGGCTTAACGGGCTGCGCTGGTTGTCGATTTCATTGCTAAAAACCCAGAGATGGCCTTGTTTGAGGCGTTTTTCTTCGTGTTTCTTTAAAAAAAGTTCAGGATGTTGAGGCATGGTCACAAAATATTAAAAGAATAGCCGCCGATTTTTTCAGTCGGGCTGATAATTGTCAGCTCGATTTCAACGGTTTGGTTAGCCGCCATCCGTGCAGATGGTGGCCGGTAATTATCAACTGAAAACACCCGTTCTGCAAAGGGCCGGCCTAAATAATCCACCAGGGTTAGTTTTAACGCCGGATACTGTTGCGGAAAATCGGCTTGATTACTCAAGATAATCGTGAATGTGATTTCATGTGCGTTTTGTGTGTCGATGACGGTGTTGAGCAGACGTATCTGCTTTAGATTTCGATAGGGGGGGAGCGTACAGTTCAGTGTGAAACAGGCTTTTTCCAGCCAGGGGCGCAGTTGTGGATTGTGCAGCAGCGTGTTGCCTTCAAAATAAATGATCTGGCCTAACAGGAGCAGGAGAGTTGAAACAAGACCGATAGACCATAAAACAGTGTTTTTTTTTGAAGGGCGTGATGTTTCAGCGGTTAAAACCGTATGTTCAGGCGGGGCGATGTCATCTTCGGCATGGTCGGAAATCAGTGCCAGGGCATCAAACAGAACGCCGCAGTTTTTACAATGCAGCATACCATGTGAATGGCGTAATTGTTGTGCATTGACGTGTGTTTGTTGTCTACATTCCGGACATCGGGTGTACATAGTAACCATCCAGCCGGCACCAATCTTCTTGCCGCCGGGGAGTTGAGAAATGCAGACCCTGTTGCTGGTACGCCTGAATGACAGTATCTGCTTGTTCGTTCAGGATTCCTGATAACACTAAAGAACCCTTATCAGATACAAGCTTAGCAATATTTTCAGAGAGTTCAATCAACGGGCCAGCCAAAATATTGGCCAGCACAATATCGGATTTTTGGGTTGGAAATTGTTCCGGTAAGTAACACTGAATGGCCTGTGTAACCTGGTTTTTTTTGGCATTATAGTGGGTTGCCTCTAACGCCTGCGGATCAATGTCGATACAATGCGCCTGCTTTGCGCCCAGTAATAATGCAGCAACGGCCAGAATACCGGAGCCACATCCATAATCGATAATGGTTTTTCCGGTTAAATCATGGTAGGCCAGCCATTCCAGGCAGAGCGCAGTGGTTGGATGTGTGCCGGTGCCAAATGCCAGGCCCGGATCAAGCGTCATGCAGACGGTGCCGGCCTCTTCAATTTCCTGACCGGTCGGACAAACCCATAAACAGTCGCCAAATTTAAGCGGTTTAAAATGTTCCAGCCAGGCGCGTTCCCAAGCCTGGTCTTCAATATGTTGCAGCGACCAGTCATTTAACGGTGAATCGACAAACTGCTGTTGTGCAATTTGTTTGACCTGTTCTGGGTCAATATCCAGTTCAAACAAGGCGATCACCCGCGTTTTTCGCCAGATTCTGGTTTCGCCGGGCGCGGGCTCATAAACCGGTTGGTCTTCCGCATCCATATAGGTAACAGATACTGCGCCGCAGTCGCTGAAAAAATCAGACAGTTTCGGAGCCGTTTCTTGGTTGCTTGTTACAGAGAGTTGATGCCAGGCCATAGCCAATAAGGGAGAATTGGAATAAAGTTTAAGGATGCGGGGCAGGTTGCCCCGCGTGTAGAAAGGGTCAATCGAGACCGAGTTTCTTTTCCAGATAATGAATATTCTGGCCGCCTAAGGCAAAGGCGCTGTCGGTCATAATATCTTGCTGCAATGGAATATTGGTTTTGATGCCATCGATGATCATTTCACTCAATGCCGTTTTCATTCGGGCAATGGCACTGTTTCGATCCTCACCGTGTGCAATCAATTTGCCGATCATGGAATCATAAAACGGGGGGACCACATAGCCACTATAAATATGGGTTTCACAACGGATTCCGGGGCCGCCTGGCATATGAAACTGATTAATTTTGCCTGGACTCGGCATAAAGTTGCTGGGGTCTTCGGCGTTTAAGCGGCATTCGATGGCATGGCCGGTAAAGGTGATTTGATCCTGGGTTTTAGACAGCTTTTCACCGGCGGCGACGCGCAGCTGTTCTTTAACAATATCAAAGCCGGTAATCATTTCGGAGACAGGGTGCTCCACCTGAACCCGGGTATTCATTTCGATAAAAAAGAACTGGCCTTTTTCATATAAAAATTCAAAGGTTCCGGCACCACGATAACCAATGTCAATACACGCCTTGGCGCATAATCTCCCCATCCGGTCGCGTTCTTCATCGCTCAGACCCGGTGCCGGTGCTTCTTCCACCACTTTCTGGTGACGTCGCTGCATGGAGCAGTCACGCTCGCCTAAATGAATGGCGTTACCGTGGCTATCGGCAATGACTTGAAACTCAATATGGCGCGGATCTTCCAGAAATTTTTCCATATAAACAGTCGGATTGCCGAACGCTGCGCCGGCTTCTGCCTTGGTCATCGTAATCGCGTTAAGCAGTGCCGCTTCCGTATGCACAACGCGCATACCACGGCCGCCACCGCCACCTGCAGCTTTAATGATGACCGGATAACCGATTTCATGCGCCAGTTTAAGGTTTTCAGCCTTATCCTCAGTTAATGGATCGCCATTTCCCGGAACACAGGGAATGCCGGCGGCAATCATGGATTTTTTAGCCTGAATTTTGTCACCCATCATGCGAATGGTATCGGCTTTCGGGCCGATAAAAACAAAGCCGCTTTGCTCCACTTTTTCAGAAAAGTCGGCGTTTTCCGATAAGAAACCATAGCCGGGATGAATGGCTTCGGCATCGGTGACTTCGGTCGCACTGATAATGGCGGGAATATTCAAATAACTGTCGACAGATGCGGGCGGCCCGATACACACGGCTTCATCGGCGAGACGAACATGCTTTAAATCGCGGTCAGCGGAGGAATAAACGGCAACGACTTTAATCCCTAATTCGCGGCAAGCCCTTAAAATACGCAGCGCGATTTCGCCACGGTTGGCAATAACTATTTTATCGAACATGTGTGCTATCCAAGGTTATTCTATGATGAATAAAGGCTGGTCATATTCGACTGGCTGCGCGTCTTCTGCCAGGATTTGTTTAATCGTGCCGCTGGCATCGGATTCAATCTGGTTGAGAATTTTCATGGCTTCGATAATGCACAAGGTATCGCCGACCGATACTTTCTGACCCACTTCTACAAAAGGCGTGCCGCCAGGTGATGCGGCGCGGTAAAAGGTGCCGACCATAGGCGACTTGACGACATGACCGGAAGCTGTATTTTCAGTGCTGGCTGGCGCTTCCGTCGCGGGCATGGGTGCGGGTGCTGCCGCGGCAGCAGGTGCCTGAACGATCGTGCTGGTTGCCGTTAAGCGGCTGATGCGTACCGATTCTTCGCCCTCACTGATTTCAATTTCAGTGACATCGGAGTCTTCGATGATCTCGATCAATTTTTTTATTTTTCTAATATCCATGGTGTTATGTCTCTTGGGCTAATATTTTATCAGCGGCCTCCAGGGCCAGTTCGTATCCATGTCCACCTAATCCTGCAATAACGCCCTGGGCAATATCGGAAAAATAAGACTGCTTCCGAAACGGTTCTCGCGCATGGACATTGGACAGGTGAACTTCTATAAATGGAATTCGGGTGGCCAGCAAAGCATCGCGAATTGCTACACTGGTATGCGTAAAAGCAGCGGGGTTGATAATGATAAAGTCGCTGTTTTCGGCGAAAGCCTGATGGATTCGCTCGACCAGTTCATGTTCGGCATTATGTTGAAAAAATTGCAAATCATGCTGCAATTGTTCGGCTTTGGTTAATAATGTCTGTTCAATATCCTGTAAAGTCTGTTTGCCATAATGCCCGGGTTCGCGAATACCAAGCAGATTCAGATTAGGGCCGTTCAGAACAAGGATTTTTGCCATGAAAGTATCGAGTCAAAGTATTTGATGGGCTAATTTTGCCTAAATTGTAAGGCTTTGTCCAGATTTATGTCATTTAATGACAAATCGCGTCACAAACTTTATTTTTCTTGCATTTATTTGTCAGTTTCTGCATTTTAGCGATTATAGTTTTAAACACAGGATTTTCTATGCAGCGTATGAAAACAGCCTTCAAAAACCGGTTTATTGTGGTCTTGTCAGGATTGATGCTGTTCACGAGTTTGAGCGGGGCAAAAGCGGAGGCAATTTTACACCATGCCGCCTGTTTAGTGGTGAATCAAAGCGGAAAAACCTTATTGGCAGTTAAGGGAGATGAACCTCGGGTGCCAGCATCGACAACCAAGCTGGTGACCGCCTGGTTGGCATTAAATCATTGGGGCGAGAAGCATCATTTCATGACGCCGTTTTATTTTGACGCATCAACGAAAACCCTGTGGATAAAGGCCAGTGGTGATCCGTTTTTGGTCTCGGATGAAATTCGACGTATAGCGCAGTACATTGCAAAGCGCGGGATCACTGAAATTGAGACGATTGCTATTGATGACAGTGTGTTTGATACAAAACTAAGGGTTCCGGGGAGTAGTTTGACCACTAATCCCTACGATGCCATTCCAACGGCATTAGCGGCAAATTTTAATACGCTGGCCTTACAGATTCAGCACGGCAAGGTTGTATCCGGCGAACTGGAAACACCGTTGACCGATTTTGCTAAAACCCAGGCAGGTCGTATCCAGGGTCTTAAAGAGCGCATCAATACCGGTTTTGACAGAACCGGTGCTGAACGGCATTTTGCACAATTATTGTCTAATTTTCTGCATCAACAAGGACTTAAAGTGGGTGAAACGATTATCTGGGGGCGCGTGCCAGTCGATGTCCCATTGCTTTATGCACATTATAATCAACGCAGTGTGGCCGATATTATCCGGCCGATGATGAAATATTCGACCAATTTTATTGCCAATCAACTGGTATTGATGCTGGCGGCCGAGACGTTTAAGCGGCCGGCTAATTTTGCTGATGTTCAAAGCTATATGCAATCTACCGTAAAGCGTTATTTCAACTGGCAAGGGGTTGTGCTACAGGAAGGCGCGGGGCTGTCCCGGCAAAACCGTTTATCGGCCCGACAATTGACCGAATTATTACGGGATTTTTTACGCTGGCGTGAACTATTACCGGAAGTGGCTCCAGGGCTTTATGCGAAATCGGGCACTTTGAATCATATCAGCACCCTGGCCGGCTATATCGTAGATGATGGCCACTGGCAGCCTTTTGCGTTGATGATGCAGCAGTCAGTTTCACACAAGAAACGTTATCACATCATCCTGCAGCTGATGCAGCACATTAACACTCAATCACATTAACCGCCAAACCACCCTGAGCGGTTTCCTTGTATTTACTTTGCATGTCGGCGCCGGTATCGCGCATGGTTTTGATTACCTTGTCCAGCGATACCATATGATTACCGCTGCCGCGCAAGGCCATGCGGCTGGCATTGATGGCTTTTACAGCACCCATGGCATTACGTTCGATGCAGGGGATTTGCACTAAACCGGCTATCGGGTCGCAGGTTAAGCCCAGATTATGCTCCATACCAATTTCGGCCGCATTCTCCACCTGATCTATGCTGCCGCCTAAAACCTCAGTCAATGCGCCCGCCGCCATCGAGCAGGCGACGCCGACTTCGCCCTGACAACCGACTTCGGCACCCGAAATGGAGGCGTTGATTTTATACAGCATACCGATAGCCCCCGCCGTCAGTAAAAAGCGGATAACGCCCTCGTCGTTGGCATCATCACAAAAGCGCCAATAATAATGCAAAACGGCAGGAATAATGCCGGCTGCGCCATTGGTCGGTGCCGTGACGACCCGTCCGCCGGCCGCATTTTCTTCACTGACGGCCAGCGCAAATAAATTGACCCAATCCAATTGACCTAGAGGTAAGTGGTCATGCGGGGTATCGCGTTGCAATTGCTGATACAGTTCCTGTGCACGGCGTTTGACATTCAGGCCGCCGGGTAACACGCCGGTTTGTTGAAAGCCGCGTTCGGTACAGGCTTTCATCACCTGCCAGATATGCAGCAGTTGTTGGCGAATGTCATCTTCACGGCGCCAGCATTTTTCATTTTCCAGCATCAGGCGGCTGATGGTACATTGATGCACTTCACAGTGCTTGAGCAAGTCAGCCGATGAATAAAACGGATAAGGTAAATTAACCGTTGCGGTTTCATTACCGGCATCGCTTTTATCACCTGTGCTGATAAAGCCGCCGCCTATAGAATAGTAATCACCTTGCAAGACAATATTGGCATCGCTATAAGCGCTAAAACGCATGCCATTGCTATGAAACGGCAATGATTCAAGGTGATAAGACAGGTCCTTGGCTTCATCGAATGGAATCGCGGTTTCGCCCAGTAAGGTGAGTTGCTGTTGCTGACGAATCCTCTGCAAGCGCTGTTCAATGCTATCGGGTTCAACCTGTTCCGGCGTTTCACCTTCAAGGCCTAACAAAACGGCTTTATCGGTGCCATGCCCTTTTCCAGTCGCACCCAGCGAGCCGAACAGTTCAATCGAGATGCGGTTGACCTGATTCATTTTTTGTTCGGCTTTCAATTTTTGGGCAAATAACAATGCCGCTCGCATCGGACCCACGGTATGCGAACTGGACGGCCCAATGCCAATTTTGAATATATCGAATACGCTGAGTGTCATGTTCAATGAGTGGCTAATCAATGGTGACGCTATGATACCGCGCTTTGCTCTGATTTTGCGAGCAATACAGGTTTACTGTTTGTGCGCTTCAGCATTGAATCTGCACTAATCTAATGTCCGCTTAAGATTGCCATGCTAAGTTCAAAATACTGATCCAAAATCCAAGAACAATATTGTAAGGGGGCGCAACATGAGCAACAGAACCATACAAAGATGGCTACTGCAATGGCTGGCCATCATCATCGCCAGTTTATCAATCAATTTCATCGTTATGGCGGACGATGAAGAGAAGTCGGGCAGTGAAAAGCATGAAACACATCTGTCGATTAAGAGTGCCAAATATGATGCTGGAAAACACCGGCTTAAGGTCAAGATAAAACTGAAAGGCGAAAAACCTTTTTCGGTATCCTTGTTCGATGCACAAACCGGACAACTGTTGTTGCAAAAGAAAAGCAAAAAAAGATCACTGACCCTGGAAGTGAAAGACCTGCAAGGCGCAGCAGTGCCCTGTTCGGTCAGAGTACAACTGGGCCATGTGAGTCGCAGCAAATCGGTTAAAAAAGCACCGGACAATTGCAGCGGTAGCGAAGAAGGTTCTGGTGATTTGGGGGGCGGTAGCCTTCAGAAAATCAAGATTGACGATGCCAAATATAAAGACAAGCGGCTCACCGTCAAGGGTGAATTCAAAGGCGGACAGCCGCAATCGGTAAAGCTCTATGACGACATTACCGGTGCATTGCTTTCCGATAAAAACCGGAGTGAGGATCCGTCCCATTTTTCTTTCAGGGTCGAGGACCCGACGCAAGTCCCTTGTCGCGTCAAGGTTCAGGCCGATCAGTTGAGCGCCAGCAAGGATGTTGAGCATGCTCCCGAGGATTGTTCGACGCCATCAACGCCCCCACCTGTCAGCAATCAACCACCAAGCTGCTCCATTACCAGCCCTGCCAGCACCACGGTCACTATCAACCTGGGCGAGAGCGTCAATTTTGCCGGTACAGCCAGTGATCCCGAAGGTATGCCTTTGAGCTATGAATGGGATTTCAATGGCGGCGCCGATGTACGTCCCATGGTATTAGTGCCGGGCGATGTTGTCTTCGATGTCAACAACGGCAGCTTCCTGGTACATTTTATCGTTACCGATGACCAGGGTGCGCGCTGTACCGACAGCATGACCGTCATCGTCGGTACCGGCACGCCGGGTTTACCGGGCGGCATGGTGCCCCTGCAGCCGGCTCCGGGCTCTGCCGCAGCGGGCGACGGCCAGCATGTGGTGCTGCCCTTCAATGATCTGGGCATGCACTGCGCCGATCTGGGTTCCTACCCGCTGAATATATTGCCACCGTTCAATACCATCAATGCACATGCCATACGCAAGGGTATGACAGGCGCCAACAAACCTCTGATTCTTGACGCCAGTTCGGTCGCGTTGAAATATTCTGCGACGACCAATCCCAATGATCCCGTCGGACCCGACTCGATCAACTCCACCAGCCAGAATTTCCCTCTGGGCAGTCTACTGGCCGATGCCACGATCCGGAAGTCTGATTTCTGGGATGATTTCAACGGTCAAAGCATCGCTTCCCTGCTGTTTCCAGGATTGAACCCGGCCTTCGACGAAGGCCTGCTGACCCTGGATAATCTCGATCAGGGTCACGGCCGCTACATGCCAGGCATCAGTGATCCTTATGTTGTCAATGATCCACAGGATTTCAGCAAATACATTATTGACAAGGGTTGGCATACCGCTCAGGGCATTCCCATGACCTCTGTCGATGACAAGGGGCGTCTGAATTCCTACCCACTGCTGCGCATCCAGGCCATCGACAGCAACAACGGCGCGGTGCTGGCCACCACCGATGTGGTCGCGCCGGTATCAGCAGAAGTCGATTGCCGGGATTGTCATACCGCCGGCAAGGTCGGCGCCGACACGGCGGCACGCAGCGCTGGCCCCCAGTTCGTCGCACCCGCTTCCAGCGACCGCCTTGATGTGGAAAGGGCGGCCAAGAAGAATATCCTGATGTTGCATGATTTCAAGCATGGCACCGATTTCATCGCCCAGGATCAACCTGTTCTCTGCGCCGGCTGTCACCGCTCCAATGCCCTTGCCGTAGTCGGCGGACCGGGCGGCAATCCGTTCCTCGACAGCATGTCGAAAGTCATGCATGGCTTCCATGGCAAACTGCAGGTCGATGCACAGGGCGCCCTGATCCGGGACTTTCAGGGCGATCCAGTGTTGCTTGATCCGCAAAATCAGAACGGCATTATTACCCTGATCCCTTTCGGAGACAACGTACCGATGGAGAAGAACTGCTTTCAATGTCATCCCGGCAAGATCACCCAATGCTTCCGCGGCAGAATGTTCACTGCCGGCCAGAAATGCGACAGCTGCCATGGCGACTTGCTGGCTATGGGCGGGGAATTTACCCGCCAGGATGGCACAGTACGTGAGCCCTGGGCTCAAGAACCACAGTGCGGATCCTGTCACAGCGGCATCGGCAGCGAACCTGTCGCCAAACTGGCATACGCCGCCAATGATCCGGCCGCGGAACCAACGCCAGCTAAAACCCCGCGTTTTGCCGAAAATGACAACACCCTGTATCGCGACAGTCTGGACGGCCATGCCAACCTGGGTTGTGAATCCTGCCACGGCAGTCCGCATGCCATCTGGCCAAACCGCAATCCGGATGCCAATGATAATGTCACGGCAATGCAGCTGCAGGGACACACCGGCACCATCACCGAATGTACCACCTGCCACGAAGCCAACAGCTTCCCCAATGGTACTATGGACGGTCCGCATGGCATGCACCCGGTCAACGATCCGAACTGGCTCGATGAAGACGTGCATGGTCATTTTGCCAAGAACCGCGGCAACGGCGACAGCTGTGCAGCCTGTCATGGCGCCGATCACCTCGGCACGCGCCTGGCGAAAGTACCGGTAGATCGCGTCTTAAAAAATAAAAAAGGCAAGGTGCTGGTGTCCTTGAAGGCCGGCGATGAGGTTAGTTGCAATCTCTGTCACAGCCTTAAAAAGAGCTTCGACGACTAATGCAGTAAATGCGCACAGCTGTTTTCTTCAAACATCGATAGCAAACAGCTGCTGCGCAACTTTTGCCTTGAGTAGGTCAGCTTTGTCACATTTATCCTGCCATGGTGCGCATTGCGTACCATGGCAAACATAAAACCGTAAAATCATGCTCTCTGGTAGGCGATGCGTACCTTAATCCGGATATTTCATAAAAATGGGAAGGTTTCTTTAATTTTGTTAAAATTCAGTTGTTTATATTGAATTTTACAAGAACTTGCCTCTGCCAAATTGTATCCCCAAAAAAACAGATAGAATTTCCTCATCTTATGCGTCGAAAATTAAAGCCACAATTTGATGCTGGAGCCATAACGAGCGATGATGCACCGATTAAAGACTAAAACCGGAACAGCGCTTTAGGCAAAACACACATCCACGGTCGAAACAGTCTTTAAGTAACGCATTACTATAGAGAGCGGTCTGGTGTAATATCTGAGTTAGTTTTTTTGGCGATCGCCCTAACCATTACAGCCACTTTATTTATCTTTCAGCCAGGAGATGTTGCTATGAAATTATTGATCCGCAGTCTGTTTTTATTGTCGATAGCCATACTGTTGACGGCCTGTAATAAAACTTTGAAACCTGATGAATTACCCGCCCATATCGTCGTCGGCGACAATTACTATACCCAATTTGTGATCCGCTATGAAAAAGGCGTGCATTTAACGACCAATTTTCGCCGTGGTGCATCTATTCCAGTCAATACCAAAGTGAGATTGTTGAACATCAAGTCCAAAACTATAGAGGTCCAGCCGGAGAATATGGCCAGGCCTTTGTTGATCAAAAATGTCAAAAAACATACCGGCGATGATATTTTTGCTGCATTTGACAAATTATTTGCTAAACGCAAAGTGAATTTAAGGCAGTTTAATCGTCTGGAACGTCGCCATATCAAAAAAGGTTCGGTTGGCAAAGGCATGCGTAAAAAAGCTGTACTGGTAGCCATTGGCTATCCGCCGATCACCGAAACGCCTGATCTGAACATGAATATCTGGACCTATTGGAGTGGCCGCTTCAATCGCTTCCGTGTACATTTCCGCAATGGCAAAGTCTATAAAATTGTTGATTGATGAGTCATTATAAAAAACGCCGCAAACGTAAATCGCGAAATCGCAGTACGCTGTCGTCCAAACAATCCGCAGAGGCGATTATTCAGGCCGGCAATAAACAGATTCAGGCTCAATCCGGCTTAAGTCTTGTCGGCATGACGAAAGGCATTATTGTCACTTGTTTTTTTATGGCCTATCCGCTGTTGGTTTATATCGGTATCCAGCAGCATATGGCCTGGGTTGCGCCAACATTGTTTTCGGCAATTTATTTATTACAGGCGGTAAAAGTCCGCCGCTTTAAAACCAGACTCTATAAAGTCAGCATCGCGGTTGTGCTGTTATTAGGCGCTTTTTATATACAAACACTGACCGCTAAGGCAATGCCGGTATTGATTCAATTGATGCTGATGTTCGTGTTTGGCCGAACCTTGTTGAAAAACCACGGACCGTCCTTCATCGAACGCTTTGTTCGCCTGGAGTTTCCACAGTTCCCCCCGGGTATCAGTGATTATTTAGCCCGGCTGACATTGATCTGGACGGTGTTTTTCGCCTTTAATGCTGTGTTTTGTATTGTTTTGGCTGTGTGGGCAAGTGATCGATGGTGGGCGTTGTACAATGGGCTGATTATTTATCTGTTAATTGGATTATTGATGATTGGCGAATACATTTACCGACATATTCGTTTCCCGGAACTTTCCATTCCAAACCCTGCTGCCAGTCTGCGCAGCATGATTGTTAATGGTCGCAAAGTATGGATGGATTTGGAGAACCAATGAACTATTTTGGCTTGTTTTTCCTGTTGTTCATCAGTTTCGCAGCTCATGCCCGCGATAGCTTGCCTGCGGTATTGAAAAGAATGCACACCGACAGCGCCGTAAAGTTAGCTTATCAAGAACGTAAGGATCTGACTCTGATGGCGCAGCCCTGGCATGGTGAAGGTTTTTTGTATTCCTTGCCAAAGGAGGGGGTGATGATTAAACAACAGCTCAAACCGGAACGGGTATTGATGGCGGTTATCGGGCAGCAGCTTTTTTATTACGATGTAAAAAATCAGCTACGCCATCAGGGCTTGCTCGATGAGAGTCACCCATTCAGTCTGAATGTTGCGGTGTTCAAGGCCCTGATGAGCCAGGATATGCTGCTTCTCGAGAAATTTTATCAACTGGATTTCTTGAGCCAGGCCGATCAATGGCAGCTGATTTTAAAGGATAAAAACGATCCTGATTCCGCCTTCAAGATTATTATCAGTGGCCCATTGCAACGGCCCGCTAATCGTATCGACATCCAGCAGGCCGATGGCGACAGCAGTATCATGAGCTTGTCTAAAATAGCCGAAGGTGAAAAGGTTGAGCAAGAAATTGAGAATCTGCTCCGACAATTAACCCAATCCACACACTGAATATATGCTGTTACGCATTTTATTTTACGGATTACCCTTGCTGTTAGCCGCGCTGACCTATAACGGCGTCAGCTTTAAAACCGACCTGTCCACCTTTATTGTCAGCGGTAAAAATGCCGATGAAGCATTGCTAGCCCACGCCATGCAATCAGGTAATTTGTCGCGACGTTATTTAATTGCTATCACCTCCAACACGAACCAGGCCGTTGAGCCACAATTTATCCAGCAATTGATTGCGCAATTAAAGCGCATCGACAAGGTCACCGATGTCTGGAATCCTGAACAAAAAAAACAGGCACTAAATGCTTTGCAGACGTTATATGTTAATCATGCCAATTCTATTTACAGTTTGCATCCCGAAGACGATTTAAACACACTGTTCTCAACACAGGGATTACATCAAAAAGCGCATTTTTTAAAACAGGCATTACTGTCGCCGCAAGCATCTTTGATTAAGCCGATTGCCTTGCAAGATCCTTTGTTGTTAACTCTTAACGGCTTTCAAGGCCTGGCGAAAAAATTCAAAGCCCAACCCACAACAAGCTATCAAAATCTGATTTTAGAAACCCGGCCTTCGGGTATGGATACCGCGGCGCAAAAAGCTATTCAACAGGCTATTCTGGCGCGTTTCAAGGCCTTGAACGCCAATCAGAATTATCAGCTGGAAATGACCGGTGTACCGGTTTTTGCCGTGACGACCCAAGGTCTGATTCAAGGCGATATTATCAAAATCAGTGTCGTCTCTTCGCTGGCCTTGATGCTTCTGTTTTTGTGGGCGTTCCGCTCGCTTTTTCAAATGTTTCAGGTATTTACCCTGTTAGCGATTGTGATTCTGAGCGCGATTCTGATCACTGCCAGTATTTTTGGCTATATCCACGGTATGACCATCGCCATCGGCGCGACATTGGTCGGTATTTGTATCGATTACCCGATTCATGCACTCGTGCATGCGCAGCAATCGTCACAGCAACCGCCCCGGAGCATCATTGTGCAAATCTGGCCGAGTATGTTACTTGGGGGGGTAACCACTATGATCGGCTATTTGGCGTTGGGCGTGTCGGGGTATCCCGGTTTTCAACAAGTCGCTGTATTTGCAGCGAGCGGTATTGTTATCGCTCTACTGATCACGCGCTTCATGCTACCGGCACTGGTGATTCAATCCGCGCAACCGGTCAGAATCGTCGGCATTCAAAGCTGGATACATTTGTGTCAGCGTTATCGTAAAATCGGCTGGACAATGATTGCTGTTTTTTTAATGGTCGCCATTTGGCCACTGAGCCATCTGCAATGGATGCAGGATATGCAGCAACTCACGCCGGAACTTGATGATCTAAAGCAGCAAGACCGCCGTATTCGCGCCCGCATGACCAGCATCGAGCCAGGCCGCTTCATTCTGGTGTCAGGCGACACCACTGAATTGGCGTTACGCCATGCCGAGCAGGTTTATAAACGTCTTGATCAGCTCAAGCAACAGCAGGCACTTAGCGAATATTTCGGTCTTTTCCCTTGGTTGCTGTCCAGTCAGCAACAGCGTCTGAACCAGAAAACCCTAAAGGCCAAGCTGACGCCGACAAACATAAAGCACTGGCAGGACGCATTACAACAGGAAGGTTTATCCGTCACTAAATTAGGCCATTTGAACTATCCTTCCAACCCACCATTGACGCTGGATGTAATATTTAAAACACCAGTCAAACATTTGCTCGACAGTCGCATCATGCAACAGGCGGATAAAACAATTATTCTGATTGGCTTATCGCAACATACGCCTGAAATTGTTCGCCAGGCGTTTTCTGATTGGAGCCATGCACGCTATTTCAGTCAGCGTGATTTATTGAATGCCATGCTCAACGACTATACGCAAATGGCCAAAAAGCTGCTGTTGGCAGGCGTAGGCCTGATTATGCTGCTGATGCTACATCGCTATCGCAGCCTGACGATGACAGTCTCGACCTTGTTGCCGGCCCTGTTAGCCGCCTTGTTTATTTTGTCATCCTGGGCCATTGCAGGTGTCGCCATCAGCTTTCTCCATTTAGTCGCTTTTTTACTGGTTGTCGCGATTTGTGTCGACTACGGTATTTTTTATCAGGAAAACCGCGGCGGAAATATTTTAGTGACCTATCAGGCGATGACTGTCTCCATGCTGACCAGCGCACTGGCCTTCGGCAGTCTGCTGGCGGCTGAAAGTACCTCACTAAAAATCCTGGCCGGGGTCGTGTCATTAGGGGTCTTGATCGGTTTTATGCTGTGCCCGTTGATTATCCAGCAGGCTGAAAATACAGATAAGCTTAAAAATTAAATTTAGATCTGTCTCACACTTTGTAGTCTGACTATTCAAAAAGCATCAACCTTAACCTATGCTTAATTTGATTATGTTTTTTAGGGTTTATCGATGCTTAGCCTCCCTGTTATTGAAGAATCTCAAGACAACAAAACAGCTGAAGATCGGCCTTTTATATTCAGAGCCTGTGTTTTTAATGGAAGTTTATCGTTTGATCTGGAAACAATGCTGCATCATATTTCCAGAACACCAAACGATTTGCTTTGTCATGTTCAACGTATTTATTACTGTTTTACTGAGCAACAAGCCGATCACTTATTCGCTGCCCTCACGGATTTATTGATTATTCTTCAGGGCAAGGGGCAAGCCTTAATCAAGCGCATGATAAGCGGCAGCCAGAGTCTGTTGTCTGCGCAGCAACGTAACTTACTGGAAAACGCAGTGGACGAGAAACATCTGCATACGCTGCAAACGGTAAAATACAGCCTTTTTGCCACAGGGCGGATAGCAGAATCTGAACTGATTACAACACAGCACCAAGCTTCGCTTGATGATTCCGTTGATACCTTGTCGCTCGCGCATAGTTATCTTGAATACAGCCAGGTCGATCACGCCATAGACCTGCTCGAAGAAGCCCTGTTTACTGATGATAACGAAGACCTCCAGCATTTATTACTACAAATTTATCGATCGACCGATAATCGTCAGCGTTTTTCAGATATTTTTACCCAGGCCGAACAAAAAGACAGACCGTTGATTGTGGAATGGCAACAACTCCAACAATACTTTAGCGATAAGCCGTCATGAAACAGCGCGAGAATGATAAAGATATAAAAATCGCCATTCACGGTGTTCCGCAAAGCACACATAAAATGCTATGCGTGTTTTTTAAGCAGATTTCTGAACATATCAAAATTGTGAACGATGCCGATAGCCCTGATGTTGATTTAATCGATATTGATTTTGCCGGTGCCGATAAAATACTGGCAAAGCAACGCGCAGAACACCCTGAGCGAATTCTTGTGATTGTATCTTTGAAAAACAAGCCAAATACAATCGAGCATGATTATCTGTTTCTGAAAAAGCCTCTGACGAGAGACGGTATTATTCAAGTTATCATGCAATGTCAGTTGCAATTAAAGTCGCCCCCCATACAAAAAGAAATTGAAGCCGCGCCCAAGTCCTCTGCACTTCACGCAAAAGTATCACCTGCAGCGACCGACAAAACGCCAAGCTCGCCGATCAAGCCGCTAGAAAATCACACACGCCCGGCGGAAGAGTTTAATGAAAAAGGTTTTACCCGCTTTATCGGTTTAATGCCAACAATCAATATAGAAGATCCTGCGCAAATTGATCAGGCCCGTTTTTCGCCTGGCGACTATCTTTTAGGTTCTGTTTACCATGCAATCACTGTCGCCCGTCACAAGAAACAAGCCTTACAAGTCGATGCCAGCTGGCGGCCTTTACTTATTTTTCCACACAGCCATGAAATCTGGCTGGATGCCAGCGACCATCAATTACGCGCCTTCGCCAGCCTGAAAATCAGCCGTACCTCAGAAAGCAAAGTTCGTGTTTTACCGGTCAATCTGCAACAAACAAAAGTCAATCAGGCCAGTGACAAGTTTCAGGATGAAGAAAGTTTTTTATGGAAATTGGCAATCTGGACATCGAAGGGGCGCTATCCTGAACAGATCGATCCTGCAAAGCCTGTTGTTTTAAAACACTGGCCTAATTTTACCCGGCTGGTGATTACCCCTCATGCCTTGAGAATCACCGCATTATTGATGCAACAACCACAATCCATGTTAGATGTAGCCAGAACGCTTAATATCGGGCCACAGTATGTATTTGTGTTTATCAGCGGCTGTCAGGCATTAAACCTGGTGGCCCAGATAGAGCGAAAATATGGGCCTGAGGAAACACCAAAAAAGAAAATAAAATCAAGCGGTTTGTTAAACAAACTATTAAATAAATTACGCGCCAAAAATCACGATGATTCAGCATAAAATAATTTTCACAGGACCTGTCGGTGCTGGCAAAACCACCGCGATCCATAGCATCAGTGATATTAAACCGGTCAAAACCGATGCCTCGGCATCGGATATGACGAAAGACCGAAAAGCCGAAACCACGGTTGCGATGGATTACGGTGTCATGAACCTGCCAGATGGCGACAAGATACATTTGTATGGCACACCGGGGCAGGAGCGTTTCGATTTTATGTGGGATATTCTGATCGAGGGTGGAATCGGCTTGATCCTGCTGTTAGACAACAGCCGAAAAAATCCGTTTCAGGATCTCAATTTTTTCATCAATGCCTTTGATGATTTCATCAAGCAAACCAGTGTGGCTATCGGGGTAACGCAAATGGACTTGAAAGCAACACCTACTATCGAACACTATCATCAGGAACTTAATAAACTGAATGTTAAGCATCCGGTTTTTGCAGTCGATGCCAGAAATTCTCGTGATGTTTCCATACTCGTTCAATCTTTACTGTTCTCGATTGATCCTGGTATTGAAGGAGATGATTAAATGGCTAAATTGACCTTGGCTAAAGACTTATTCCTTTATCCCTCACCGACCGGTACCTATTTTTCCGTTTCTGAACACGAAGACAATAAAAGTCGCCAATTTTTACAGCATTTACTGGGCGAGCGAACAACGCCTGCACTGTCAATCGACAGCTTAAAACACTTAATGCAAACCGATGACGAAGAACAGGCGTTAAACCTGTTACATCATTGCCAGAAATTAGGCTGGATACAGGGTTTAAAAAAACCTTTGACCGCCCCGAATGCAACCCTGGAAGATTTTTTACCGACTCTTTTGTCCTCTTTTTCCAGCCAGGAAAAATCACTGCTGGCCGATGAACAAGGGCTTTACCTTGGCAGCCAAGGGTTCCCGCACGAAACAGCCGAAGAATTATCGGCACTCAGCGCAGAACTGGCGATTATCCATAAGCGTCGCTCCGGCCTGTTAAAAAACAACTTGAGCATAGCCAGCCAGTCCTGGGGAATTGTCGATGCGTATGGCAATAATCAACTGGGGTTCTGGCCGCTTTATATTGGCGGTTATCGTTTTATGCTGGTCATCGCAGGAACCCCTTTTTTTAATCACCCCGATTTTGTCAACCTAGTCTGGGCCTTGAGCGTTCGTTATGCCACAACAGAGACTTCTCAATCATCGTAAAAACAGGAGAAATTAAATGAAATCCGATATGTTAACTTCAATATTGGTCGAATTAAACGGGACATCCGGCGACATTGAAGCATCCGGCGTTATTTCAACAGATGGTTTAATGATGGCCTCGGTTTTACCGGCCGAACTGGATGAAGATCGGGTCGGTGCCATGAGTGCGGCCATGTTGTCATTAGGCGACAGAACCGCACAAGAATTGAATCGCGGCACGCTGGAGCAGGTTTTGATCAAAGGCGATCACGGCTATGTTTTGATGACCTATGCAGGCAATGAAGCGGTTCTCACTGTCATGGCAAAAGCGAATGCCAAGCTGGGGCTGATTTTTCTGGATGTTAAACGCGCCGCACAAAGTATCGCTGAATTGTTGTAAGCTAAGGGGAGGTCTTATGATTTCTGATATGCAGCCTGATGATATAGTCGGCGATTTCAAAGAAGTTTATTTACAGCTATATAACTCGATTAAACGCAGAATTCTCTATACCGATATTGAAACGCCTTATCCCGATGGAAAATTGATTGTATCCACCACAGACCTGGACGGTACTATTACCCATGTCAACAAGTCTTTTGTCGAAATGTCGGGTTATACGGAAGAGGAACTTATCGGTGCACCGCATTGCATTTTACGACACCCGGACATGCCGCCTGCCGCATTCAAGGATTTGTGGAACACCGTTCAAAAGGGTGAAAAATGGCAAGGATTTGTAAAAAATTTACGTAAGGATGGTGGGTTTTACTGGGTAAAAGCCACCGTGATTCCAAATATCCGAAAAGGATCAGTGGTGGGTTACACGTCGGTACGGCGCAAGCCCTCGCGCAAAAAAGTTGAAGAATGCATCCAGCTGTATCCCACCCTGTTTTAAGCTACGGAGTTTGCTATGTCTTATACGTTTACCGTCAGCCCTGACTTTTCTCCTGATCACATCTCTGGCTGGTACATTTTTAATACCTGGCTGCAAAGACAAACCTGCGAGGCTATTCATCTGGAAATGTTTAATGATTTCGATGAGTTACATGCGGCCATACACAATGATCAAATTGATTTGATTTATGCCAACCCTTACGATGCAGCCATGCTGGTACGCGAAAAAGGATTTTTACCCGTCGCCAAAGCGGCGGGTGAATCCGATGAAGCCATCATCGCCGTTGCAGAAAGCTCTGCGGTGAACGCTGTGGAGGAATTGAAACAAGGCGTTCGAGTCGCTTACACCGACGATCCCGATGTTCGGCTCATGGGTATGATTATGCTGGAACCGGCCGACCTTAACAGCGAGAATATTACGCCCGTATTAGCAGGCTCTTATCCTGTTGTCGCAAAACATCTGCTGAAAAATGAAGCCGATGTCGGTATTTTTCTGGCTGAGGCCTTTGATGACCTTTCTAATCTGATTAAGAATCAACTTAAAGTTCTGGTGCGCAGTCAAATCAGTGTCATTCATCACGCACTGTTGGTTGGACCCAAATTTCAGCATCAACGCGATGCCATGACAGAATTATTGACAGCGATGCATCATGATGAAAAAGGTGTCGCTATTCTAAAAAGCCTGGGATTTAGTGCTTGGGAAAAAGTGGATGATGAAGAGACTGAATTTATGATTGATCTGATGGATACGCTGGCAACTTGAGTGTGAATTAAGATATGTAGTTATTGATATTTGATATAAAACGGTTAGGAATCAGGGTTTGTTCTTTATTCATATTTGAATGAAGCTTTGTCATTGCGAAGAAGTTATCGAATGCTTATAAAGTCGTTGATCCAGATAGTCATTAAACCGGAGCCAATCAAAACTGTCGCCCGGGTCTGTTTTTCTATTCGGTGCGATGTCGCTGTGCCCGACAATATGCTGGCGTTGTAACTTGGGATACTCTGCCAATAAAACAGCACTCAACTGAGCTAATTTCTGATATTGAATATCTTCATAGGGCGTTAACTCGTCACCTTCCAGCTCTATGCCGATAGAAAAATCATTACAGCGTTTACGACCCTGATAATACGAGACACCCGCATGCCACGCCCGCTTGTCAAAGGCGACGAACTGAATAATTTCCCCGTTACGTCGAATCAAACAATGTGCGGATACCTTTAAGGTATAAATTTCCTCAAAATAGGGATGTTGATTCGGATCAAGCCGGTTGCAGAAAAGCTGCTCAATTGCATTGCCGCCAAATTGACCCGGTGGCAGACTGATGCAATGAATGACCAGCAAGGAAATGTCCACAGGATTCGGTCTGTCGTCAAAGTTAGGCGAGGCCATAATTGTTGCGGACGATATATAATGTTGATTTATAAGCATGCAGCTAAATCCGGTATTTGATCGATAGCAGGTTATAATAATGCAGTCTTAATTCCATTTCAGTTTTTCATGAATATACAACCGACTCCTGAAGAAATCAGTCGTTATCTGGATGAAGATGTTGGCGATGGTGATTTAACCGCTCAAATCATCCCCTCCGAGCAGATTGCCGAAGCACAGGTTATTTGCCGGCAGCCTGCTGTGCTATGTGGGCAAGCCTGGTTTGACGCCGTATTTCATCACTTAAACCCAAATATACAGATTGATTGGCACATTCAGGAGGCCGCATTCGTCCCTGCCGACACCCTGTTATGCACCTTAAAAGGATCGGCCCGAGCGTTATTGACTGGGGAACGTACGGCGCTGAACATATTGCAGACGCTGTCGGCCACGGCAACAGAATCAAAACGCTATGCTGATGCGGTTGCCCATACCGATTGTAAAATCCTTGATACCCGTAAAACCATTCCTGGCTTGAGAATGGCACAAAAATACGCCGTCAGTTGTGGTGGGAGCTTAAATCATCGCATAGGCTTGTTTGATGCGATTTTGATTAAGGAAAATCATATTCTGGCGGCCGGTTCTATTGCTCAGGCTATTCAAAAAGCCCGACACATTGCTGATGTTCCAGTGGAAATTGAAGTTGAAAACCTGGATGAATTTGATCAGGCATTACAGGCACAACCTGAAAGAATCATGCTCGATAACTTCTCTCTTGATGATTTAAATACTGCGGTACAACGAAATATGGGGAAGGTTGAACTGGAAGCATCGGGGAATATTACCTTGTCAAACATCGGGCAGATTGCACAAACCGGCGTTGATTTTATTTCTATCGGCGCACTGACTAAAAATATCGGCGCCATTGACCTTTCAATGCGAATCAGGATGGACAACCATGCATAAAAAAATTGATCAACTGGTAAAAAACATCAGTCATGGTGTTTATGTTATTGGCGTTAAAGATGACACACGAGAAAATGCATTTACCGCCGCTTGGGTCATGCAAGTGTCTTTTGACCCGGTTTTATTATGCATCAGCATAAACCCGGAGCATTATTCCTGGGATATTCTGCAAAAAGGGAAAATCTGTACTGTCAATGTCCTCGGCAAACAGCACTACCCGCTCGCCGAACACTTCGGCACCACAGGTCTTAAAAATAAAATGGCTGGATTCTCCTGGCAAAAAGCGCAAACGGGTGCGCTGGTTTTATCCGAAAGTGTGGGCTATTTTGATTGTCGCATCAGCCATTTTTGTGATGCAGGCGATCATAAACTGGCTGTTTGCAGGGTTGTTGATGCAGGGTTATTAAACCCAGGGCCGGTATTGCTTTATAGCGAAACGGATGATTTGGATGGGAGTTCTGAATTGTACGCGGATAAAGAACATAAACACGATGGGGCGTAAAACCCCATCGACTTGACCGTAGGACGGTTTAGAGCATGCCTTTTAAAGCTTCGAATCTTTTCTTGGCTTGTTTTAAATGCTCTTCTGCAACTTGTAATTGCTCTCTTTTGGCTTCTTTACGTGCTTTTTTCAAGATACCATTGGCACGTTGACGATTTCTGTCAACAACATCATTCGCGTTGATTTCTTTACTGGCGTCGCTGGCCGATTTGATTACAGCAGCCACAACTTCACCTTCAGAACCTGAATCAATAGCATCCATCGCCGATTTGATATCCTGTAGAACCAAATCAATGGCTTGTTCCGGGGTATAGCAAATACGTCCGGTTTCACAGGCAACGGCCGATGTTGAGAAAGAGCCCAAAGTTAAAGCTAAAGAAAATGCAACAACTGCACTTTTCAAAATTTTCATATGTAAAACCTCGTCATTGTTTTTTTAATTTAGCACTTAAGACATTTAAGATAGCCAATGAATCAAATGCCTTGGGCGATTCTATCATAATTTTTTAGGATTACCAGCACACGCACTATACCGACCTGAGAATGGGATCCAACCATGCAGCCGGCAGAATACGTTTTAAAAAACCGAATAAATAGGTGGGGAAGGTTACATAGTAATGCAGCTTAGGCCGTTTGGATTCGACCGCGTGAATCACTTTAGTCGCAACAGCCGTTGCCGGCAGCGTAAATGGAACGACAGGACCTTGTTGTTGCAAACGCTGTTCAATGGCCTGATAAACAGACTTATGGACGCTGGTTTCAGCATCAATATTGCGTTTGAACATGTGATAAGCATTTTGCCGAAATTTGCTTTCAATAGGTCCCGGCTCGATAAGCACAACATGAATACCGCTACCATGCAGCTCCAGGCGTAAGGTTGACGCCAAGCCTTCCAATGCAAACTTGCTGGCATTGTAAGCACCGCGAAAACGCATCGGCACAAAGCCTAGAACCGAGCTGTTGTATATAATGCGCCCGTGACCTTGTTGACGCATAACGGGAATCAACAGACTGGTCAGCTCATGTGTGCCAAAAAAATTGGTTTCAAACTGCGCCTTCAAAACATCTCGCGTCAAATCCTCAACCGCACCCGGCTGACCATAAGCGCCATTATGAAACACAACATCTATTTTATCGTTTGTCATCTTCAGCAAGGCTGTAACGGCTTGCTGAATACTGTCAGAGCAGGCTAAATCCAGTTTTATGGCTTCAAAACCTTCCTTGTTCAGACGCTCAACATCGTCTGCTTTACGCGCAGAACAAATAACCCGATGACCGCGTTTTTTCAATTCCAACGCCGTTGCATAACCGATCCCGCTGGAACAACCTGTAATCAAAATGGTTTGAGATGTCATTATTTTTTCAGTAATTCGGTTTCGCTAAAATAAAAACTCTTGCCGCTGCTGCAATCGACAAGCACAATCAGTTTAGCTTGTTTGCTGCGCGGGCTCAGTTGATCCGATTCCACCCGTGTGCATTGTCCACTCACCAAGGCTTTTTGCGCTGCCAGTCTTCTCAGTTTTTCAATGTCAGGTAAACGTGGCTTAAATTGTTGAGCAACGGGTGGTAATTGATTCAGTTGATAAGGCGGAATCGCATAAATGGAAAATTCCTTCGGATTGTTTTGAATCAAAGTCCGGGTCTTTTCCTGTTCGACTTTAGCGGCCGACGCCCACTGTTGTTCCAGTTGCCGTTTTTTTTGTTTTTCCAATTCCAATTGCTGCCGTTTTAATTCCTGCTGCAACTTCTGATCTTCCTTAACCTTGATAGTAATATGAGAGCCGGTTCTCGTATCAAGCGCATAAGCCTGACTTTTATCTCGACAGGGCTTGGCTTGATACGAGGTATTCCCCGTATCATCGGTACATTTATATATTTCGGCATTCGCACTTACCGCAAAGCATGCGGCTAAAACAAAACATATTTCTTTCATAGTATTCCTTTTTTCAGTCAAACACTGAATGAAATCCCAGAACTCACACAAGCGTGTTCTGATTGTGGTTTATCGCTATTTATACGCTTCATATATGAACAATGTCATGCCATCGGCAAAAAAGGGCGGTGAGAATGACGCATTCATGTGTGGCGCGTATAAAATATGCCTTTCCAACGATTTACAATGCCTATCAGTATAGTCAGAAACAAACTAAAATAGTAGTCAAGTGCGGCGCATACACTTCAAGAAAAAACACTTGTTGGCATCAATGCGATTATTGCCATTGCCTGGGGTCTGCGCGATGACAGTATTTCGGGTTAGAATAACCGCTTTTTCAACGAATTTTCATGCAATCATACAAAAAAGAATTCATTCAATATGCTTTAGACTGTGAGGTTCTGAAATTTGGCCAATTTCAACTGAAATCAGGACGAATGAGCCCGTATTTTTTTAATACCGGGCTATTCAATACCGGTTCGAAATTAGATCGACTGGGTTATTTTTATACGCAGGCCTTGATCGAATCCAACATGGCTATCGATATATTATATGGGCCGGCGTATAAAGGTATTCCCTTGGTCAGTACGGTCTCTATCGCCTATGCCAGACAAAAGCGCGATATTCCATTTGTGTTCAATCGCAAGGAAGCCAAAGATCATGGCGAAGGCGGAAACCTTGTCGGTTCACCGCTCGTTGGCAATGCTTTAATTATTGATGATGTCATTACCGCCGGAACCTCGGTACGTGAATCGGTCGAAATTATACAACAAGCCGGCGCCAAACCTGCTGGCGTTTTGATTGCGCTGGATCGCCAGGAAAAAGGTACAAACGAAAAATCGGCTATCCAGGAAGTCGAAGAACAATTTTCCATGCCGGTTATCAGCATTATTTCATTTTCTGATATTGTAAAATTTCTTGAACTATCTCCCAATTTTCAGGCACATTTACCGGCAATAAGGCAATATCAGGAAAAATTTGGCGTCTAAAACCACACAATGCAAAAAAATTGATGATTTAGGCTACACTTATTGACAATCGGGTAAAACCCACCTCATTACATTAAATAAGGTCCATTTGGAAAAGGCTTGCTATGAGTAATCCGGAATTTACAGATCAGTTACGCGAATATTCCCATTGGCGTGAACAGCTTGTTCAAGCGATAGAAATGTACGTCGAATGGCGTATTCGTTACAAACTGAATGACCCTCATAGTACTGAAACCCTACTCAATATATTGAGTGGCCTGCAACATGACAAGATCACATTGGCTTTTGCCGCAGAATTTTCCCGCGGTAAAACCGAACTGATTAATGCATTGTTTTTTGCTGAAACCGGCGTTCGTTTGCTCCCGTCTTCGCCGGGCCGTACCACGATGTCACCCACCGAGATGTTTTGGGATGAAGAAGGCGGCAGCTATATTCGTCTCTTAAACATCGAAAGCCGGCTCGAAGATGTGTCTCTAATCGAATTTAAAAACAACCCCGAGCGTTGGACGCAAATCGACTTGGATTGTGACTCGCCCACACAAATGCAAAAGGCCTTTCAAGAACTGGTCGCCACTAAAAAGGTGATGCGGGAAGTCGCTGAAAAATTGGGATTATGGAATGAACGAGAAGCCGCCGAGCAAGGAATTATCGACCCTGAAACGGTTGAAATTCCATGTTGGCGTCATGCGCTGATCAGTTTCCCACATCCCTTGTTAAAACAAGGCCTCTGTATTTTGGATACTCCGGGCCTGAATGCGCTTGGCACAGAGCCTGAACTCACATTGAGCATGTTGCCAAATGCACAAGCCATCATTTTTGTGCTGGCCGCTGATACAGGTGTCACGAAAAGTGACCTTGAAATGTGGAAAAATCATGTTTGTAATTCTCGCGGACACAGCAAACAAGGCCTTGCTGTCGTCATGAACAAAATTGATGCCATGTGGGATGATCTGGCCGGAGAAGAAGGCTACGAAGACGCTATCGATAAACAAATCGAAGTATCGGCCAGTATTTTAGGTTTAAACGAGGATGTCATCTTTCCGGTCTCCGCTAAGCAAGCCTTACTCGCCAAAATAAAATCCGACCCTGAATTGCTGCATAAAAGCCGATTGGACAAGCTGGAGCATTATTTATCCGATGACATCCTGATGCAACGGCGCGATATCTTATTGCAAACGATTAGTAATAAAATTGGATTTTTGGTTAATGAATCGTTAAACCTATGCAACACCAAATTCGAAAATGCAAGCAAACAGCTGGAAGAATTCCAGAAAATGGATTTTGAAAACCATGAAATGACGGCTAAATTGATGGCCGAAACACGGGATCAACAAAATGCATACATGACCAACGTAGAGAATTTCCAGGCCAGCCGCAAGGTATTTAGCGTCCAGGCTAAAATGTTGGTGGAATCATTCTCCAAAGATAAAATTGATGAGATCATCCGGTTATCTCGACAGGAGATGAAAAAAAGCCTGACCACTTACGGTATGAAACAAAGTATGCGTAAATTATTTGATGACTTACGCGATTTGTTACAAGACTCTGTCGATATCACCAATGAAACGCGTCGCCTGGTTCGGGCAATTCATAAGAAATTCCAGGATGAATACGGCTTTAAGGAAATAGAGCCGCAACTGTTTTCCATCAAACAATATCAATTTGAACTAGAGCAGATTTTTGAGGAAGGTGAAGCATTTCGCAATAGTACGAAAACGACCTTGACCGAGCAAAGTATTGTTGTCAATAAACTCTATAGCACACTGATTGCCAAAGCACGCAAAATCATGCAACAGGCACAAAAAGATGCCGCAAGCTGGAGCAACAGTGTTTTGACACCTTTGATGCACCAGATCAAAGATCATAAGAAACAAATTGAAAACCGTTTACAAATGTTGCGGAGAATTACCGAGTCGAAAGGCAATGTAGAGGAAAACATCAACCAGCTCAAGCAAGAGTTAGAGCAATTAAAAAACCAGCGCCAGGAACTTGTCACTATCATGAAAAGTATGCATATCAATGACCTGCCTGATACACAGCCGGAAAAAGAATTCGACTTGCATTAAGAAAGGTAATGGATTAAATATGTTGTATTGGCAGGATGGCTACGATTGCATGGATGCAGAGCAGCGTAAAAACCAACATAATCTCATTTCTGTAAAAGGGATCAGCCGAACTAACGACGGCTAAAAATCAAATCCCAAACCCCATGTCCCAAACGTAAACCCCGTTTTTCAAATTTAGTTAGTGGCCGGTAATCCGGACGCGGACAAAAGCCACCATCATCCGCTAAATTTTTCAGCCTGGTACTGGCCGATAAGGTTTTCAACATCTCTTGAGCGTAATGTTCCCAATCGGTCGCCGCATGAAAATAGCCACCGGTCTGTAATTTTTTTTCTAATAATTCAACAAAGGAAGGTCGAACGATACGGCGTTTATGATGCCGACGCTTATGCCAGGGGTCAGGAAAAAAAAGATGCACACCGGCCAAGGCGTTATCGGGTATTTTTTGTTGTAGAATTTCAATCGCATCATGGTGGAAAACACGCAGGTTGTCGATATGTCGCTCGGCCAGTAAACGCAGCAAATGGCCGACGCCAGGACGATGAACCTCTATGCCCAAATAGTTATTTTGAGGATTGTTTTCAGCCATTTGCGCCAAGCTTTCGCCATTACCGAAACCAATTTCAACAATAATCGGTGCCGTGTCCGCAAAAGTCGTTTGCAGATTTAACGGCTGCTCTGGATCCAGACAATAATCATCCCAATACTGTTCCAGCGCCATTTTTTGCCCGGCCGTCACCCGCCCTTGTCGACGGATAAAACTGCGGATGCGCCACTGTTCAATCGGTTTTTTATCCGACATCACTTATAAAAATAAACCGTCAATCGGAGAAGAGGCGGAGGCAAAACGTTTACGTGGCATGCGGCCGGCTAAAAAGGCTTCACGCCCGGCTTCAATGCCTTTTTTCATCGCCGACGCCATCAGCAGCGGATTTTGCGCCGCTGCAATGGCGGTATTCATCAGCACGCCATCACAACCCAATTCCATCGCAATTGCGGCATCCGATGCCGTTCCGACACCTGCATCCACCAGAATGGGCACATGCGCATTCTCGACGATAGTCATAATATTGTAAGGGTTTCGAATGCCCAGCCCTGATCCAATTGGCGCCGCCAGTGGCATCACCGCCACGCAACCAATCTCTTCCAGTCGTTTGGCGGCAATCGGGTCATCGTTGGTATAGACCATCACATCAAAACCATCTTTAACCAGTTGTTCCGCAGCGACATAGGTTTCTGCAACATCGGGAAACAAGGTTTTCTGATCAGCCAGCACTTCCAGTTTGATCAGTGTGTGGCCACCTAATAATTCGCGCGCCAGGCGGCAGGTTCTGACCGCATCTTCTGCCGTAAAACAGCCGGCCGTATTAGGCAGAATAGTATATTTATCCGGTGAAATGATATCCAGCAAATTCGGTTCATCTTTGTTCTGGCCAATATTGGTACGCCGAATGGCCACGGTGACGATTTCAGCACCACTGGCTTCAATTGCCAGGCGGGTTTCTTGCAAATCTTTATATTTACCGGTACCCACCAGCAACCGCGATCGATATTGCTTACCCGCAAGCGTGAAGCTATCATCCTGTCCACCACCGATAGCTTGAACAATTTCCAACCTGTCGCCATCATTTAATGGATGTGCATCATACTGATCATAAAGTACGATTTCCTTATTCAATTCAACGGCAATTCGTTTCCCTTGCAAGCCTAATTCAGAAATGATATTAGCGATGGTGACGTTTTCAATATACGATTTAATTTCACCATTTACAGTTATTTTCATTTTTATTTACTCATTGCTCATTTAAATCCACGTCTGTACCTGTTTACGCCGCAACCGTACGTCTTTTTCGGACCTTCTCCGCTATAGTATTAAGCAGCGTTTCCGAATCATCCCAACCCAAGCAGCCATCGGTAATACTTTGGCCATACGTTAAAGGCTGTCCGTCAATCAAATCCTGACGACCGGATTTAAGATTGCTTTCCGCCATAATACCCATGATCCGCTTATCACCATTCGCAATCTGTTCTCCGACATCTTCACCGACAATCATTTGTCGTTGAAATTGTTTTAAACTGTTGGCATGGCTGAAATCAACCATAATATTGGCTCTTAAACCGGCTTTCTCCATACCTTTGGCTACTTTGTCCACATTCACTGCATCATAGTTTGGCGCATCTTTGCCACCACGCAAAATGATATGCGCATCCTCATTGCCACTCGTGGAAAAAATAGCGGTACGACCTTCTTTCGTGACTGACAAAAAATGGTGCGGACTCATCGCCGCCTTGATGGCATCGATGGCAATTTTAAATGAACCGTCGGTTGCATTCTTAAAGCCGACCGGGCAAGACAGCCCCGAAGCCAATTCACGATGTACCTGGCTTTCAGTCGTTCGTGCGCCAATTGCCCCCCATGAAATCAGATCGGAAACATATTGGGGGGTAATCAAATCCAGATATTCGGTCGCCGCCGGCATACCCAGATTATTAATTCCCAGCAGAACCTTGCGTGCCATTCTCAGGCCTTTATTGATATTGAAGCTGCTATTGAGATCAGGATCATTGATCAAGCCTTTCCAACCCACGGTGGTGCGGGGCTTTTCAAAATATACGCGCATGATGATCAGTAAATCATCTTTTAATTCTGTTTTCAGCGTTTTGAGTTTTTCAGCATATTCAAGCGCTGCGTCTGGATCATGGATAGAACATGGCCCGACAACAATCAGTAGCCTGTCATCTTCCCCAGTTAATATTTTATGGGCTTCGGCGCGCGCATCCATCACGGTTTGCACGGCTTGATCGCTGATGGGTAATTCTGAATGGACCTGTGTTGGCGTCACAACTTCTTGCGTTTTGATGATTCTTAAATCATCAATATTGGATCGACTGGACATGGTTGTTTGTTGATAAATTCAAAGGTACGGAGTAATGAAATGGCGTTAACTGGCGTTGATGACCAGCCAACTCTCCAATAAAGCCCTCTATTTTACCTGTTTTATTCAATTTATGCTGTTTTAAAAGCAAAAAAATGTAGCACCATAATTATGATTTATGTTAGCCTTGACTTTTCTTAAATCTGACTATCTTGATATGGACTTCTTCACAACACGTCGCTTTAATTTGGCGCTGATATTCACATCGCTCATAGCGCCGGCCTTATCCGCCAACCCTTTGTCACAAGCCGTCCAGGTCGAAACCCAAACACTGAAAGCTGCGGCTGAATCGCAACATAAAATCGACCGCATCAGTGACAAAACGCAAAGCATGTTAAACCAATACCGCGCTGCGCTCCATCAGACTAAAAGCCTGAAAGTGTACAATAAATATCTACAGGATATGCTGCAGTCGCAACAACAAGATCTCGCCTCTTTGCAGCAACAGTTACACGATATCGATACCACCCAGCAGGAAATCGTACCGCTGATTTTAAACATGCTCGATAATCTGGCGAAATTTGTCGCATTAGATTTACCCTTTCTGCCTGAAGAGCGCAAACAACGCATTGAGCGCTTGCAGCAGATGATGCAACGTGCCGATATCAGCAATGCAGAAAAATACCGCCGTATTCTGGAAGCCTATCAAATTGAAAATGAGTTTGGCCGGACCATTGAAGCCTATCGGGGTGACCTTACCTTGAACGGTAAAACCAGTTCAGTTGATTTTTTACGCTTAGGCCGGATCGCACTCTATTTTCAACGACTCGACGGCAGTGAAACCGGTTTCTGGAATAAAGAAACCAAGCAATGGCAGGTTCTGGATAGCCAATATCGCAGTCCGGTAAGCAAAGGGTTGCGAATTGCGCGCAAACAAATGGCGCCTGATTTACTCACCTTACCGGTTCCTGCAGCGGAGGCGGCACAATGAAAATTATCCTTTTTATTGTCCTCAATGTGTTAACCCTGTCCGCCTCGGCCAAACATCTGGATCTGGATCAGTTACTGCAAAAAGTAAAGAGGGAACACAGCAGCGAAGCCAAAATAAATCGGCAACGTGAAGCCCATTTTTTGGCAGAAAAGACTCAGCAGCAGGCATTGCTGAACCAGGCTCAGGCACAGCTGAATGATCAAAAATCCTTGAGCCAGAAACTCAAGGCACAGTTGGAAGAAAATGAAAAACGTTTGGCCGGGCTGGAAAGCCAACTGAAAGACCGCAGCGGCGAACTGGGCGAATTATTTGGCGTGGCGCGACAAGCCGCAGGTGATTTAGCTGTTGACTTATCGCATTCTGTGATTTCGGCGCAGCTGCCTGGCCGCTCGGAAAGACTGAAACAACTGGCCGACAGCAAAGCCTTGCCCACCATTACACAACTCGAAGAACTGTGGTTTTTGCTGCAACAGGAAATGACCGAAGCCGGCGAAGTGGTTTATTTCGACAGCGACATACAAACGGCAAGTGGTGAAACCCATTCCACCAAGGTTTATCGTATCGGTGCCTTCAATGTTCTGGCCTCGAATGGGCATTATTTACAATACGATCACGATATTCACCGCTTGATCGAATTAGCCCGGCAACCAGATGATAAATATATCGATCTGGCCAAACAATTTATCCAGGCTAAAACAGGCCCGGTTGCCTTAGGCATTGATCCGACCCGCGGCGTCATCCTCAGCATGCTGGTGCAAGAACCCAATGTTGTTGAGCGCATCAATCAAGGCGGCATTATTGGTTATATCATTCTGGGGCTTGGTGCCTTCGGCTTGCTTTATGCCTTGTATCGTCTGCTGATGCTCGGGCTGATTGGCAAAAAAATAGAGCAACAGCTGCAGAGCGAAGAAGTGCGCGATGACAACCCGCTTGGCCGTATTTTGCAAATGATCGAACAAAATAAGCACGAAGATACCGAAACGCTGGAACTGATTCTCGATGAAGCGCTGACCCGCGAAGTGCCGGAACTGGAAAAAGGACTGTCGTTGGTTAAATTAGTGACTGCTGTGGCGCCACTGCTCGGGCTGCTCGGCACCGTGACCGGCATGATTGCCACCTTTCAGGCCATCAGTTTGTTTGGCACCGGCGACCCAAAATTGATGGCCAGTGGTATTTCTCAAGCCTTGGTCACGACGATGCTGGGCTTATGCGTTGCCATCCCTTTATTGTTTTTACATAGCCTGATGGTCGCGCGCAGTCGTGTATTGGTCCAGGTTCTTGACGAACAAAGCGCGGGTATCATCACCCGCAGACTGGGAAAATAATGCAGTTTATGTTTGAACAAATTGAATTGATTCGTGAATTTTTACAAGCCGGCGGTATCATCCTGTCCGTGATTTTATGGGTGTCCGTTCTGTTATGGTTTTTGATTATTGAGCGCCTTTTATTTTTCAAACTTGATTATCCAAAACGTTATCAGCACTATTTAAAAAGCTGGCAGCAGCGGCACGATAAAAAATCGCCGTATGCCCGTTATTTCCGTCGTTACCTGATTTCCCAGGCGGTGGTGGATATGCGCAAAACCATGCCGATCATCAAAATGCTGACGGCAATAAGCCCACTGCTGGGTTTATTGGGCACCGTGACGGGCATGATTCATGTTTTTGACACCATGGCTATCACTGGAAATGGCAACCCCAGAGCCATGGCCGCCGGCATCTCCCAGGCCACGATTACCACGATGGCGGGTATGGTGATTGCCATTGGCGGTTTGTATTTCAACCGCTTGCTCGAGCAGCGCATTGATGACGAAACCCATCACTTAACCGATTCCCTGCAAACCCACTGATCCTTATGCGTCGTAAATCTTATCGTTCCAATGGTGAACAAAATGCCGACATCGACATGACACCGATGTTGGACATTGTCTTCATCATGCTCATCTTTTTCATCGTCACCACATCCTTTGTCAAAGAATCCGGTATCGACGTGAATCGTCCGACGGCGCAAACTGCAACCCGCAAAGAACATGGCCATATTATCGTTGCCATCAAGGCCAATGGCGATGTGTGGATTGATAAACGACAAGTGGATATTCGGGCCGTCAGAGCTAATGTTGCCCGTTTGCATGCGGAAAATCCGCTCGGCTCGGTCATCATCGCCGCGGACAAAAACGCCACGGTAGACCGGCTGACGCAAGTCATGGATCAAGTCCGTCTGGCGGGCATCACCAATGCAGCCATTGCAACTGAGGTCGGCAGCCCGTGAAACGTCTGTTACTTGCCTTAGGCCTTAGCCTGATTCTGGCATTTGCCGTATTTTGGCTCATGCAATGGATGATCGAAACCGACCACCACAAAAAGCAAAAAGTCATCGATTTGCAGATGACAGAATTTGTTCGTCTGAAAAAAGACAGCAAGCCGCCGCAGATTAAACAACGTAAACTAAAAGAGCCACCGCCTGAAAAACAACCACCACCTCCGCAGCCGGTCGTCAACACGGTTCAAAGCAATGCCATCAATCCTCAGGCCACGTCGCTGCAGATGAATATGCCGGCATTGAATATTCCATTGAATAGTGGTCGCTTTGCCGGCTCTGTCGTAGCCGGGGTGCAAATGGGACAAGGAAAAATCAGCACCAACGTCATTCCGCTGGTCAGAATTCCACCGCGCTACCCCATGCGTGCTGCGCGGCGAAAAATTGAAGGCTGGGTAAAAATTGAATTTACCATAACCGAACAAGGCACGGTCAAAGACCCTGTTGTTGTGGCTTCACAGCCGCCCAATATTTTTGATCGCGCCGCATTGAAAGCCATTCGTAGATGGAAGTTTAAACCTAAAATTATCGACGGCGTTGCTTTTGAACAACGTGCGGTACAAACCCTCAAATTCAAATTAAAAAAATGAGCATCCGGCTGTTACTGCTAGTCTTTTTTATCGCTTTCAATAGCGTTGCCGCAAAGCAAAAAGCGCCCTCTGTTTCGCCTTTTGTGTATAAAAAATTATCTCAGGTTGAAAAACAGATTGGCAAAAAGGCTTACTCAAATGCCAGACAAGCGCTTAAACAATTGCTAAAAAATGTCGATGGTTACGAGAGAGCTGTCGTTTTGCGCTCACTCTCTTCGCTGTATGCCTTGCAGGAAAACTATCGTCTTGCGGCCAACACGCTCAAACAAGCCTTGGCGCTGAATGCCTTGCCGCTCGAACAAACCCTGCAAGCCCGGCTTAATCTGGCTCAGCTGTATATGGCGACCGAGCAATATGCACTGGCGATTAAGACATTCCCCCAAACCCGCCATCTCGACGCCGAAACCGAGGCGATGCTGGCCAATGCTTACGCGCAGCTCAAACAATACCGCAACGCCTTACCGCATATTAAACGCGCCATTCAGCAAAGCAAAAAGCCCCAGCAAACCTGGTATCAACTGAACCTAGCGCTCTATTATGAATTGGATGATTATCGCAGTGCCGCCAGACTTTTGAAAAAACTGATGCAGTTGTACCCTGACAATGATACCTATTGGGCGCAATACGCATCAGTTCTACAGCAACTCAAGCACTATAAAAAAGCGGCCAGTGTACAATATTTACGTTACTTGAGCGGACACTTAAGAAGCGAAAAAGAACAGTTGAACCTCATCAACCTCATCAGCTATATCGGCGATCCCTATAAAGCCGGCAGACTGCTGCAACAAGGCTTTAAAAATGGCAGTATCCGGCAGACAGCGAAAAACTGGGAAACCCTGGCTAATATCTGGCAAATGGCCAAAGAATCCGATTTGGCTATCACCGCGCTCAATAAAGCGTCAGCGCTGAGTCCGAAAGGCAAACTTTATCTGCAATTGGCGCAAATTTATGTTGAACAGGAAAACTGGCCGAAAGCCATCGTAGCCGCCCAAAAGGCTTTACAAAAAGGCCGACTAAGACATCCTGGTCAGGCTTATGTGTTGTTAGGCATCAGCCAGTATGAGGCGGGTCACCGGCAGGCCGCGCTTAAGGCCTTTCAGCGGGCGGAAAAATATCGCAAACAGCAAAAAACCGCCCGCCAGTGGGTTAATTATTTACGATCTGAAAAATCCACATAATGCGCTTACAAAAATGCACACATCATAATACATGGACTCGGCATGACAGCGATGCCGTGTAAATCAAAGTCGAAATGAAAAACAGGCAGATGGTATGGTATCTGTGACGCCTGTCTTTGTCCGCGCATCGCTCCTGTTCAGGATTACTATCTTAGTTAATATACCGCATTCAGCGCTGCATCTTCGTACAGGCGCTTTTTCTTCCAGCCTGCAAAGACACTGTCATCAAAGGGTAAATCGTGATCGATGGCATGTTCGTAGCAATGGCGGAATAAACGGGCGGTTCTAAAGGCGTGCAGTTCGTCGTCTGCGGTAACCGTTTCGACATTCCCGACCTGAAAGGTCTTATTGCGCGATTTATTGTCCTTTACCCAGAAAACGGTATAGCAAAGATAGCTTTTATCTTTACGATGATCATATTTGATGGTTCTGGAGACACCGGTTATCCCGGTTGTGGTTTTGTTTTTAGGCGGCTTTAAAAAGCGTGTTCGGCTCCCTTTTAAAACCACGAGCATTTGATCGCGCCAGGCGATTGCCGCTTGCAGGGATTTGTTTTTGTTCCCCCACAGTTTATGTGAAAAGTAGCGACTGTTTTCTTTTCCACGCCTTACGATTCGAACTTGATAGCCGAACGCATCCGGCTCAGTAATATGTTTTACTTTTGCCATAGTATTTATGTCTTTTTTATAATAACAACCACCTTGGGTTGACGATGTTAAATAGAAGCAACTGACTTAAATTGCTATTTATGTAATTTATTGACTACAAATTATCGCCAAAAAATGAAAATAATCAAGTAAAAGTTGATATTTTGTGCGCTAATCCCTACTATTTTGGTGTAGAATATTTGAATCGCATACAGATGTTTATGCGAATATGCTGTAAATCATTGTTTTGTAAAAATAATCGGAGAGAGTAAATGAGCGTTCTAGTAGGTAAACCCGCCCCTGATTTTACCGTTCCCGCAGTCTTAGGTGACGGCCAGATTGTTGATTCATTCAACTTTGCTGAAGCAACTCGTGGTAAATATGCGGTTATTGTTTTCTATCCACTGGATTTTACCTTTGTATGTCCAAGTGAATTGATCGCATTGGATCATCGTATTGATGAATTCAAAAGCCGTGGTGTTGAAGTCATCACTGTTTCTATCGACTCTCATTTCACCCATAACGCATGGCGTAATACACCTGTCAATGAAGGGGGTATTGGTCCTGTCCGTTACACCATGGCGGCTGATATCACCCATGAAATTTGCAAAAACTACGATGTTGAATCTGAAGGCGGCGTCGCTTTCCGTGGCAGCTTCCTGATCGATCAGAACGGCGTTGTCCGCCATCAGGTTGTCAACGACCTGCCATTAGGCCGTAACATGGATGAAATGCTGCGTATGGTTGATGCCTTACAGTTCTACGAAGAACATGGCGAAGTGTGCCCCGCCGGTTGGCATAAAGGCGAATCGGGTATGGACGCAAGTCCTGATGGTGTTGCTCAGTACCTGGCTGACAATGCTGACAAGCTGTAAGCTTTTAAGTATCTAAATACGTTCCAAAAACGGAACATCATTCATACAAAAAGGCGCATCTTGATGGTGCGCCTTTTTTGTATTAATAATGACCGACAGGCCTTTGTCAACAACATCGGCTACCACATCAAATCATCGGGAATTTGATAATCTTTATACGGATCATCTTCGTCATCATTTGATTTCTGTTCGCTATTATCAAACAATACCACGACCACAGAGGCATCACATTGGCGAATTTTCTCGGCGACTTCTGAAGCAACAACCTCATAACGTTGACCTGCTCTGACGATAGCCAGCCTACCTGAGATAATCTTTTGCCGAATCGTCTCGCTGACATAAAGCGCCTTGACTTTATTTTCATCGGTAAAGCGATAGGGGATGCCATCTTCGTCGTGGGCAAGCTTGTTGGTTTCAATCAACTGCGCAATCTGATTGGCTTGTTGGCGTTTTTCAGATTCCTGATTACGCTGTTGATTGAATTGCCGATCCTTTTCGATTTGCTTGACGCGCGCCTCTTGCGCAAGCCGTTGCGCTTCTGTCTGATCGGCTGATTTATTTTTCTGCTTGGCCTGTTTGCGCTTTTGTGTCTTCACTTGTTTGGCTTTGTGCTGATTGACCAGGCCGGCTTTTAAAAGTTGATCTTGTAATGACATAGAGGTTGTGTATTGGAAATTCAGTAATCAAGCATGCCCGCATCGCAAAATGCACGCCAGGTTTGCATGCCGCCGGATAAGATTTTGACATCAAAGCCCTGCTGCATCAACAATCTGACAGCATAATAGGCGCGTTGACCGACGCCGCAGACGACCCAAACCGGCTTGTCATTTGCTAACAGACTGTATTTTTCTCTGAGTTGCTCCAATGGGATATTGATAGCGTGTTTAATGTGTTCAGTCTGATATTCCGCTTCGGATCGAACATCCAGCAATTGATGATTGCTTAGGTTAAGTTCTCGCCAATCCGCCAACTGCAGGTCGTGCCGCAAGTGATTAGCGGCAATCATACCGGCCAGATTGACAGGATCTTTTGCAGCACCAAATTGCGGCGCATAACATAATTCAGCCTCTTCCAGGTCAAACACGGTTCCGCCCATCTGCATGGCCATAGCAATCACATCAATTCTGCGACTGACGCCGGCCTCGCCAATGGCTTGGGCACCTAAAATTGTACCGTCGCCTGGGCTATACAACAGCTTGAGATGAATCGGTTTCGCACCGGGAAAATAGCCGGCATGGTGTCCCGGATGTAAATAAATGGCTTGATACGGAATCGCGTTGCGTCGTAAGTTTTTTTCGTTAGCGCCGGTCAGTGCAACGGTCAATTCAAATACTTTGCAAACAGCCGTGCCTTGCACACCCCGAAAACTTTGCTTTCTTTGCGCTAACGGGTGAAAAGACTCCAAAATTGAAGACGCTGCGATTCGCCCTTGTCGGTTGGCAGGTCCTGCTAAAGGAAGCGGATGATAGTCATGCAATACAGTATCTTCATTTTCAACGACATCACCGACAGCCCAGATAGCAGGATCACTGGTTCTTTGTTGTGCTGTCACCCGAATCCCTCCCGAATCGCCTAAAGCCAATCCGGCTTGCCGAGCCAACGCCGATGCCGGCTTCACACCGATGGACAATAACACCATATCGGTTTCAATCAGGGTTTGATGCTCACAATGCACCTGCAATTTATCGCTTACCTCGCTGAATGCTGTTACCTGTGTATTCAGTTTCAAGGTCACCGCATGGTTAGCCAGACCGTTTTTAACATAACTGGCCATTTCCGGGTCTAATGGCGACATCACTTGCTCGCCACGCTCAATCACAGTAATCTGAAGCCCCTGTCTTGACAGGTTTTCAATCATTTCCAGGCCAATAAAGCCGCCGCCAATAATCACGGCGTGCTGCGCTTGCTCTGCTGCCTGTTTCAGGCGCTGACTGTCCGGGATGGTTCTGAGGCTGCCTATTCCAGGTAAATCAATGCCTGCCAAAGGCGGCTTGACAGGATTTGCACCGGTCGCCAGCACCAAGGCATCATAGCTCAATTCAAAGCGGCCGCCTTGTGCAAGATTATTGCCTCGGATGATTCTATGCTGACGATCGATTTCGGTCACTTCGTGGCAGGTTTTGACCCGAATATTGAAACGCTGCTCAAATCGCTCAGGTGGCGCGACAATCAGATCTTTACGTTCCGTAATCACATTGCCGACATAATAAGGTAAGCCACAATTGGCAAATGAAACATATTCACCCTTCTCAAGCAGGATGATTTCACACGACTCACATAAACGACGTAATCTTGCCGCACAAGAAGCGCCACCTGCAACACCGCCAATAATGAGGATTCTTTTTTTCTGGGTCATTGCTTTATCCTTATCGGGTCTGTGGGAATATTTGCATCGCCTGACGGACTTGTTGCTGTGCATCCACCAGTATCTTCAGTGATTTATCCGCTGTCAATGCGCCATTTTCTAAATGTGAGAAACTGGGCAATGCGGTAATTGGAGGCAGTTGTGTCTTCAATGAGCCATCAAGCAAGCTATGATAACGCGCCAACAATACAATATCGGCTAATTTTATATGTTCTGATTGTTCAATTAAAAAACCAGTCGTAACTACTCAGCTTCGCAGAGTAGTTACAAAAAATCTCATATTTACACTCGCCTAAACGCATGCTGAAATCCCGTAAATTGGATTTTAGCCAATTGAAATGCTCATAAATCTAATTCGATATCAGATATTCCGCCCATAAAATATTTCTCTCATTTCTTTTTCCAGCTGTGCCTGAATCCTTTGTTTTTCTGCTTCGTTCAGAGCCGTTTGCTTCTCAAACAAGTAATTTTCAAGACTCGTCTCTTTTAACATCATCTTGGTATGGAAAATATATTCCTGATACACATTCACATCGATCATCTGATAGCGATTCTTGGTATCATCCGCAATGTAGTTCTGAATTGAATCGATGCTGTGATCAATAAAATGTTTCTGCCCAAAAACATCGCGCGTAAACCCTCGCACCCGATAATCCATGATAACGATATCGGATTCAAAACTGTGTATCAGATAATTCAAGGCCTTTAATGGCGAAATCTGGCCACATGTTGCGACGTCAATATCGGCACGAAAGGTGCTGATGCTATTATCCGGATGGCATTCAGGATAAGTATGAACGGTAATATGGCTTTTGTCTAAATGTGCTACAACAGCCTCAGGCAAAGGGCCGGGCGATTCTGTCAACATGCCGGAAGGTATCACCTCATCTTCAGCAATCAACAAGGTGACGCTGGCGCCCTGTGGTTCATAGTCCTGATGCGCGATATTTAGGATTTTAGCACCGATAATTTCGGTGACGTCCCTTAAAATTTGCGTTAATCGATCGGCGTTATAAGCTTCATCGATATATTCGATGTAATTTTTCTGCTGCTTTTCAGGCGCATAACAAATATCATAAATATTAAAACTCAACGACTTGGTTAAATTGTTAAAGCCATGTAATTGTAATTTTTCCAATCTTTATCTCCGCTACCTGTGCGTTATTGTTCAACGACCTCATAACTATGCGTGATGTCGACAGAATTGGACAACATAATAGAGGCAGAGCAATATTTTTCCGCCGATAATTTAACCGCACGCTCAACGGCAGCAGGCTTCAGATCATTGCCACTTAGTTTAAAATGTAGGTGAATTTTACTGAATACGCTAGGTACGGCATTGACCCGTTCGGCGGTCACTTCCGCCGTGCAATCGACGATATCATGACGTCCTTTCTGCAAAATTTCGACCACATCGAATGACGAGCAGCCGCCTAAGCCCAATAAAATCATTTCCATAGGCCGAATTCCCATATTGCGACCCCCATGATCCGGCGGGCCATCCATAACTACGGCATGACCACTACCTGATTCACCGACAAACATACGGCCATCGACCCATTTAATTGTTGCTTGCATAGATTTTCCTGTAAAAAAGGTTATATTACTCTAAACATATAAAATTCAGTCACGCCAGCTCGCTTTTTCGCCTTGCCCTCGACAAAAGTAATCGCAGGGTTGCCCAAATATCATATGCAAAGGGTATAATTTTACAATGACTGGCGTGTTTTTATTGCTTTTTTCAGATGACTATTGCAATGTATCCCAAAAATCGGGATATTAACGTATTCCATACGCTTTAAACAAAACGACAGTCACATCAAAAACGCTGCAAAAAACGAGTAATCTGCTATTTATTAAACGGTAATAAACATTTATGGCTCTGATAACTGAAAATATGATCAACACTGAAGCTTTAGAACAGTTTTTACGCCTCTGCCATACCCGCTCATATCCGGCTAAAAAGACTATTATTCGTCCAGGTGATGAGGGCGATAAATTATTATTTATCCTTGATGGCTCGGTCAGTGTCAGCGTAGAAGATGAATCCGGCCGTGAATTGATTCTGGCGTATTTAAACAAGCATGAATTTATTGGTGAAGTCGGGGTTTTCAAAGGTGGCGAAATCCGTAAAGTCACCGTTAAAACCCGATGCAAATGTCAACTCGCAGAGATCTCCTATGATCGCCTCCACCTGGCTTTAAAACGGGAGATGCGTGATTATGCGGCCGATATCCTTTATATGTTGGGTGAACAAATCTCATCCCGTTTATTGATTACCAGCCGTAAATATCGTGACTTGGCCTTTATGGATGTTGAAGGCCGCATTGCTCGAACCTTGATGGACCTGGCCAAAGAACCCGATGCCATAACCCACCCGGAAGGCATGCAAATTTACATTACCCGCCAGGAAATTGGCCGCATTGTTGGTTGTTCCAGAGAAATGGCGGGTCGTGTATTAAAAGAATTACAGGACAAAGGTATGATCAGCGCGCACGGCAAAACCATTGTCGTTTATGGGACACGATAGGGTAACATTGGATGGATAATTCAAGCTGTTTATGTGGTTCAGGCCTGAACAGTGCCAACTGTTGCCAGCGCTTCATTGCGCACAAAGACCATCCAACGACTGCTGAAGCACTGATGCGTTCGCGCTTTACCGCCTACGCCCAGAAAAATGAAGCCTATTTACTCGCCACCTGGGATGATGCTAGCACGAAAAAGCCGAAATTTATTGACTTTTCCAAAGAAGGTGATGTTGTTTGGACGCAGCTGGACATTATTCAATGCAAGAAGGGCGCGATAAACGATAAAAAAGGACTTATCGAATTCAAAGCCCATTACACCCTGGATGGCGAGCCGTATGTCATGCATGAAATCAGCCGTTTTGTGTTCAAGAACGGACGTTGGTTTTATATGGATGGCCTGGTTAAATCGGTTTCCCGTGCCAACCAGCAAGTCAACGAAGGCAAGAACAAAACCTGTCCATGCGGCAGCGGCAAAAAATATAAACGCTGCTGCGGAAAATAGCGTTTTTCCAGGATTTTGGTGTTACTCCAGATTTTTCTTCAGCCGGTACAGAGCAGAAATATCTTCTTCGCCAAAACCTTGCGCGATCAAATCCTGATAATCCTGAAGTGTTTTTTCAAGCAATGGCAAGGTCAATTGTTTCTGTTCAGCCATTTGCCGGCAAATGGTTAAATCTTTATGATGCAAAGCCACTTTAAATCCCGGTTTAAAGCTGTTTTTTATCATTGTTGGCCCGCGATGCTGTAAAAACCAGTTTCCCGCAGCACCGCCTGAAATGACATCAATCACCTTATCCATATCAAGTCCCTGGGTCTGACCAAAAATTAAGGCTTCGCTGACGGCCTGATTGATGCCGGCCGCCATAATCTGGTTTACCGCCTTTGTCGCCTGACCACTGCCGGTTGGCCCCATGTAGGCGATGCGCTGACTCATCGCCATAAGGAGTGGGCGTACCTTATCCAATACCGCTTCGTCACCACCGACCATCATCACCAATTTAGCGTTTTTAGCGCCTTCCACGCCGCCTGAAACGGGGGCATCGAGAAAGGCAATCTGTTTTTCTGCCAATTTTGCCGCGGCCTGCCGCGCTGTGTCGACGCTGACCGTGGACATATCGACTACAATCGTTCCGGGTTTGGCGGCCTGCTGAATCTGTTCAACAACCTCTAAGACATCGACATCGGCTGAGACGCATAGAAACACCACATTGCAGTCGGCAGCCAGCTCAGAAATCGTAGCATAATGCCGACAAGCCAATGTTTGAGCCCATGTTTCGGCCTTGTGTTGCGTACGATTATAAACACCCTGTAAAAAACCGGCCTGTGCCAGATTGCTGGCCATGCCAACCCCCATAGCGCCGAGTCCAATCATGCCTGCTTGCATCTTATTTCTCCAGATATGTATAGGCTTTCAAGCCGTGTAACAATTCGTTTAGATAGCGTTCTTTTTCGGCGGATGATACTGCGCTGGTTTGCAATTTTTCCGTATAGGCCTGCTGCAAGGTTTGTCGATTGATGTGAACATAATCGAGCAAATCACTGACATGCTCACCTTCCAGAAAATCGCTCATGCGATAACCGTCTTCCGTCAGTTCGATATTGACAGAATGGGTGTCGCCAAAAAGATTATGCATATCACCCAGAATTTCCTGATAGGCGCCCAGCATAAAAAAGCCAATCAAATAAATTTCATTCGCTTTCAGTGTATGCACCGCCAATGTTTTTTCGATATTCTGCCGTTCCACATAAAAATCCACCCGGCCATCGGAATCACAGGTTAAGTCCTGAATCACCGCCCTGCGCTCAGGTTTCTCATCCAGTCGGTGAATCGGCAAAATCGGGAATATCTGCTCAATACCCCAGGCATCCGGCATCGACTGAAACAGGGAAAAATTACAGAAAAACTTGTCGGCCAGCTTTTCATCGAGTTCCTGCAAAATTTCGCGGTGACTGTAAATCGACACATCCAGCGACTGACGAATCCTCTGTATCGCTTGAATATACTGCTGTTCGTGCTGCGCCAGCCCATGCAAATCAATATCACCCTGGACAAACATTTGCCGGGCCTCGCTGATTTCAAACTGTACGTTATGCCAGGTTTCCAACAGATTAGGCTGGGAGCAATCCATATCTTGTGCCGTTTTTTCAGGATAGCGTTCCACCTCGGCGACATTGGTAATCAATACCGCATGATGCGCCGTAATCGCGCGCCCCGACTCGGTAATGATATCCGGTTGGGGTAATCCCTGTTTTTGACAGCATTCAGCAAAGGTGGCGACGATATTATCGGCATATTCGGCCAGGCTGTAGTTTGCCGAGCATTCCCGGCGCGAATGACTGCCATCATAGTCCACCCCCAAACCACCGCCGACATCAATCGTGGTAATTGGAACCCCCAATCGTCGTAACTGCACAAAAAACTGACTGGCTTCTTTCAGCGCGCGTTTGATATCGTGAATATTGGCGATTTGCGAACCCATATGAAAATGAATCAAGCGTAAAATATCCAGCTTTCCAGCCTGTTTCAAGCGTTCGATCACGGCCAGCACATCGCCTGGATGGAGGCCGAATTTGGATTTCTCGCCACCGCTGTTTTGCCATTTTCCGGCACTGATGGTAGACAGCCGAATTCTGATACCCAAGCAGGGTTCAACGCCGAGTTCAGCTGCTTGCTGCAAAATCAGCGCCAGCTCCGAAGGTTTCTCGATCACAATGAACACCGTTTGGCCCATTTTCTGACCGATCAGCGCCATGCGGATATAGGCTCCGTCTTTGTAACCATTGCAGACAATGACACCGTGCCTGCATAAGCCTAGAATCGCCAGTAACTCGGGTTTACTCCCCGCTTCCAAACCAATATTTTTGGCGGCGATGATATTTTCCACCACCGTCCCTTGCTGGTTGACCTTAATCGGATAAACCGGCAGATATTGCCCGCCATAATCATGCCGCTTGCAGCTTTCCTGAAAGGCCTTGTGCAATTGAAAAATTCTGTCGCGCAATATATCGGGAAAACGCAGTAATACCGGGAACGACAGCGGCCGTTGTTTTAAGGCCTGCGCGACCTCAAACAAATCAATCCGGGTTTCAGTATCTTGTCGCGGCTTGACACAAACATGGCCTGCCGCGTTAATCGAAAAATAACCCTCGCCCCAGAATGGAACGGCATACAAGCGCTCAGCGTCCTGTGTACTCCAATCGTTTATGGTCACAAAAAATCCATTGATGTTATCGGTTGATTATGCTGTTATATTGTACCTGAATCCTTAACGCCGGAATCTGGTAACGGCATTTAATAACGATCATTGATGCACAAAAAACCTGAGATTTTACACCGAAAAACCATTGTCCAAACCCGTCAATTTAGCGTCGAATCACTGTCACTGAAATTCCAAAATGGTGAACAGCGTGAATACGAACGCCTGATCCGTGGAAAAGGTCATGGTGCCGTCCTGATTGTGCCCTTGCTTGACTCGGAAACGGTCTTGCTGGTCAGAGAATATGCCGCCGGCTTACACCGTTATGAACTGGGGCTTCCCAAAGGTAAACTCGATGCCGGGGAGGATTGCCTGACCGCTGCTAATCGGGAATTGCAGGAAGAAGCCGGCTATGCGGCACATAAACTTCATCATCTGACCGCTTTATCACTGGCACCGGCATATATGGAACATTGTATCGATGTGGTCATCGCCGAAGGCCTGTATCCCAGCAAATTAAGCGGCGATGAACCCGAAGAACTGGACGTTGTCCCCTGGAAGCTGGATAATCTCCCGGCATTACTCGCCTCGGGCGAATGCACCGAAGCCCGTTCAATTGCGGCGCTGTATTTATGTCAGGATTATTTAAACAAAACTTAACCCATTATTCAGGAATCAAAGATGCTTGATGAGTCATGGTTTACTGAACCTGTCCCCAGTGAAGGTTCAGCGTTTTCGCTAAAAATCAAACAAAAATTACACGAAGAACAGTCGGATTTTCAGTTTCTGGAAATCTATGAAACCGAAAAATTCGGCAATCTGATGGTAATCGACGGTTATGTCATGCTGACCGACCGGGATAATTTTTTCTATCATGAAATGATGAGCCACACCGCGCTGTTTACCCATCCCGACCCAAAAAATATCTGGATTATCGGCGGTGGCGATTGCGGCACCTTGAAAGAAGTCCTCAAACATCCCGGCGTCGAGCGTGTGGTGCAAATTGATATTGATGAACGCGTAACGCGGCTGTCTGAACAATATTTTCCGGCGCTGTGTGAATCGAATCACGACCCTCGTGCAGAACTCAAGTTTATTGACGGTATTCAGTGGGTTAAACAGGCTGCACCAAACAGCGTCGACATTATCATCGTCGACAGTACTGATCCGGTAGGGCCGGCTGAAGGTCTGTTCAGTGAAGATTTTTATCGGGATTGTTTTAATTGCCTGAGTGACAACGGCATCGTCATTCAGCAAAGTGAATCCCCCTTGTACCATCTAAAACTGTTAGCCGATATGCGCGGCGCGATGCACAAGGCGGGATTTTCTCACTTACAAACCCTGTTTTTTCCGCAATGTGTCTATCCTTCCGGCTGGTGGAGCGCCACCCTGGCGGGAAAATCTGATTTATCTGATTTTCGTCGCCACGATGCTGAACAAAAAACTTTTGCCACACACTATTACAATGCTGACATTCACCAGGCCAGCAAGGCACAGCCGGAGTTTTTTAAACAAGCTATTCGAATTTAAGTTGATTTTTCTGGAAATTCAAGGTATCAATACCCTAAGTTATTGATAAATAATATATAGATTTATGGCGCGTCAATGGCAAAGCTGGGTTAAGCATTTTCTTTTATGCTAGAATAAAATTATGTATGCAAGAAAAACCCTATATCTCATTGATCGAATCAGCACCTTGATTCGATCGGAAGAACGTAAACAATTTGCCGTTTATGGACTGCAGCCGGTTCACGGTCAAATTCTGGAATACCTGGCGCAATGCAATAAATTCAGCGATACGCCGGCCTCTATCACCGAATACCTGGGATTGACCAAAGGCACCGTGTCTCAATCCATTCAGATTCTGGTGCGAAAAGGCTATATTGAAAAACGCGCAGATGCTGATGATATGCGCGTTGTTCATTTAGCGCTGACCGAAGCCGGTCAGCAACTGGTCGCAAACTTTTCCTCAATTGAATTGTTTGATCGTATTGATAAAGACATTGCCGCCGAAAAATTTACATCGATTGAGGATGCCCTGGTGAAAACCTTGACGGCTTTGCAACAGGCTAATCAATCGAAATCGTTTGGCTTGTGTAAAACCTGTCAACATTTTGCAGAAATTGACAGCCATTACCATTGCAATCTGACTGATTTACCCTTAACTCCCGCAGACACCGAGAAAATCTGCCGGGAACATTTGCCCCCAATACTTAAACTTTACGACGAGTAACATTATGTTTGATCCAAAAGCGATAGAAGACATTGCCACTAAATTAAGCGGCGCTTTGCCCCCCGGCTTGAGCCAGATTAAAGATGAAATGGAAAAAAGTTTCCGCGCCATCTTGCAATCTGCACTGGACAAGCTTGATCTGGTTACGCGGGAAGAATTTGACGTCCAGAAAGGCGTGCTGGCAAAAACGCGCTCCAAGCTGGAGGCCTTGGAAAAACAAGTCGCCGAGCTGGAAAAACGTTTGCCGGTATCGACCGATCAAGAAAACTGATCAGTCGCTTTAAAATATTCAGAGCCCCTCACAATATCGCCTTCCCCCTTTGGGAGAAGGATGGGATGAGGGTGTCAAATAACAGGGAACTCTGAATAGTGACGAAGGCCCAAATGCTTAAAAACATTTGGGCCTTTTTAATTTTTGCCGTAAATCGTTCAGCGATCAGCTCGGTCGGGAGGCGCGTTTGCGTTCGTTTTCGGTCAATAATTTTTTACGCAAGCGGATCGATTTTGGCGTCACTTCCACCAGTTCATCATCATCGATAAATTCCAGTGCCTGCTCCAGGGTCATTTTCTGAATGCGCGTCAAGGTCAGCGCTTCATCGGTGCCAGCTGCCCTGATATTGGTAAGCTGTTTGGCTTTGGTCGGATTGACGACCAGGTCGTTGGCACGGGAATGAATACCGACCAACATGCCTTCATAAACTTCATCGGCATGCTCAAGGAATAATTCACCACGGTCTTGCAGGTTGAACAAAGCATAGGCCAGAGCTTTGCCCGTTACCATGGAAATCAACACGCCACGCTGCCGAGAGCCGACTTCACCCGCTTTCATCGGGCCATAATGATCAAAGACATGATAGAGCAGACCAGAACCTGAGGTTGCTGTCATAAATTCGGTCTGAAAACCGATCAACCCCCGTGACGGCATCATGTATTCCAGCCGGATCCGGCCTTTACCATCCGGCACCATGTTCAGCAAGTCACCTTTTCGTTCCCCCAGTTTTTCCATGATCGCGCCTTGATGAATTTCTTCCACCTCAATCGTGACCATTTCAAAAGGTTCCTGTTTTTCGCCATCGACTTCTTTGATGATGACTTCAGGGCGCGACACGCCCAGCTCAAAACCTTCCCGCCGCATATTTTCAATCAGGATAGACAGGTGTAGTTCACCGCGACCGGAAACCTTGAATTTATCGGGATCATCGGTATCTTCCACCCGCAAGGCGACATTATGCTGCAATTCCTTTTCCAGACGCTCACGAATTTGCCGGGAGGTGACAAACTTGCCTTCTTTGCCGGCAAACGGCGAGTTATTGACCTGAAATGTCATGCTGACGGTCGGTTCGTCCACCGATAGGGCCGGCAATGGTTCTACGGCCTCAGGGTCACACAAGGTATCTGAAATCTGCAATTTATCAATACCGGTAAAGGCAATAATATCACCCGCCGATGCCTGTTGTACCGGCACCCGCTCCAGACCATGAAAACCAAAAATCTGCAACATACGGCCTGAGCGGGTATTGCCTTCATGATCGATAATGGTCAATGGCATGTTGACCTTGACCGTACCGCGTTTGATTCGGCCAATGCCAATGACGCCGACATAAGAATTATAATCCAATGTAATCACTTGCATCTGGAACGGCCCATCGACATCGACATCGGGCGGGCTGACTTGCTCGACGATGGTTTCAAACAAAGGCGTCATATTACCTTCTGTCACATCGTCACTCAGGCTGGCATAGCCATTTAAGGCTGAGGCGTACACAATCGGAAAATCCAGTTGCTCATCGGTTGCGCCCAGTTTATCGAATAAATCGAAGGTTTGATCGATCACCCAGTCAGGGCGAGCACCCGGGCGGTCGATTTTATTAATCACGACAATGGGTTTCAAACCCATGGCGAAGGCTTTCTGTGTCACAAAACGGGTTTGTGGCATTGGGCCATCAACGGCATCGACCAATAACAGGACTGAATCCACCATGGATAATACGCGCTCGACTTCGCCGCCAAAATCAGCATGTCCTGGCGTATCAACGATATTGATATGGTAGCCATTCCAGTCGATCGCTGTATTTTTAGACAAAATGGTAATGCCGCGTTCCTTTTCCAAATCGTTTGAGTCCATGATGCGTTCATCGACTTTTTCATGGGCGGCAAAGGTACCGGATTGTTGTAATAATTGATCGACCAACGTGGTTTTACCGTGGTCAACGTGCGCAATAATGGCAATGTTTCTGAGTTTTTCTATCACGTTTAAAAATATAATAAGTAGCTAAAAATACAGCGAGGTTAAAAAGAAAGGTGGATTAACTCTGTTCCCAGGGTAGTCCTTCATAGCGCCAACCGCCAAGCGTGCCGCGGTGCTTGTTGTCATCCAACGGCCCTTCAAAGCCATCGACGATATTGATCAAATGCTGATAGCCTTCCGCCTCTAAGGCTTGTGCAGCCGCCAATGATCGTTGGCCACTGCGACATAATAACAGGACAGGGGCCGTCTTATCGGGAACTGTTTGTTTTAGCTGCTCGATAAAATCAGGGTTTGACTGCATGCCGGGAAATTCTTTCCAGGCAATATGAACGGCGCCTGGTGGATGGCCGACAAAGCTATGTTCAATCGCTGTTCTGACATCAATTAAAACGGCTTGTGGATTTTGTTGAAGCAATTCCCAGCATTGTTTTGGATTCAGGTTTTCAATCATGGTCTGTTTCTATGTTTTTTGGCCAATAAATAAGGCTTCATCTCGATTCCCGGCATTCAAATCGCCAATACGGGAAAGCTCCTGGTAATAAACCAGGGTCAATGCCTCAAACAGCGTTAACAATTCATTCCGTTGCAGTAGATAATCGGGATTTGATGGGCCGGAACGGGTCAATTTATCAACAACAAAGGTTTGATAAAATAATAAGCCATCCGGGTTTAAGGCGTCCAAAATGGCCGATGCCAACGATCGATCCAGAAAACGGCTCACCACAATGACATCAAACGCCTGATGTGAAAATGTTTCGGGTGTTATTTTAACCGGTTTTGTCTGAATGTGCAGGCCGGCAGACTGTGATTTATCGTCTAATTTAGCCAACGCCACTGGGGAAATATCCCAAGCTTGTGTTTCAAGGCCATGCTGCGCCAGAAACAGCGCATTGCCACCCAATCCACAGGCCAAATCCAAAGCCGTGCCTTGGGTCGGCAATAAACAGGCATTTTGCCTTAAAACCGTTGCAGGTGCTGCCGTGATATCCGAGTTCCGATAAATTTGATCCCACTTGATCTGTTGTTCCGGCATTATTCTGTCATTCCCACCCGATTCGGTAACCAGGCTTGTAAATAGTCAATAAATATCCGCACCTTGGTGGATAAATATTTTCGATGCGGGTAAACGGCATGGATTGGAATAGGATCAATGGCGTAGTCTTCCAGTATCGGTTGCAGCTTGCCTTTTTCAATATCCCGTCCCACGATGTAACGCGGCAGCATCACGATACCTAAACCATTAATTGCACCAACACGAATAGGATCGGCCATATTCGCCTGCATGCGACCACTGACCTTGATTTCGAACTTACCTAACACACCTTTGAATAACCATTTATTCCGCGGTGACATGGCCCAATTGACCAGACAGCTATGTTCATTCAAGTCTTCAGGCTGTTCCGGTACCCCTTTTTGAGCCAGATAATCCGGCGACGCACAGGCAACCAACTGTGAACGCGCCAATTTTCGTGCAACCAGACTGGTGTCGCTGAGTTCACCTAACCAAATGCCAATATCAAACCCCTCTTCGATTAAATCGGTGTGCCCGCCATGTAGCGTCATATCGACATCAATATGCGGATATTCTTTCATATAGTCGGTCAATGCCGGTGCAATCTGGGTTGCTCCGATCACAGGCGGTGCGCTGATTTTCAGCACACCCCGTGGCTCATGCTGCAAATGGGTAATAGCCGCTTCCATCTCCTCCACATCCAGTAGAACCTCCTGGCATCGCTCAAGATAGGCGGCGCCCGCCTCGGTCAGACTCAAACTTCGCGTCGTCCGATTGAACAAGCGGGTATGTAACTGTTTTTCCAGGAACATGATATGTTTAGTGGCCATCGCGCGGGAAATGCCCAGCTCGCGAGCCGCCGCCGCAAAGCTGCCCGCTCGGGCAACCTTAACAAAAACATTCATGCTGGTTAGCTTATCCATTCACTATCAATAAAAAGAATTAAAGCGTTGACATTTTAATTGTTTCCAAAATAAAAACAATCTATTTATTCTATGCTGTATTGTAAACTTCTTATTTATCCGTACAATAGTACCCAATCGAAACAGAGCGCTATTAGCGGAACATGACGATCAGATGTAACTACCTCCTTGGTGTTGTATTACAAGTGGAACCTCCTCATAACACACTCCGCTTGACTTTTTAGCCTTCCCCGTAAAAACAGGGAAGGCTTTTTTTTGCCTGAGGATTTTATATCCTGTCAACGTATAGACTTATTGTCCCAGTCCTTTTGCCATTGGCAGCTATTCATCAATACACTAATTTGAGAGCAAGGATGGTTATCCTGGACTTCTCTTTCCCACCAGAAAGCCCAAAACTAAAATACAGAATGACGTGTTGATTCCTGTATTAACAAATTCTGGGTAACTGTTCGCCGACCAGCATATCAATAATGCGCGAGCCGCCAAACCCCGTTTCCAGTATTACCCGGCCAGCCGGACTTTGATCTACCCGGCCGATGATGACACTATCCCTGCCAGCCGGGTGCTGCTTCATTTGCGCAATCAACTTATCGGCATGAGATGCCGGAACCACGGCAAGCAGTTTGCCTTCATTAGCCAAATAAAGCGGATCCAGCCCGAGAATTTCACACATTCCTCTGACTTCCTGCCTTACCGGAATCGCTGTTTCATCCAGCATAATGGCAACCGAACTGGCCTCGGCAAATTCATTTAATACCGTTGCCACACCGCCTCGGGTTGCATCGCGCATACAATGAATATCCGGACAGACATCCAGCATCCTCTCTATTAGACCATTCAGTGCCTGACAATCTGACTTGATGGTGTTTTCCAATGCCATATCGCCCCGGGCATCGACGATGGCTGCACCATGATCGCCGATAAAACCATTGACGATAATGACATCTCCAGGCCGGGCCTTATCTGCCCGAATATCCACATCTTGAGGAATCACTCCGACACCGGCGGTATTGATAAACAGCTTATCGGCCGCCCCACGCTGAACCACTTTGGTATCACCCGTTACAATGGCAACACCCGCCTCAGCGGCGGCGGCCTTCATGGACAAAACAACACGGCGCAACGCATCCATCGTCAGACCTTCCTCGATAATCATGCTGCAAGTCAGGTACAGCGGTTTTGCACCGCCTACAGCCAAATCATTAACAGTTCCGGTGACAGCCAGTTTGCCAATATCACCGCCCGGAACAAACAACGGGTCGATAACATAGGAATCCGTTGTTAAAGCCAGGCGCTTGCCGTGTTTGCCGATGTCGGTCAGGTCAAAACGCGCCTGATCTTCCAGTTGGTTTAAATATTTATTGTCAAAACTGCTGACAAAAACATTTTCGATTAAATCACGCGTGGCCTTGCCACCGCTGCCATGGGCCAGAGTAATGATTTCCGCATTGAATTGACGAAGTGGGCGACTCATTTATGACTCCTTTTTCGCGGTCTGCCGTTTGGACAATAATTCAGGAATATTGCCAAAATTATAATACGCTGCACAAGCGCCTTCCGATGACACCATCAAGGCACCCATCGGCGTTTCAGGAGTACAGCTGCCGGCAAATACCTTGCATTCCCACGGCCGGATAACGCCTTTCAGCACCTCGCCACATTGACAGGATTTAGGGTCTGCAATTTTAAGATTTGGAATGGCAAATTTCTGTTCCGCATCAAAACGGGCATAGCGCTCACGCATTCTGACGCCGGAATGATCGATTGAACCCAGCCCCCGCCATTCGAAAAACTCACGGATTTCAAACACCTGTTCTATCGCCTTCAGACCGATTTTATTACCCTCGGGAGGAACAATCCGGGCATACTGGTTTTCAACCGCACAGCGATGTTCGGTGATTTGTTTCAGCAACATCCAGATGGAATGCAGAATATCCAGCGGCTCAAAGCCGGTAATGACAATCGGCTTTTTATAAGCTTGTGATACAAACTGAAACGGCTGCTCGCCGACCACCATGCTGACATGTCCGGGCGCCAGAAAGCCGTCTATTTTCATGTCGGGGGAGTCCAGAATAGCCTTAATCGTCGGTACGGTTGTGATGTGATTGCAAAACAAGGAAAAGTTTTCCACGCCATCACGCTCTGCCTGCAATACGGTTAATGCGGTGCTGGGCATGGTGGTTTCAAAACCCAATGCAAAAAAGATAACCTGACGCTCCGGATTTTTTCGCGCCAATTGCAAGGCATCCAGCGGTGAATACACCAGGCGGATATCTGCACCTTCCGCCTTTGCCTGAAGCAGACTTTTTTTAGAACCCGGCACCCGCATGGCATCGCCAAATGTGGTAAAAATCACATCCGGCCTTTCAGCCAGCGCTACGCAATCATCCACCCGCCCCATAGGCAAAACACATACCGGACAGCCCGGCCCGTGAATCAGTTCTATCCAGTCTGGCAGCATCGGCTCTATGCCGTAACGGAAAATGGTATGGGTATGGCCGCCACAAAATTCCATCAGCTGTAATGGGCGGCTGTCGGTTCGTTGTATTTTCTCTCCCAGTTTGTTGATTTGTTCAATCAATGCACGGGCTTTTTTCGGGTCGCGAAATTCATCAACAAATTTCATCGGCTTTTTCCTGGCGGTTCGGCCAAAAAACCCCGCTGATCGGCCAACAGTGTATGAACCAGGTCCCAGAGTATGTGATAACAGGCGACATGTACTTCCTGAACCCGATGAATGGAGTCGGTTTCAACCACCAGGCAATAATCGAGTAATTCGGAACTTTTCATTTCCCCGCCATCACCACCGGCAAATCCCACGGTAAGCAAATTCATATCACGCGCCTTACTGAAGCCATTCATCAGATTGGCCGAATTGCCGCTGGTGGAAAAACCGACCAGCGCATCGCCAGCACGGGCATGTGCATCAAGCTGACGGGTAAATACATGCTGCACGCCAATATCATTACTGACCGCAGAAATCATTGCCATATCCATACACAGATTCATCGCGGGCAGTGCCGGCCGTCCTGTCGTTACAGGATGCTGAAATTCGACTGCCAGATGCGCGGCATCACAACTGGAACCACCATTACCCATGGTAAAGAGGCGGCCCTGATGGCGATATACCTCGGCCAGCGCATGGGCAATGTCAATCAACTGCTGACTGTTAGCGGCAAAAAACTGTTGTTTTATCTCAACGGAATGATTGGCTTTTTGACGCACGGTTTCAAGCAACGCCCCATTCTCACTGGCAGCCGGCTTTTTTTCACCCTGTAAAAAAGGATACAAAGCTTTTAACGAATCTTCGGCAGACATTAAGACCCCAGCACTGTCTGGCTGTCCTGCATGGCGTCCAGTTCCTGCTGTACTTCACCCAGTTCACTCAGCAAGGCCAGTGTTTTCTGTGCTTCCTGCTCATCAATCCGGCTCATAGCAAATCCCACATGCACCAACACCCAGTCACCCACACAAGATTGTGCCTGCTCTGAATCATCGACAACACAGGCAATATTCACTTGGCGTCTGACGCCTGCCACATCAACTTTGGCCAATAATTGTTTGCTATCGGTTATTTCAACAATCTGTCCCGGTATACCTAAACACATACTGCTTTCTCCTTCATGGTTCGGGCCAATGCAACCATGGCCTGTCCGAATGCAAGTCCGCCATCATTAGCGGGAACCCAGCGATGAGTCAAGACATTAAACCCGGCCTCTTTCAGTTTGCTGTCCACCAATTGAAAGAGTACTCTGTTTTGAAAGACACCGCCGGATAATACGATATTATCCAGGCGGGTCTGTTGTTTGGACTGTAAATATAAAACCATTTTCATCAGTCCATCCGCCAGCCCCAGGTGAAAACGACTGACTATTACCGCTTCTGCAACCCCGTGCTGTAAATCATCCAATAATGCTTGCCACATTTTATCGGCCAGCAAGCGCGGTATCGCGCTATGTTTGTCAATCACAAATGAGTAGCCCTGATCTTTCTCGCTTATCAGCAATGCCTGACTGACGCGGTTTTCCAATGCCATAGCGGCTTGCCCTTCATAGCTGATTTGATTCCGACACAGGCCAATTGCAGCGGCAACCGCATCAAACAAACGACCGCAGGATGAGGCCAGTGGGGTATTCAGCTTATTGGTTAACATGGCATCAATTGTTGCCAACGGCTTTTGTTGTAGAAATTGTATCAGTTCAAGTTCCGGGTATTGTTTTTGTAGATCTGACCAGTCAAAAGCCGCCTGTAAATGCGCATAAGTATTACGCCACGGCTCCCGCATGGCCAGTGCGCCACCGATTAAGGCAATCGGTCTCATGGTTGCAAGGCGTATACTGCTTGAGTAATCGGCCAGTAAAAATTCACCGCCCCATAGTTCTCCATCTTCTCCAAAACCCAAGCCATCCAGCACAATTCCCAATACCTTCCCTGCGGCTATTGGCCAGCCATTGTCAGCCAGACACGCGGCAATATGGGCATGATGATGCTGTACTGTAATGGGCTCAATACCGTATTCGACGGCTTGTTGCATCCCCAGTTTGCTGGAAATATATTCAGGATGCGCATCAACGGCCAGAATTTTCGGCCGATGGTTAAACAAACGTTGATACAGTTTTATTGCATTCTCATAATCGAGCAGCACCGCGGCATTTTCAAGATCCCCCATATGCTGCGATAACACCGCCTGCCCGTTTTTAATCAGACAAAAAGTATTTTTAAGTTCACCGCCCATGGCCAGTAAATCCGAACCGTTGTCAAACCCCTGTGGCAGCATTATGGCATGGGGTGCATAGCCCCGGGCTCGCCGCATCATCCGGCACTGCCCGTTAACCACCCAGACAACCGAATCATCCAGTCGATGCAGAATATCCCGGTCATGCATCAGAAAATAATCCGCCAGCCCCGTTAGCTGCTGGCGCGCTAAATCATTATCAATACATTGAGGGAAATCACTCAGATTGGCCGATGTCATCACCAGCGGGGCGTCCATTTCCTGCATTAACAGGGTATGTAATGCAGTATACGGCAACATAAAACCCAATTCAGATTGCTCGGCTGCAATCTGACTGGCCAGCGGCCAGGATATTGCCTGTTTTTTATCAAGTAATATAATCGGTGCCTGGGGTGAGGACAATAAATCCGCCTCATAATCCGTTACCCGACAATATTGCCGAATCATATCAACTGATTTAGCCATCATCGCAAAGGGCTTGGCATCGCGCTGCTTATGTTGCCTGAGCCGGGAAACAGCCTGTTCATTCAAGGCATCACAGGCTAGATGAAAACCACCAATGCCTTTTATGGCAATAATCATCCCCTGCCGAATCAATTCAGCGGCGCGTTCAATATCATCAACAGCCTCAATAAAATCAGCGGCAGGTTCCAGCCACAGCCGTGGCCCACATACAGGGCAAGCATTTGGCTGGGCATGAAAGCGGCGATCGGCGGGATTATCATATTCAGCCTGACAGTCGTCACACAGCTTGAATTTAGCCATGCTGGTATGACAGCGATCATAGGGTATGTTGTTGATAATCGACAGGCGCGGACCGCAATGGGTGCAATTGGTAAAGGCATAGCGATAACGCCGGTTCAGTGGATCGTTGATGTCGTCAAGACAGTCCTGACAAATTGCAGCATCAGCCGCCACCCCGGTCTGCATATTACCTTGCCGGCTGTCGACAATTTCAAATGAATGCCCTGACTGAGCCTGCAACGGCTGCTGCTCAACATGATCAATTCTGGCTAAAGGCGGACAATGCTCGGGAATATCCCGGATAAATGTATCCAGTCTTTGTGGCTCACCCCACACCTCAATCAAAACACCACTGCCATCATTCAATACCCGGCCGCCCAGGTGATGCCGGTGAGCCAGACGCCAGATAAATGGCCGAAAACCCACGCCTTGCACCAGACCACGGATACGCAATGTGACACCGGCAGCAGGTGGGGATGTGGTTTTGGGCATAGTTAAGCCAGATATTTCAAAAAAGAATAAGTCCCTTTACGCTGTAGTAATTTCAGTACGCAAGGCCGCCATCAACCTGTCACGGTGTTTGCAGCCGGAGCATCGGCAGCCTGTAACGTATGACCCAGCAACCGGGACTCCAAGGCTGTTTCTATCCACCGATACCAATCCTGCATGCCTTCACCTGTTTTTGCTGAAACCTTAAAAATCTGGATACCGGGATTAATCCTCCGGGCATAATCAATACATTGCGCCACATCAAAATCAAGATATGGTAACAAGTCGATTTTGTTTAGCAGTAAAATATCCGCCGCATGAAACATATCCGGGTATTTTATCGGTTTGTCTTCACCTTCTGTCACCGACAGAATCGCGACTTTAGCCGCTTCTCCTAAATCAAAGGCCGCCGGGCAGACCAAGTTACCGACATTTTCAATCATCAGAACAGAATCCCGCGCCAGTTCCAAATGATCCACAGCATGTCCAACCTGGTGGGCATCCAGATGACAGCCCTTGCCGGTGTTGATTTGCACAGCCCTGACGCCGGTTTCTCTTATCCGGTCAGCATCCCGACTGGTTTCCTGATCGCCTTCAATCACCGCCATGGGGATTTCATCGCCTAAATCCTGCAGGGTGCGGGTCAGCAGGCTGGTTTTACCGGATCCCGGGCTGGAAACCAGATTTAAGGTCAGAATCCCATTTTCGGCAAATGCCTGCCGGTTGGCCCGAGCATATTCATCATTCTTGCTCAGAATATCCTGCTCAATCTGCACCATATGGGACTGGTTCATCCCCGGTGCATGGGCATGAGCCGGGCCGTGACCATAATGATGGCTGTCGGCGTGTTCATGCATATGAGCATGAGCGTGATCATGTCCATGATGATGGTGAGCATGCTCACCTTCGATTCTGCTTTCGCCTTCTCCGCAACCGCATACTGTACACATTACTCCACCTCCAGTTCTTTTATCTTCATTTCATCACCACCTGTTATCTGCAGCTGATAATTGCCGCAATCAGGACACTCATCATAACGCTGTTTGACGTTGACCGTTTTTGAACATTGCGTGCACCAGGCCTCTCCCGGTTTATGGATAATTTTTAATTGCGCCGCGTCTGCCAGTGTGTTTTTCATCACGACATCAAAACTAAAACGCATGGCTTCAGGTTCTACACTGGATAATTCCCCGATTTCCAGCCACACGGTTTTGACCCGTTTAAAGCCTTGTTTCTCAGCCTCGGTTTGCAAGATCTGCAGCACCCCTTCACACAAAGACATCTCATGCATATTCAGTTAAGCTCCAACTAATCACCACGCAAGGATCAAAGACATGTATCAGAAGATACATCAACTGCAAACATCTGTCTTCACGTTTAACTGACTTATAAACAATACTCCGCCTGTGGATAAAAATCCAATGTGTGGTGAGTATAATTTCGCCGCAACAAAAAAGGGCGCTAACTCTATAGCTAGCGCCCTTGTCTGATCGTCTTGGCGAAGACTTTATTTACTGAATGTTAAGACACCATTTTCAACATAGACCCGGATAGTGTCTCCTGGTCCAAAATGGCCCGCCAACAGTTCGGAGGCTAACGGATTTTCCAGCTGGTGCTGAATGGCTCTTTTCAGCGGTCTTGCACCATAGACCGGATCAAATCCTGCTTCACCTAACAGATCAAGTGCTTCATCGGTAATCGTCAGCTCAATATCACGATCTTTCAGGCGTTGGAGCAGATGATCAATTTGAACTTTGGCGATTTCCCGGATCTGTTCACGGGTCAATGGGTGGAATACAACTACTTCATCAATACGGTTGATAAATTCCGGTCTAAAATGTCCGGAAACCACTTCCATGACGGCATTTTTCATCGCATCATAGTTTTCTTCACCGGCCATCTCCTGAATTCTGTCAGAACCCAGGTTAGATGTCATGACGATCACGGTATTACGAAAATCCACCGTACGGCCCTGACCATCCGTCAATCGACCATCATCCAATACCTGTAGCAGAATATTGAATACATCAGGATGCGCTTTTTCGACCTCATCCATCAGGATGACGGAATACGGTTTACGCCGCACAGCTTCAGTTAAATAGCCACCTTCTTCATAGCCGACATAGCCCGGAGGTGCGCCGATCAACCGTGCGACAGAATGTTTTTCCATAAACTCCGACATATCGATTCTGACCATGGATTCTTCGGTATCGAATAAAAATTCGGCCAAAGATTTACACAACTCGGTTTTACCCACCCCGGTCGGTCCCAGAAACAGAAACGAACCATTTGGTCTGTTCGGATCGGCCAGGCCGGCGCGCGAACGACGAATTGCCGCACTCACAGCCTTCACGGCTTGATCCTGTCCGACGACACGCTTACCTAATTCCTGCTCCATGCGCAACAGTTTCTCTTTTTCGCCTTCCAGCATTTTGGACACCGGTATGCCTGTCCATTTAGACACCACTTCGGCGATTTCTTCTTCGGTCACTTTATTGCGCAGCAAATGCATTTCCTGCATTTCAGCCTGTGATGCCAGATCCAGCTCGCGCTCAAGGGCCGGAATAACCGAGTATTTCAATTCTGACATTTTGGTCAAATCACCGGCACGACTCGCAAATTCCAATTCCTGACGGGCCTGCTCCAGTTTTTCCTTAATGCTCGCAGAACCTTGCACAGCCGCTTTTTCGGCTTTCCATATTTCTTCCAGATCAGAATATTCCTTTTCCAGCGAAGCGATTTCTTCCTCCAACGTCTCCAGACGTTTTTTAGACGCCGGATCGGTTTCTTTTTTCAGCGCCTCACGTTCAATCTTCAACTGAATCAAGCGGCGCTCCAGCTTATCCATCGCTTCTGGTTTGGAGTCAATTTCCATACGGATACGGCTGGCCGCTTCATCTATCAGGTCAATGGCCTTATCCGGCAACTGTCGATCGGTAATATAGCGGTGCGATAATGTCGCGGCCGCGACAATCGCAGGATCTGTAATTTCCACCCCGTGATGCACTTCGTAACGCTCTTTCAAGCCCCTCAGAATCGCAATGGTATCCTCAACCGAAGGTTCATCGACCATCACTTTCTGGAAACGTCGCTCCAGTGCCGCATCTTTTTCAATATATTGCCGGTATTCATCCAGCGTTGTGGCACCCACACAATGCAATTCGCCCCGTGCCAAAGCAGGTTTCAACATATTCCCGGCATCCATCGCGCCATCGGCTTTACCGGCGCCGACCATGGTATGCAATTCATCGATAAACAGAATGATATTACCTTCCTGCTTAGCCACATCGTTTAATACGGCTTTTAAACGTTCTTCAAATTCGCCGCGGAATTTTGCGCCCGCAATCAACGCCGCCATATCTAATGATAACAAGCGTTTATTTTTAAGCCCCTCAGGCACCTCGCCATTCACGATCCGCTGCGCCAAACCCTCAACTATGGCGGTTTTACCCACACCAGGCTCACCAATCAACACCGGATTATTTTTAGTCCGCCGTTGCAAGACCTGAACTGTCCGACGAATCTCATCATCCCGACCAATAACAGGATCCAGTTTCCCTTGTTCTGCACGTTCGGTTAAATCAATGGTATATTTTTCCAATGCTTGTCTTTGTTCTTCCGCATTCGGATCGGTCACGTTCTCGCCTCCCCTGACATTTTCAATCGCTTGTTCCAGTTTTTCCCTGGTCAAACCCAATTTCTTGAACAGGTTTTGTAAAAAACCACCGCTTTCCAAGGCGGCCAATGGAAATAGCTCACTGGAAATATAGGCATCGTTTCTTTTTTGTGCCAACTTATCCATCAAATTCAGCACACGACCGGTATCGTTAGACAGTTGCACATCGCCACCGGCACCTTCAACAACCGGTAGTCGACCTAACTCCTGCTGAATTTCATTTTGCAGCGCATTCACATCTACGCCCGCTTGCATCAACAAAGGTCGGACACTTCCGCCTTGCTGATTTAACAGCGCACTCATAATATGTACAGGCTCAATAAACTGATGATCCTTGCCTAGAGCAAGACTTTGAGCATCAGATAAAGCCTCTTGAAATTTACTGGTTAATTTATCCATCCGCATATTGCGCACCTCACTTATATAAATTTTTTCTTACATCTACTATGAGGGAACATCTTATTTTTTCAAGCCTGAACATAAAAAATAGCTTTATTTTTAGTTTGTCACCTAAAATCCAGAAGCGGCATAAATGTTCTTACAGTACTATCTATCCCATACGTCGCTGTTGCATGCTAAAATAACGCATTTATTCAGTCCCGATAGCTCAGCAGGATAGAGCGGCCCCCTCCTAAGGGGCAGGCCGGGGGTTCAAATCCTCCTCGGGACGCCAATTAAATCAAATAGCTAACTTTTTTCAGTCGCTTCAAAATAAGCCCATGGGACACTCACGGGACAGTTGAAAATAAAATACCTGTTTTTATCCGGTAATCATTGCCCTATTTTTGGCAAAAAAAACCGGCATGGTTAGCCGGTCTTTTCGTTCAATTTCCTCGGTGCGCCGATAATTCGGATATAAAGCGGGTTATTGGTTTTAGCGGGCAGCGGTTTTTCTCCATCAATAAAAAGAATGTATTCTCTTTGCTGCGTTTTTTGCTTTGTAAGAAGCCTGTCCAATCGCCGCACTATTTACTCTGTGTCAGGCACTGTTCCAACTGTTGTTTAAAAGTAGAAAATACGAAGTGCTTTTCAGCATTGATTGTACAGGTAAATTTTTTTTCATATTGATCCAGGGGATCATGGTTTTTTAACTGATAATCCAGAATCGCGCTATCGGCTTCCGAAACTCCAGTCTGGTTTTTACACCGATTTTCAATACGCGCCCGCAAAACATCTTCTGCGACCACAAAATCAACAATAATCCACGGGCATGAACTGCGTTGTCCTATGTCGTAAAATTTTCGCCGCTGACGTTTGGATAGAAAAGTTGCATCGACAATCACATGATAACCGCTTTGCAACACGACTTCCGACAACGCTTTTAATTTATCATACGTCAACTCGGTCGCTTGGTTGCTGTACACATTTTGGCCGATACCGGAATGCGTTTTCTGCTGTTTTTTAAGACCAAACAAACGTTTACGTTCAACATCGGAACGTAAACGTATGGCCGGCAGGTTTTCCAGGATAAGCTGTGTAATCGTAGACTTGCCAGAAGCGGAAAAGCCGTGGCAGAGTAACAACAGCGGTTGTTGCGGTTTGATATAGCGCTCGGCAAGATCAAGATAGGCCCGGTATTCCTGCTGCAAGGCTTTCTGCGCCTGTGTCGAAACGTCTGACTGCCTGGCACGCAAGGCCGCCACCATGGCCCGGACGATTGCCCGATAAACCCGATAATAGCGCAATAATTTCAAGCCGGTATAATCACCGGTCTGCTCCAGATAGGCATTGAGCAAACGATAGGCTTTGGGCTGAAGATTCCGATACTGCAAATCCATTATCAAAAAGGCAATCTCGCTGATAACATCTATCCAGCGCAGCGATTCACTGAACTCAATGCCATCGAAAATCAGAATATCATCCCCCACCAACGCAATATTGCCAAGATGTAAATCGCCGTGACATTCACGCACAAAGCCTTGGTCATGTCTGTGTTGAAAATCGGCTTTGTACTGGTCAAATGTATCGTTGATCCATCGATACATTTTTTCAACCCGTGACCGGTCGTTATCATCACTCAAATTGCGCAACAAACATGCAAAGGTATCCCGCGTAGAGTGATGTGCTTGTTCTGGCGTTCCCCATTTTGTCTGCACGGAAGACCTGTCGATGCGTTGATGAAAGTCTGCAATGATTTCTGCCAGCCTGTCAATATGTCTGTTTTTAAGCTGATTCTGCGCCACCACATGGGTTAATTCCGACTGTGCCGGAAACTGTGTCATCTTTACCGCATAATCAATAACCGCACCTTTACCGCCCAATACCGGCTTCTCCATGCTCCCGGTAATCGGAACGACATCAAGATAAATTGATGGCGCCAATCGTGCATTCAAGCGCAATTCTTCCTGACAATAAAAATGCCGTTTTTCCAGCGTGGAAAAATCAAGAAAGCCAAGATTTACCGGCTTTTTGATTTTGTAGGCATATTTTCCTGTCAGCAAAACCCAGGAAATATGGGTTTCAACCCGCTCAACGACCTCAGCTTCGCCCGACAACGTGATGGCCTGTATTAAATTATCAATATAAGCTTGCATAGCATGACACCTATAGACGGTATGAGGAATATAGCGATCCTGTAAATATTTGCAGAGAATTCACGATAACGTGTATTGGATATAAACTATAGTGTTTATCATAGAGGGCCAGATTCGTTCCGTCCAGCAGGCTATGATTTCATTAAATGAATATGCTGGGCCAATATTGAAAAACTGATGGTTTCACCTAAGCTTAAGCGGTTGCGTTGGGCGACGTGGAGCGGCACATTGATATTTAGTTTGCACAAGGGGGCTTGATCGACACTCACGTAGATATGCACCTGGCCGTTGGTTTCAAAATATTCAACAATCCGGCCTGACAGCGGATTCTCTTTTTCTCCCCGCGAGGGTCGGTCACGACGGTGTAATAAAATACCCGATGCGGGAACCATCCAATGCACGACGTTGCCATCAACAGGCCAGTCTGGCTGGGCTTGTGCGTGTAAAACAATGCCGTGCCAATTGAGGATGGTTTGGTTCGGCGCCTGTTCAATAACACGGGCTTCAAATACATTTTGCTGATCCATCAATCGGGCGATGGTGACGGTTTGGGGGCGTTTGAGCAGGGTTTCCGGTGTACCGGTTTGCAGTACCTCACCTTTATGCAACAGCGCAATGTTATCGGCCAGTAACGCCGACTCTTCCAAATCGTGGGTCACCAGAATAATCGGAATTGCCAGCGATTGCCGTAACAGCAATAATTCCCGGTATAATTTACGTCGGGTGACCTGATCCACCGCTGAAAACGGCTCATCCAACAATAAAACTGCAGGCTTTCGGGCCAGCGCGCGCGCGACGGCGACACGTTGTTTCTGACCACCGGATAATTGCTTGGGATAGCGTTTTTCAAGACCCGTCAGATGCACCTGCGCCAGTAATGTCATGACTTCCCTGTACGACTTGGACTTTGATTGCTTCGGCAATGCCAGCCGGATATTCTCAAATACGGTTAAATGCGGAAACAGGGCGTATTGTTGAAAAACCAGCCCGACATGGCGCCGATGGGCGGCTAAAAAACGTTTTCCATCCTGCCAGATTTCGTCATTACATTCAACATGGCCGCGCCTGGCCTGATATAAGCCGGCGATGGCGCGAAGAATGGTGGTTTTACCACTGCCGGAAGGGCCGGTTAAGGCTAATAATTCGCCGGGTTTGCAGTCTAGTTTTACCTGTAATGGAATCGGCCGCTGTTGCGATAATAAAACAGAAATACCGACTTTAGACATAGCGTTTTTCACGGCAAGCGCTCAGCCAAAAACTCAGACTGAGCGTCAGCAGAGAGAAAATCAACAACGTTAACGCCATCACCGATGCGGCCGGCTGGTCAAACAGCTGCATTTTTTCGTAGATGGCAATCGCCAGGGTTTGGGTTTCGCCGGGAATATTGCCGCCGACCATCAACACGAGACCAAATTCACCCAATGTATGCGCAAAGGTCATCACCAATCCCATTAGAATACCGGGCCAGGCCAACGGCAATTCTATTTTCCATAACACCCGCCAGGGGTTCAGTCCACAGCACTGTGCCGCTTCCCGGATTTCGGCGGGAATGTCGCTAAAAGCACGCTGCATCGGTTGAATGGCAAACGGCAAATTGAAAATAACCGAGGCCAGCACCAGCCCGTCAAAACTGAAAATCAAGTGTAGATCGAAACTGTCGGCTAACCACTTGCCAAGCCCATGATCGGGGTTGAAACTGACCAATAAATAATAGCCCAGTACCGTAGGCGGCAACACTAAAGGTAAGGTAATCACGCTTTGCAACAGAAAACGTCCGGGAAAATGCCGATTGGCCAGCAAACGCCCGGCCAGAATACCCACCGGTAACAAAATCAACACGGTAAGCAAGCTAAGCTTGATGGAAAGATTGAATGCCGGCCAATCCATTATCGCGTTGTCCTTTCAATAGTAAAACCGTGTTGTCGTAACACGGTTTGGCTGGCTTCGCGGCCTAAAAAGCGGTAAAACTGTGTGGCTACATCACCGGCAGATGACAGCAGGGCGGCCGTTTGCGGCAAATCCGGCTGTAATGCGGGCGCCAGTAATACAGTTTGGACGCGGGTTTTCAAGGCTGGGTTCAGTGCCAGGCTATAAGGGACCAGACCGGCCTGCGCCGCACCCGATACAATAAAATGTACCGTTTGCGCGGCATTTTCGGCATAAATCAGCCGCGCTTTGATCTGTGACCAACCCTGTAAACCCTGCAAAATGGCTAAAGCTGCTTCACCGAAAGGCGCATAATCTGGATTGGCAATGACGATGTGACGAATTTTGCTTGTTCGTCCTAGCCCATTCAAACGGGAATCTATGGGTAAAGACACTGAACGGGAGAGCATCAAGGCCAGTTGCCCGTAAGCCAAAACCTGTTTTTGGCGGATCTTCTTGGTCGGCAAATATTCGATATAATCCGGATTGGCGGAAATAAACAGCTCGAAGGGTGCGCCCTGTCTGATCTGTTGCGCTAACAGGCCGGAAGCGGCGTAACTGATACGCAATTTATACCCGGTTTCCTGCTCAAAACGGTGTTCGAGCGGCACCATCACCCACCTGAAATTAGACGCGACTGCAATCAACGGTGGCGGAGCGGCCTGCGTCAGCAGAGTCACCGTTAAAAGCAAACAAAAGAGGATGGACTTCATCGCCATAATAAAAAACCGGCAAAACCTGCCTTTAAAATACAAACTGTCACAAAAAAACAACAGGCCATTAAATTTTTTTAAATTTATAAATCAAAATGTTACGGCTTGTTCCTGCAGTTAAATATAAAAATATTGTATTTTTATACCAACAACCCTTGGCAACACCCAACAATTGGCCTAGGATTAACGTGTCTTGTTTTTTATGGGTTTTTTGTCATTTAAGCCTGTAATACCTAACGTATACCGAGGTGCTTGCCATGCTTCATATCATCAGCCAATTCCCCATCAACCCGTCTGAACTGGAAAAAACAGCCGAAGGTGACACGATCATCTTTACCGAGAATGCGGTTTATTCGATCAAGCAGAACAATACTACACTGAAATGGATACAAGCGACATTGAAGCATGTGAATATTTGTGTCAGAAAAGCCGATTTGATGCTTCGCAATATCGATATCAGTGAATTGATTGCGGGCGTCGCCATTCTGGAAGATTTCGACTGGCCCATGCTGGAATCCCAGGAAGCGGTGGTACGCTCCTGGAATTAACGTTTAATTCATGAAAAAAGCCTTTAAACCGGCGGGCCGCTTGCCTGTACTGGCCCGCTACCAGCAGGTTATCAACCAACAACAACGCTTATTGATTCAAATCAAATCAATGCTACCGGAAAGCCTGGCCGGGCATGTGCAATACTGCGTGGTATCCGGTAAAAAACTGGTGCTTTACACGGCGTCGGCCATTTGGTCATCACAATTGCGTTTTTATCATCAAGGCATTTTACATAAAGCGATTGATGCGGGCTGGCCACAATTACAACGCGTTCAAATCAAGGTTATTCCTGAGCGCGTGAGGCCACGCTCAACCCGAAAACCACGCCTGCCGTCCCCCGAAAATATCGCCCTCATTCAGCAAACGGCGCAAACGCAAAAAGACAAAAAACTTCAAAATGCGCTCGCCCGACTGGGCGAAACCCTGGCAAAAAAGCAGTCTGTTTGAATGGCGTGCTGATGTTACGGGCATGACGGCGTAACATCTGTTACACAGTCGATAATTTGGCATAAGCCAACATCAACCATTTTAGTCCAACAGTCTTAAAATTGATCTGCACCCGCTCCTGTGCGCCTTCACCTTCCACCTGTAACACCACGCCTTCGCCAAATTTCTGATGAATGACGCGCTGGCCCAGTTTATATTTAGCGCCCGCCATAGCCGCACTGCTGTTCTTAGCGGTCGGTGCCAGCTTTTGATTCAGATTAGCGCGCAGACGGATTTCCTGCATCAATTCAGCCGGAATTTCCCGAATAAAACGCGAGGGTGCAGGATAGGTTTCATTGCCATACAAACGACGCGATTCAGCATGGGTTAAATACAGTTGCTCACGTGCACGGGTGATGCCCACATAACACAAGCGTCGTTCTTCCTGTAGCCGGGCTGGATCGTCGGTCGATTGTTGGGAAGGGAACAAACCGTCTTCCATGCCGACCAAAAACACAATTTTAAACTCCAGTCCTTTGGCCGAATGTAATGTCATCAGCTGTACACAATCCTCATAGTCTTCGCCCTGTGTATCACCGGCCTCCAGCGCGGCGTGTGCCAGAAACATATCCAGTTCCGACAGGTTTTCTTCATTATCGGCTTCATAGTCAAACAAACGGGCGGCGTTGACCAATTCCTCCAGGTTTTCCACCCGTGCTTCGCCTTTTTCACCTTTCTCTTTTTTATACAAGGCAATCAGGCCGCTTTTTTCAACCACAAGCTGCACTTTTTCAAACAATTCCTGCCCTTCGGCTTCGGTGGCCAGATTTTGGATAAGCTGTTGAAAGCCTCTCAGTGCATTGGCGGCACGAGCGGTCAAGCGATTTTGTTGCAGCATTTTCAACCCGGCCTGCCATAATGAAATATTTTCGCTCCGGGCCAGTTGCCGAACATCCTCCAGTGTTTTATTGCCGATTCCCCGGGTCGGCGTATTGACGACACGCTCAAACGCCGCATCGTCATCCCGATTGGACATCAGCCTTAAATACGCCAGCGCATTTTTGATTTCCATTCGCTCAAAGAACCGCAACCCACCGTAAACCCGATACGGCGTGCCGGTACTCATCAATTTTTCCTCAAACTGTCGTGATTGGGCATTGGAGCGATACAAAATGGCGACATCCCGGCGCAATCCCCCGTCATTCACCCATTGCCGTATTTTCTCAACGACAAAATAGGCCTCGTCCTGTTCATTGAATGCCGTATATAAGGAAATCAAATCGCCATCACCGCTGTCGGTCCACAAGTCCTTGCCCAGACGTTCTTCGTTGTTGGCGATCAACGTGTTGGCGGCCTTCAGAATATGGCCGGTGGAACGGTAATTCTGTTCCAGTTTGATCAGCTGGTGATCGGGATAGTGTTTGCGGAATGAATAAATATTTTCAATTTTTGCCCCGCGCCAGCCGTAAATAGACTGATCGTCATCGCCAACCACGAATAGATTGTTCTGGCCCTCGGTCAGCAAGCGCAGCCAGGCGTATTGTATGGTGTTGGTATCCTGAAATTCATCAACCAGCACATGCCGAAAGCGTTGCCGATAAAAGCTTAGCAAATCGTCATTATCACGCAGTAATTCATGCGTTCTAAGCAATAATTCGCCAAAATCGACTAACCCCGAACGATGACAAACCTCTTCATAGGCCTTATAAATCGCAATCATTTGTCGCTGAAACGGGTCGCCATCTTCAATCATATGGCGTGCGCGGATGCCTTCATCCTTTTGCGCATTGATATACCATTGGATTTGTTTGGGCGGATATTTGCTATCATCAATATTCAAATTGCGCAGCAAACGTTTAATCAACCGCAGCTGATCATCAGAATCGATCACCTGAAAGGTTTCCGGCAATTTTGCCTGTTTGGCATGGCGTCTAAGCAAGCGATGTGCCAAACCGTGAAAGGTCCCGATCCATAAATTGCGCGCCGATTGTTTAAGTAACGCTTCCACCCGGCCGCGCATTTCGGTCGCCGCCTTGTTGGTAAACGTCACCGCCAGAATATTTTGCGGTGACACGCCATTCACCATGATATGCCAGGCAATTCGATGCACCAGCACCCGCGTTTTACCGCTGCCTGCACCTGCCAGTACCAAAACCGGCTGTTCCGGGGCAGAAACGGCAAGTCTTTGCGCATCATTTAACTGACTGATAATTGATTCGGTATCCATCTTAAAACAACTGATAATATTGACTCAAACCGTTCAATATACCATTAAAACAGTGCTCACGATTTAAATAGCCTATTACTGCGCCTTGCACAATTTTTCAAGCGGTGTATATTTAAAAGTTGACGTTTTGATTTTTGGGCCTGGCCCTAAACGTCAATGCAATCCACACAATAACAACAGGAAACATGGAAAGACAGCTAGCCTGGTTGTGACCAGCCAGGCAACTGATTTTTCAGCATTTCCGATCACTTAACACGGGCAGGAAGGTAAAATCATGAGCTTTGATGTCAAACGTTTAATAAAATTCGAACACAATGTCGGTGCACAGGAAAAAAAATATCGCCTCTGGGGCGGCGCCGCGGCGATATTTATTTCGCTGTTTACCGCCAGCGTCCCTTTATTGCTGATTGGCTGTGTTTTAGCCGCGACCGGCTATTCCGGCTGGTGTCCGGCATACTCGGCAATGGACAAAAGCACGCTGGAGCAAGACTCATCCTCTGCAGCGGACACTGAAGACAAATCTGATAGCTAAGTATCCAAACGGGATAAAGCGCGTCTTTATCCCGTTGTTCGCTTATTTCCCGCATTTTATCTATACTCATCTATTTTAAACACCGCCCGAATGCGCCGTGCCAACATTATTTCCGCTACCTGAAAATCATTCCAAACGCTTTCTGTTACACAATGAAGTTCATGCCCGCGCCTCGGTGATCCTGGAATTACCAGTCCGCGCCTCGCATTTGGCCTTAATGGTCAATCCTGAAGAAAAAAAACAAGACTTCGCCCATTTATTGACGCTCTGTGAGCGCTTTGGCATCACCCCGCCAACGCCCGATGCCAATCATTTTATGGCTACTTTTGGCGATTTTCAGTTGCTGTGGGAGCAACACAGCGAATTTGTCACCTACACGTTTTTTGTCAACCTCAATACTTCACAGCCCTTTGCAGAACCGGCTCTGAAAAAGGCGCCTGTCGATTGGATGGCAAAATTACCGGGGCAATTGATGGTCGCCAGTCATGCTGAAATTATCCCGGCCAACCAGCTTAACAACCTGGATGAGATTAGCGCCTTGTTTTCCGGAAATGCCCTGGTTGGTGCTGAAGTCAGTGGCGGGGCGGCCAGCGCCTATACGGATTTTCGGATTCACGCCGACGGCTTCAGTCACTTTTTGATTATCAACAAACATTTAAAAAAGGCGCAAGCCGGTCGTTTGATTCAGCGTTTGTTTGAAATTGAGGTATACCGGGTCATGGCGTTGTTAGCCTTCCCCATTGCGCGTCAACTGACCCCGGTGTTGATTAAATCCGACCAGCAATTACGCACCATAACGGCGGCGATGGCCGAGGAAGACAGCGATGACAGCCGTTTACTGGACGAACTGACGCGGCTGGCGGCAGAAATCGAAAACCATATCTCCAGCAACGATTATCGTTTTGGCGCCGCCAGCGCCTATTACAATCTGGTTGTTCGACGCATTCAGGATTTGCGCGAAGTCAGAATCCAGGGTCTGCAAACCTTCAGTGAATTTATGAATCGCCGACTCGAACCTGCCATCGGCACCTGCCAGTCCACCATCAAACGTTTTATGCGTTTATCAGAACGCATCAGCAATGCCGGCGAACTGCTCAGAACGCGGGTGGATATTTCCATCGAACGACAAAACCAGGCCTTGCTGAAATCCATGAATACGCATGCCAAAATGCAATTAAAACTGCAAAGTACGGTAGAGGGCTTGTCCATCATCGCCATTACCAGCTATGTCGTCGGATTGATTGGCTCCATCGCCCAGGCGATGAAATCAGCCGGTTGGCAAATCAACCCCTCCATCGCCGTGGGTGTGTCGATTCCAGTGGTGCTGGTGGTTGTCGCGTTAGGCGTGCGTCGCATCCACAAGGTTATTCAGAAAATAGATGATTGAGCGGTGTTATACTGGGTTGATGCTTTTGGCTTGTCACATCAAGTATTAAGGCGTTTCATCGCCATCTTTTTTCTCAAATTCGCCTTCGATCACATGATGGGTCGGTGTACCCTCCTGCTGAAAGCCGCCAACGGGTGTCACGAGTTTATTTTCAATGACATAACGGGCAATTTTTTTACGCACGCCCGGCACCAGACAGGCAAAACCGATCGCATCGGTAAAAAAACCCGGCGTCAGCAACAATGCGCCGCCAACCAGCAAAATCGGGCCTTCAATCATTTCATAGGCGGGGATAACGCCTTTATTCACGCTTTCCTGAAAGCGCAACCAAGTTGCCAGTCCTTGCTTTCGCAGCAACCAGGCGCCCAATATGGCCGTAAATACCACCATAAGAATGGTGGGAAAAACACCGATAATGCCGCCAATCTGTAACAATAAATAGATTTCTATAAACGGCACGGTCAAAAAAAACAAAAACAAAATCTGTACAATTTTCATTTAAAATACGCCTTGGATTCAAATTTATAAGGATAACCCGATGCACCAACTCATTTATTGTACCTGCCCCGACCGGGAGACGGCAGAAAAAATTGCAGGGCATTTGATCAAAACGCAATTGGCCGCCTGTATCAATATCATCCCCGGAATCACCTCAATTTATCAATGGCAAGGTGAAATCGAATCTGCTGAAGAACATCTGCTGTTAATCAAATCCCACCAGGACTTATATCCTCAGATAGAGCAGGCCATTGTCAGTTTGCATCCCTATGAACTTCCCGAAGTTGTTGCGGTCTCTATGGCTCGCGCACTGCCTGACTATTTACATTGGATGGATTCATGCTTAATTTCAGAATAATTGCCATATTATTGACCTGTTTCTGGATGCTGCCGACATCGGCTGCACAAACGTCTGAGCCGGGTACGGTTAAACAATTGCTGAACAATTTTTCGGCCAAACTCAATTTATTTGAAGATGAATTGCTGCCGGCCGATCAGGCCTTCAAGTTTTTTGCCACGGTGAAAGATGCAAAAAACCTGACCGTACGCTGGGAAATCGCCGATGGCTATTATCTTTACCGCAGTAAACTCAAACTTGCCAGTGATAATGCCGCGATAAAAATAGGTCCTTTGGCACTGCCCGAAGGCGAGCCGTATCATGACGAATCATTCGGTAAAGTCAGAATTTATCACCACACCATTGAACTCGATGTGCCACTGATTCGACAAACAGCCGACGCTGTCCGTTTTAATTTGCTGGCTTCTTTTCAGGGCTGCGCCGACCGGGGCGTGTGTTATCCGCCGATAAAAAAATCGCTGCCCTTGACCTTACCGGCCATGACCGCAAACCTTCCATCGACACCCTCGCAAACCGCAGCGTTATCCGAACAGGACCAGATTGTCCAGGCTTTGCACAATGACAGCTTCTGGGTTACCTTGATAAGTTTTTTCGGCTTCGGTTTATTGTTGTCGCTGACTCCGTGTATTTTTCCGATGATTCCAATTTTGTCGGGGATTATCGTTGGCCAGGGCCAAAATATCAGCACCCAAAAAGCCTTTTTTCTATCATTTTGCTATGTGTTGGCTTCGGCATTAATGTACACCCTGTTTGGTGTATTGGCCGCGTTATTCGGCAGTAATTTACAGACGACCTTCCAACAACCCTGGATTATCGCCTTATTCAGCGTCATTTTTGTGTTGCTGGCGTTGTCGATGTTTGGTTTTTATCATCTGCAAGTACCCAAAGCCCTGCAAGCCAAATTGCATGAATATAGCGACCGACATCGCGACGGTTCCTGGATCAGTGCCGCCATCATGGGTGCCTTGTCATCGTTGATCGTCGGGCCCTGCGTTGCCGCGCCACTGGCCGCCTCGTTGATTTATATCGGCCAGACCGGTGATGTCATACTGGGCGCATCAACCTTATTTGTCATGGGCCTGGGAATGGGCGTACCGCTGCTGTTTTTAGGCACCTCCGCCGGCTCTTTGTTACCAAAAGCCGGACAGTGGATGAATACCGTCAATGCGGTATTCGGTGTCATCATGCTGGCCGTTGCGGTATGGATGCTGGATCGCATTCTGCCTTCAGAAGTCACCATGCTGCTGTGGGCCATGTTGTTGATTATTCCGGCCATTTATTTGAATGCGATCGATCCGTTGCCGACAGACAGCAGCAACTGGCGTAAATTCTGGAAAGGCTTAGGGGTCGTTTTGATGTTGTATGGCGTGTTATTGCTGGTCGGGCTAAGCGCCGGAAACAGCAACCCCTTACAACCTTTAAAAGGGCTTGGCGGCTCTAAAGCTGTCGCCGAAACGACCGAAGGCCTCTCTTTTCAGCGTATTCACAGCAATCAGGCACTCGATGAAAAAATCGCCCAGGCCAAGCGTGAAGGACGCTGGTTAATACTGGATTTTTATGCCGACTGGTGTATTTCCTGCAAGGAGCTGGAAACGTACACTTTTACCGATCCGGCAGTGAAACAACGGCTACAACAATTTGTTCGCGTTCAAGCTGATGTTACTGCCAACAGCCCGGGAGAACAGGCATTGCTAAAACGCTTTAATCTGATTGGCCCGCCCGGCATTATCTTTTTTGCAGCGGATGGCCAGGAACGTTCGGCTTTTCGCATCATCGGCTACCAAGACGCCGAAACCTTTCTACAAACCTTGAACAGACTGCAATCTTCATGACAAACAAACTGACTCTAATTGTCGCGGCCCTGTTGTCACTCAGTGCCGGCATGTTGTTTAAATATTATCAAATCCAACATACTGTACAACAGCAGCCGGCTTCCCCGTTGTTATCAATACGCTTACCCGACAGCGAAGGCAAGCCGCGTGATTTGAGCGAATGGCAGGGTGATATTCTGATTATCAATTTCTGGGCCACCTGGTGTCCACCCTGTCTGAAAGAAATCCCCGCGTTCATCAAACTCCAGGATGAATTAAGCGACAAGGGTGTGCAGTTTATCGGCATTGCCATCGAAGACCAGGCCAGTATTGTGTCATTTTTACAGAAAAAACCGATCAACTATCCCGTTTTAATCGGTGGCGATGCCGCCATACGCTTATCGCAGCAATTGGGCAATGTCGTCAATGCCGTGCCATTTACCTTGATTGTCGATCGCCAGGGGATGATTATCCATCGCCACCCCGGCGAATTATCCCGACAAAAACTGATGCAAATAGTGAAGCCGCTGCTGGCGGACAATTAGGAGCTGTCCAAAAGTACTGTTATTGACCCTCAGGCAATAGCGAAAGCCATCAAGACGAACGTCAGAGAATTTGTGTGATAAGTTTTAAAGTGTGTGATTTGACCTATTAAAAATAAGTCAAATCACACACTGACAGCACAAAAAATTTTTAAAAGGACTTGTTCTTCTGAACAGTCTCTTTTTTAGTTCTCTTCCAACGCTAAATCATCTAACTTGAGCGGCCGCTCGAAAATAGCGACCGGGATGCCATTACTTGTTTGTAACGCTTTTTTTAAGGCTGCACCCCGAACGACGGGCAACATCCCGCCATTCGCTTTTTCTATCAGATCCAGCGCATGATCCAGTTTAGTCTGATAATCCTGTAAACTGTCGTCTAATGGTGGATGGACTTCGATATACAGTGTGTCTTTAAACCAGCCTGCTTTTATCGGTCGATTGACGATATACGCCGGCGTTCGCACATTGATTATTGGAAACAGTTTTTCAATATCTTCAGGATACATACGAACACAGCCGTGACTGACGCGCATGCCGACACCAAACGGTTTGTTGGTACTGTGTATCAGATACCCGGGAATAGCCAGACGCAAGGCATAAAGTCCAAGCGGATTATCCGGCCCAGCTGGCACAACATCGGGTAAGGGATCGCCTTTTTCGGCATGTTCTTTTTTTATGGAAGGCGGTGGAACCCAGACCGGGTTGCGTTTTTTGCTTTGGATATAGGTTTTACCCAAGGGTGTCTCCCAGTCTTGCCGGCCGATACTGACTGGATGGGTAATGACCACCGGCTTCTCACCTTTGGCGGGTTTTGGAAAATAGTAAAGCCTGTATTCCGGCAAATTGAGAATCAAGCCATCGCGCGGTGCATCCGGCAGAATATAGCTGTTGGGGATAACGACACGCGTGCCTTCGCCTGGCAACCAGCGATCGACATTCGGATTGGCCAATAGAATCTGGTTTTGACCCAGGTCGTATTCTCTGGCAATATCCAATAAGGTATCTTCATGTTTGGCAATCGCATATTTAATTTTATGCGGCAGCTCACCCACCAGGCTATCTTTGGGGTTGTCGGGCAATGGGTAGGTGGTGGCGTGAGCCCAGCTGACTATCAACCACCCTAATATAAAGAGGGATAAGCGCATTGTAAAAACTTTGAATTAAAAGCGTTAGTTTACAAGGCACCTCGCAAATACCAAAATCCATTGATTGTTTTTAGAGGAGGCAAAGATGGGATGTTGTGATGATCCAACCGAACCTGAAAAAATAAGCCGCAGCGACTGGGTGTTATTACAGGAGCAATATGGCAATTTACAGCGGGATTTATTTACCGGCGATCCAGAAAAAGTCATGCTCAAGGCGCTGCAAAATGCGAGTACTTATCTCCAGGAGCTGGCCGCATTGCGCGCGCATTATGCTTCGGTCAGGTTGTCTGCGATTCGATTGTTGAATAAAGAAAGCCTGAATGTCTTGCAGCGTATTGCGGAGCAGGACGGGGACAGTGACATAGGTGCTGCTGCCCGGCAGCGCATGGCTGAACTGGAAAAGGATACCGGTTTATTTGGCCGTTTATTTCATTCGGAATAAGGCTCAGTTGCTGTAAGCCTCATTCGGTCTGAGGGTGATCAGGATTTACGCTAAACCCGTTCGCATTTGATTGTCGCGCGTTTTCCTGATTATTTTGATGCATCAATGTTCCGCCGACAATAAAAAGCATGACGAATACATAAATGATGGCGGCAATGCGTCTGACTTTTTTGCCAGTGCTTACAGAACGTTGTGTCATATCCAGTGAGTTACAATGGTTGGAAAGCCTTAGTATAACAAAGCCGGGCTAAGCCAACATCGCCTGCTCATATTCATCCAGTTCCGATACCGGTTGCCGCGTTCGGCTGCACGGCTCGGGCTCAGACAGCCCGATGATAATATTCAAATCAATATAGGCTTCTTCGCCCAATAAAGGTTCTTCCAGGTTTAAGTCAAACATAGCGTTCTCTTTTTCAACAGTTTTCTCATTATGCAAGTCAAATGTTAAATATTGATGACAATGCGCTACCCAATCATGACCGGTTGCCGCCTTGCGCCCCACTGACCTGGTTTATCCATAAAACGTCCGGCGCACGGCGTTCCGCAATTCTCACAACAGCCTTTTTCATCCAATCCCCATTCTGATAGCGTATACCAATCCCGACCAATTAATAGATGACCGCACTGATGACAATAGGTGCTTTCCGCGGCTTTATGGTGAACATTACCGACATAGGCATAGTGCACCCCATTTTTCTGAGCAATATCGCGCGCCATCAATAATGTACTCACAGGTGTAGAAGGCGTGTCACGCATTTTCCAGTCCGGATGGAACGCTGTGAAATGCATGGGCACATCTGGGCCTAAGTTTTCGACCACCCATTGTGTCATCGCTTCCAATTCGGCGTGTGAATCATTTTCGCCTGGAATCAGCAGGGTAGTCAGTTCCAGCCAGACCGATGTTTCGTGTTTAATGTACTTTAAAGTCTCTAAAACAGGCTCGAGGTGGGAGCCTGTAATTTTATGATAGAAATCTTCGCTGAAAGACTTAAGATCAATATTCGCCGCATCCATCACGGCATAAAATTCTTCGCGTGGTTTCGGGCACACATAACCTGCCGACACGGCCACAGATTTTATTCCACGTTCACGGCATGCCAATGCCGTATCGATGGCATATTCATGAAAAATAACGGGATCGTTGTAAGTATACGCGACACTGAGACAACCATTTGCAGCTGCCGCATCGGCAATCGCCGTCGGTGAAGCCTGACTCATCAAGGCGTCCATTTCGCGTGATTTACTGATGTCCCAATTCTGACAAAACTTACAGGCCAGGTTACAACCTGCCGTGCCAAATGACAAAACGGCCGTTCCGGGAAAAAAATGATTCAAGGGTTTTTTCTCAATCGGATCAATACAAAAGCCACTTGAGCGTCCATAACTGGTCATGACGATTTGGTTATTGACATTCTGGCGTACAAAACACAAACCCCGCTGGCCTTCATGCAATTTACAAAAACGCGGACATAGATCACATTGCACGCGGCCATCGTCCAAACTATGCCAGTATTTTGTTGTGACAGTATTATCACTGATTAAAGTATGCATAACATCCCCCTTGAATTTTTTACCTTAGCCTCTATAACTAGATTATGGGGATTGATTTATTAAAATAAAGTCTTATTTATTGTGAGGTACCTTAAGTGGAGGGCAGAACGATGACTTCGATTAGACCTCCGGCCGTTGCCGGTGCGTTTTATCCTGACGATCCTTCGGAATTATCCGCAATGATTCAATATTTTTTAGGTCAGGCCGATGATAGCCTGCCTGCGCCTAAAGCCGTTATCGTCCCGCATGCCGGTTATATTTATTCAGGCCCGATCGCCGCGAGTGCTTATGCGCCTTTAAAAAAAGCGGCCGACCAAATCAAGCGTGTCATCCTGATTGGCCCTTCTCACCGGCTTGCCTTTGAGGGCCTGGCTGTCAGCAGCGCCGACCGGTTTGTCACCCCTTTAGGGGCTATTCCTATTGATAAACAAGCGGTTGAAACTATTTTGGAGCTGCCTTTTGTTCATCTCCTGGATCAGGCACATAGCCTGGAACATAGCCTTGAGGTGCAACTGCCTTTCTTACAGTCTGTATTAAACGATTTCAAACTGGTTCCTGTTGTAGCCGGTGACGCCAGTGCCGAACAAGTCAGCACTGTCCTGGATACTCTCTGGGGACAATCTGAGACCTTGATTGTTATCAGTTCGGATTTGAGTCATTACCATGATTATTTTACCGCCCAGCAGATGGATCAACGCACGTCACAACTGATCGAATCATTACATTATGAACAACTTGATTTTGATTCAGCCTGCGGTCGTGTCCCTGTTACAGGGTTGTTACGCTATGCACGACAGCATGGCTTAAAACCTAAAACCATTGATTTACGAAATTCCGGCGATACGGCCGGCGATAAAAACCGGGTAGTCGGGTATGGAGCTTATGTCATTAACCAAACAACATCAGAACATTCTGCTTAATATAGCACGCGAGTCCATTGAGAATGGCTATCGTACAGGTCATCCATTAAGCATCGATATTCGGGACTATCCAGCTGAATTACGGGTACCCCGTGCAACCTTTGTCACACTGGAGAAAAATCATCAACTCAGAGGCTGCATCGGCATGCTCGAAGCCGTTTTACCGCTGGTTGAAGATGTCGCGGAAAATGCCTTTTCCGCTGCCTATAAAGATCCGCGTTTTCCGCCTGTGGAACGCAGTGAAATTGCACAGCTTGATATTTTTATTTCCATTCTGAGCGAACCGGAAGCCATGCAGTTTTCATCAGAAGAAGATTTATTACGCCAAATCAGACCCGGGGTTGATGGCCTGATTCTGGTTGAAAATGGGTATAAGGGGACTTTTTTACCGTCGGTGTGGGAATCATTACCGGAGAAAGTCCAGTTTTTAAGGCACCTTAAAAACAAAGCGGGACTTCCTGCCGATTATTGGTCAGACAGTATTCAAGTATATCGCTATACCACCGAATCATTCGGTACCGCTGCCAAGCATTAACAATGCGTCTCCGTTCTTGCGCATAACAAGAACGGAGGGCTTTATATCAGCTCACCAAAAATTGGCGCATCATGCCTAAATCTTCATGCTCCAGATTATGACAATGGTATAAGAACAAGCCTTTATAATCCTGGAAGGGCTTGATGATTTCAATTTCTTCACCCGGCATCACCAGAACGGTATCTTTCCAGCCGGTATCAATAAATCCATCTTTAACCGTATCATATTCAGCTTTGCGCATACCTTCCATTTTGCGCGAAATGATTTGATACTGTTGGCCATGTAAATGAATAGGATGGGCCATGGAGAACATCATACCTCCTCCCATCATCCCCATGCCTCCCATGCCGCCGCCCATAGCCATTTTTCCGCCTTCGGCACCATGTTCGTCTTTTTTCATACCATGATCATGGAATATCTTTATTTTCTTAATGGATCCCACAGGCACTTTTTCAAAATCCATAATCTTATCGATAGAAAACGATTTGCCATTTAATTGTGGCGCCATTGGCTTCATTGAGATGGCGATTGGAAGGGGGTGATGCGCGTTATCGACATCATTTTCCGTCAAGCGTTGAAAGTTAACCAGTTTTTTAGGCAAACGGGGAGAGTCGGATACTTTTTCTGTCACCTTAAAACGGGTTATCACGAATTTTTCACCTTGGGCCAAACGACTCATCATCATGCCCATGCCACCGCCCATCATGCCGCCACCTTTGCGCATTCTTTCATACATCGGCGGCATGGCACCCCGAAATGGCAAACTGTATAACACTAATTCAGATCCCACCGGACGACCACTGAAATCCAGCCATAAATCAATCCGTTCACCGGGTGCCAGCATGATATAAGGGCGGGTTTCCGGTTTTTCCAATAAGCCAGCATCGGTGCCTATCGCCGTCAAAGGTGTGCCATCATCCCAACCCAATTTGTAAATTCTTGAATTTGAGCCATTTAATGCACGGAAACGATAGGCGCGTGATTTAACATTAAATGTCACATTAGGCAGGCCATTAACCAGAATCGCATCGCCTAAAAAACCTGACATCCTGCCATGCATTCCATGTAAATAACGCAGCTGGTTGCGGCTGGTAAAGCTTCTGTCCTGAATCACTAGCGGCATATCAAATTCGCCCTCAGGCAATTCCAGCTTCTTTTCATCATCATCGGTTACGGTAATCATACCCGCGAGTCCCTGATACACCTGTTCAGCCGTCAACTCATGGGTATGCGAATGATAAAAACTGGTTCCCGCCCGATTCATCACTTCAAATTCATAAACGAAGCGTTCTCCCGGCGCAATCGAATACATGGGATGACCGTCACTTTTTTGTGGCACATGCAATCCATGCCAATGGATGATGGAGGGTTCATTTAAACGGTTATGAAAATAAATTCTGACTTTCTGACCTTTTTCATAATTTAAAATTGGCCCAAGATAATTGCCTCTTAATGGGATCAAGGTATTTTTAGGGCCTTTTAACAGGCGAGCATAATATTTTTGGACATTGGTGGTCGGGCCGTTTTTTAAAACCTGAATATGGGCATTGCGGGTTGTAAACTCAATTTCCACATCGGGCTTAAATCCCGGAGTCGGCGCTGATCTAATGCGCCCGGTATTTGACAGGGCCAAACCGGGTATGGCTGCTGCAGCGGCAGTAAATGCTGAAAGCTGCATAAAGTGGCGTCTGTTAAATTGATTTCGTGTTGACATGGCCTTCCTCCTTCAAAGATGCCTTAAACTTAAGGCAATATAAGTATTTTATTATTCTCTAAAAATACGCTTTTTTAGCCTGTTTTTCAACCCAGCTTTTTACTCAGTATTTATACGCTTTACACAGGGATAGCGTTAAGTATTCTATGCGGGTTCACTTTGGTGGAAAATAGACTCAACAACCAGCAATTCCCACTAAAGAAATTGCTATATAAAAACATCCCACCCAGGAAAGTCATGATTTTACATAGTGCACGAAGCTGACATCGATCAGTTGCAATGCTATTTCATGAATGTTCCTAAGTCAGAATCATATTGGCCTGGGTTATAATGCCGGCCATGATGTCTTTTTCTTCACTTGGTTTGTATGTTCATATTCCCTGGTGTATCCAAAAATGTCCCTATTGTGATTTTAATTCGCATGCGTTAAAGGGTGTGTTGCCGGAGGCCGGGTATGTCGAGACCTTGCTTTATGATTTGGCGCAGGATGTGCCGTTGTTGAATGGCTCCAGGACGATTTCATCGATTTTTATCGGCGGTGGGACGCCGAGCCTGTTTTCGCCGGAGGCGTTGGCCGATTTACTGGCAGGTGTTCGGGCGCAAATTCCGTTTACGGATGATGTTGAAATCACATTGGAGGCTAATCCGGGAACATTTGAAAGTGCCAAGTTCGCCGAATTTCGTGCCTTGGGTATCAATCGCTTATCGATTGGCATACAGAGTTTTCAGGATCGACAGTTAAAACATTTAGGGCGTGTACATAATGGCCATGAAGCTCGGGCGGCGATTGATATGGCCCAGCATGCCGGGTTTGAAAACATCAACCTGGATCTGATGTTCGGTTTGCCGGAGCAGACAGAAGACGAGGCTGTGGCAGATGTTCAAACCGCTTTAGCATTTTCCCCAAGCCATTTATCGTTTTATCAGCTCACGCTGGAGCCCAATACCTTGTTTCACCGGTATCCACCCGCCTTGCCGGATGATGACAGTATTTATAGCCTTCAAAAGCAATGTCAGCAGCAATTGGCGGCGGCAGGTTTTCAGCAGTATGAAATTTCAGCGTATAGTCAGCCGGGCAAGGCATGTCGGCATAATCTCAATTACTGGCAGTTTGGGGATTATTTAGGCATCGGTGCTGGTGCGCATGGCAAGATCACGCAAGCTTTGCCAGACAAGATTATGCGTACGCAAAAACTGAAAAATCCACGTCAATATCAGCCCGGTGCAGAAATTCGTCACATGCAAACGATTGAAAAAGACGCATTGGCGCTGGAGTTCATGATGAATCAGCTGCGCTTGAAACAGGGCTTTCAGTGGGCGGCGTTCAGTGCCCGTACCGGTTTGTCGCCACAGCTGTTAGAGCCTGAATTATCAAGCTGTATTGGAGAAGGATTATTGACAATGACCGATGAGCGGGTGTTTTGTACTGAAAAGGGCTGGGATTTTCTGGATGCGATTCTGGAACGCTTTGTATAATAGCGTCTTGAGGAACTTTTGTTTGGTTTTTTCATCACATAGCGCAGTTTTACCTTAACAAACAGGGAACAAACATGACAGATTCTGTGCAAACACCGGCGCAGTTAGATTTTCAGCGGCTTAATCAATTCATTGATGCACAAATTATCGGCCAGGAAACATTGGTTGAACGGATGTTGATCGCGTTGTTGGCCGATGGCCATATGTTGGTCGAGGGTGCACCTGGACTGGCTAAAACGCGGGCTATCAATGTGCTGAGTAAAGGCATTGAGGCGGATTTTCATCGGGTGCAGTTTACGCCTGATTTGTTGCCGGCAGATTTAACCGGTACCGAGATTTTTCGGCCACAACAAGGCACATTTGAATTTCAAAAAGGCCCTTTGTTCCATAATATGATTTTGGCCGATGAAATTAACCGCTCGCCGGCCAAGGTGCAGGCGGCGCTGTTGGAAGCGATGGCGGAAAGACAAATCACGGTCGGCAGTACAACCTATCCTCTGGCACCATTGTTTATGGTGATGGCGACACAAAATCCGTTAGAGCAGGAGGGCACTTACCCCTTGCCCGAGGCGCAATTAGACCGGTTTTTATTGTTTGTGAAAATCGATTACCCCAAGGCTGAACATGAACGTGCTATTTTGCAATTGGCGCGGGGTGAGGCGAAAGGCGAAAGAATCTCTGAAAAAACGCCATTTACGCCAATCAGCCAACAGGCCATTTTTAGTGCCCGCCAGGAGGTGTTGGCTATTTATATGGCCGAACCTTTGGAGCAGTATTTATTGCAACTGGTGTTGGCCACGCGCAATCCTTTGATTTATGGCGAAGATTTGGCAAATTGGTTGCAATATGGTGCCAGTCCGCGGGCCAGCATTGCCCTGGATCGTTGTGCCCGGGCGCGGGCCTGGCTGCATCAACGCGATTTTGTCAGTCCTGAAGATATTCAGGAAATCGCCTTTGATGTGTTACGGCATCGTCTGATTTTGAGCTATGAGGCAGAAGCCGATGACATCAGCTGCGACCGTTTTATTCAAGAATTGATTAATCGCGTACCGGTGCCGTGAAGCCGATTCTTCCCCTGCTTCCCCAACAACGTATCCAGATTGACCTGCCCGGTTTGATCCGACTGGGTGCCTATGCCCGGATGATCAAGGCCGATCGTTTTCGGGTGCGTGCCAGTCAGGGGAGCGGTTATCTTTCGGCATTCAAGGGGCGGGGCATGGAATACGATGAAAGCCGCTTGTATCAACCGGGTGATGATATTCGCAGTATAGACTGGAAAGTTACCGCCCGAACGGATAAACCCTATACCAAGGTGTATCGGGAAGAGCGGGAATGTCCGGTGTTTATTTCCGTTGATAATCGACAAACCATGCAATTTGCTACCCGTGGTGCCTTTAAAGCGGTGCGGGCCAAGCAACTGGCGGCATTATTGGCCTGGGCTGCGTTGCAACGCAGCGATCGGGTTGGCGGGCAGATTTTCAGCGATAAGGCGTGCCGGGAAATCAAGCCAGGCCATGGGCGGTCAGCGGTACTTAAATATCTTAAATTATTGAGTGATGAAAATGCCTTGGCAGTTGCAGATTTAACGACGGTTTTGATGCGTTTGCAGCATCACGCCCGGCCGGGTAGCCGGATTTATTTAATTAGCGATTTTCGGGGTATTCAAAGTGCCGAAAAAGCCTTGGTCAAATTGGCGCAGCATTGTGATGTGGCGCTGATTCAAGTGTACGATCCGTTGGAGAAAGCGTTGCCGCCATCAGGCCGTTATTTGTTTACCGATGGTGAGCGGGAGTTGTTGGTTGATGCCAGTGATCGCCAGCGCGTGTTGCGCTATCAACACAATTTTCAAGCCCGTGAGGCTTACCTTGAGCAGGTCAGCCGCAAATACACGATGCGTTTTGTATCGTGCAGCACTCAGGATGACCCAGTCAGGATATTAAGCTGATGGCGAAGCCGTTACCTTTACAAGATATTGTATTACCGCCCGCTATAAGCTGGTGGCCGCCGGCATTGGGCTGGTGGTTGCTGGTGTTTTTAGTGCCGTTGCTGCTTTATGGACTATGGCATTTGATTAAACGGCTCAGGCGCAAAACGGCGGTTAAAGTGGCGCGGAAGTTATTGCGACAGATTCAGCAGGACGACGCCTTGACGCCCCGGCAGAAACTGGCGGCGTTGTCTGCCTTATTGCGGCGGGTGGCGATCAGTACTCAGCAAGGGGGCGATGTTGCGGGGTTGACCGGTGAGCGCTGGTTGCATTATCTGGATCGGTCACTGTCCGGACAGCCGTTCAGTCAAGGGCCGGGGCGCTATTTGGCGGATGCCCACTATCGGCCAGATGCGCCGGACGATGTGGATATGGCGGGGTTATTTCAACTTTGTGATCAGTGGATAAAACGACAACGATGATACATTTTGCATGGCCCTGGTTTCTATTGGCGTTGCCACTGCCGCTGTTGGTTCGTTATGGATTGCGCGAGGTGAGCGGCGAAGCCGAGGCGGCTTTAAAAGTGCCTTTTCTGCAAGATTTCAATGTTTTGCAGGCCGATGCGCGAGCGCCGCTGAAACCGTGGCTGTTTTGGCTGGCCGTTTTGGCCTGGTGTTTGCTAATTGCTGCCGCAACCCGGCCGCAATGGTTGGGTGAACCGATAGAGCAGGCCGTCAGTGGTCGGGATTTGATGCTGGCGGTGGATGTTTCCAGCAGTATGGATATGCAGGATTTTATTATCAATGATGAGCGTGTCGACCGCTTGACGGCCGTCAAAAAAATTGGCAGCGAATTTATTGCGCGGCGGGTGGGTGATCGCATCGGTTTGATTTTGTTTGGAACCACACCGTATTTGCAGGCCCCTTTAACCTTCGACAGACAAACGGTTATCCGCTTGTTGAATGAAGCCTTTATTGGTATTACCGATGATGATCCGGCGACTTCCATCGGCGATGCCATCGGCCTGGCCGTTAAAAAACTTAAAAATCACCCGGCCGATAGTCGAGTGTTGATTTTAATGACCGACGGAGCGAATACTGCCGGCGCGGTTGATCCCTTGCAGGCAGCGGACTTAGCGGCACAATTTAAGCTTAAAATTTACACCATCGGGATTGGCGCGGATGAAATGATCGTGCGTGATTTTTTTGGGGCACGGCGGGTGAATCCCTCGGCTGATCTGGATGAGAAAACCCTGAAAGCCATCGCGGCAAAAACCGGTGGTCGTTATTTCAGGGCGCGAGACAGTCAGGAAATGGAGCAGATTTATCATATTCTTGATCAACTGGAACCGGTGGAAAGCAATCAAGTGTATTTCAGGCCGCGCAGTGAATTATTTTATTGGCCCTTGTCATTGGCACTGCTGTTGGCAACGTTTGTCGTGGTGGCGAGGGCGCGTGCATGATCAATAGTGATTTTCATTTTTTGCGGCCGGAATGGTTGCTGGCCTTGATTCCATTGGCGGCTTTAGCGCTGTGGTTATCGTATCAGCATAAACGGCAGGGTAATTGGCTGAATGTGTGTGATGCCGAATTATTGCCCTATTTGCTGCAAACGCGCACGGCCGGAAAGGCAAAGGCACGTGTTGTCTGGCCATTAAGTCTGGCTTTTGTGTTAACCGTGGTGGCCTTGGCGGGGCCGACCTGGCAGCGAGAGCCTGCGCCTGCATTTCGTAACGATACCGGCCTGGTGATTGCGCTGAATTTATCGACCAGCATGAATGCCGACGATATCAAGCCCACGCGCTTGCTGCGCAGCCGCTACAAAATCACCGACCTGCTGCATCAGCGTAAAGACGGGCAAAGCGCTTTGCTCGTTTACACCCAACAGGCGTTTGTGGTGACGCCGTTAACCGATGATGTGGCTACGATTTTGAATTTGGTCGGGGGTATCAATACCGATATTATGCCGGTACAGGGGCGCAATACACTGGCGGCTATTCGGCAAAGTGTCGCTTTATTAAAGCAGGCCGGTATTCGGCAGGGTGATATTTTATTGGTGACCGATGGCGTTGAAGCGATTGATCCGTCGGCACTGAAAAAGACGCGTGGCCCTTATCGTATATCGATATTGGCGGTGGGCACTGAAACAGGCGCGCCGATTAAACAAACGGGTGGCGGTTTTCTGAAGGATAGAAACGGCAACATTATCGTTGCGCGTCTACAGGTCGAACCGATGAAAAAACTGGCCAGTCTGAGTGGTGGCCAGTTTCAAAGGATGACTGTCGTCAATGATGGTGATATTCAAGCGTTGACGCATTTTTTCGACCGTGCGGCGAAAGCGCAGGGGGCTAAAGATGCGCAATTAAAGCTCAATGTATGGCGCGACTTCGGGTCGTATCTGTTATGGCTGGTTGTGCCGTTAGCAGCGTTAGGTTTTCGCAAAGGATTGTTGTGTTTAGCCTTGTTGGTATTGATGCCGATACCGCAAAACAGCTGGGCGGCAGAGGACTCAGGCCTGTGGCAGAAATTATGGAAAACCGATAATCAGCGCGGACAACAGGCCTTTAAACAGCAGCAATTTGGCCAAGCCGCCAAGTTGTTTAAACAGCCCGATTGGCGCGCCGCGGCATTGTACAAGGCTGGAAAATATGAACAAGCTGCAAAAATATGGCAGCAACAAAACACCGCTGAGGCGGATTATAATCGAGGCAATGCGCTGGCGCAGGCTGGAAAATTAAAGGCTGCGATTGAAGCCTATCAGCAGGCATTGGCTAAAAAGCCGGATTTTGAGGCGGCAAAGAAAAACAAGGCACTGGGTGAAAAATTGTTGAAACAACAGCAACAAAAGCAGCAACACCAACAGAACCAACAACAGTCATCGGCTTCAAAACAATCAGATTCGCAAAAAAATCAGCAAAATCAGAATCAACAGCAATCGTCTGATAAATCACAGAATGCGGAACAAAAGTCAGCGCAGAATCAATCTAAATCGGATAACGGCGAACAGCCGAAAGATCATTCTAAACCAACGGAAAGTTCGCCTAAAGAGAAATCTAAAAAGAAAAAAGACTCGGTGAGCGATGAGGCAAAGCAGGTTAAGGCCAAACAGCAGACGGATGAATCTAAAGCTGAGGCAGAACAAAAAGCCGTTGCCACACCCGAGGCAACGAAACCCAATGAAGACCAACAGGCCGTCGAGCAGTGGCTCAATCGTATTCCGGATGAGCCATCCGGCCTGTTAAGACGGAAATTTCGCTATCAATATCAACAGCGGCGGCAATAAATGTACAGAATTATTATTTTAATGATGAGTTTTTTAATGCCGGTCGGCGCGGTTTTTGCAGCGACAATTAAGGCCACGGTCGATCGCAACCCGGTGGCTTTGAATGAATCCTTTCAGCTGGTTTTTAGCGCGAATGAATCACCGGACGGTGAGCCTGATTTTTCACCATTGCGGCAGGATTTTACCATTATCAATCAAGCTCAAAATCATCAGACTCAATGGATAAATGGTAAAACCAGCCGCTTGATTCAATGGACACTGGTCTTGATGGCAAAGCGTACAGGGCGACTGAAGATTCCGCCGATTGCATTTGGTGATGATCGGTCTAATCCCCTTACAATTGATGCCGTCTTACCTCAAAATGTCAGCGAAGATCGTGATTTGTTTTTAACGGTGGATGTGAATACGCATGCGCCGTATGTGCAGAGTCAACTGCTTTACACGCTGCGCTTTTATCGTAAAGTAGCTATCAGCCAGGCCAGTTTGGATGAGCCGGAACTGGACGATGCGGTGATCGAGCGCCTGGGCGAGGATAAAAATTTTGATACCGCCATCAAGGGTGTGCGCTATCGGGTTACCGAACGGCGTTATGCGATATTCCCACAAAAAAGTGGTCGGCAAACGATAAAACCGGTGATTTTAATGGCTGAAGTTATTAGCGGACGGCAGCGTCATTTCGGTTTTTTTGGATCACAGATGACCGTCCCTAAGCGCCTACAATCTGAGGTGGTCGAATTAAATGTCAAAGCGATTCCGGATGATTATCATGGCCATTGGTTGCCGGCCGAACAAGTTGTGCTACAGGAGCAATGGTCAGACGATAGCTTGACCGTTAATGTTGGCGAACCTTTGACACGCACCTTGACGTTGCTGGCCAAAGGGGCGACGGATAGCCAATTACCCACATTGTGGTCTGATATCAAGATTGACGGCTTGAAAAGTTACCCCGACCAGCCCGTATTGCGTGAACAAAAACACGCTGACGGCCTGACGGCTTTCCGGGAAGAAAAAATCGCCTTGATTCCATCGAAACCGGGGCAATATCGATTACCTGCAATCAAAATCCATTGGTTTAACAGCAAAACGGAGCAGGAAGAAGTCTTGAGTCTGCCGGCGGTGACAATCAGGGCGCTGGCCGTTAAGTCGGCACCGGCATCGATGCCCGCTGCACAAAACGGCACCGGCGCGTTGCCAACAGCACAGCCAAAAACATCGGCGAATGCGTGCCCCAAGCCCGTTGCTCAGCCATCCGGCGATGCAGGCTTGTGGCGTGGATTGGCGGTGTTTTTTGCCGGTGCCTGGTTGTTGACGCTGGGATTTGTGTTCTGGAACAGAAAAAAACATACGGAAAAAATTGAGCCAAAAACAGCTGAAACACAGGACTTTTCGGCATTGAATAAGGCTTTAAAACAGGCCTGTTATGACAATGATGCTCAGGCGGCGAATAAAATTCTGCTGGAATGGGGTCAGCAGGCTTTCGGCGTCAGCAGTTTAAGTGCGATCAAGGCACATTGCGAAGCACGGCTGCGTGATCAGATTGATGTGTTGATGGCTAGCCTGTATGCACCGGAAACAAAGCCTTGGAACGGTAAAAAACTGTATCAGGCATTTGCTGAAAGCTGTGCCCGACAAAAAACGCGAAAAATACAGAATGAAGGTGAACTGAAAGATCTATACCAATAAGCTTATTGACTTATGTCGCGCGGAAAAGCCTGTATGTTTTATGCGTTATTGATTGTTAGCCAATTGACCTTCGGTTTTGGATAAGATACTGGGAACGAGCTTTTCAGAAAAACCGGCGATAAAGTTCCAGATAATCAAGGTAAAGTAACTTTTAGAATTGAGGTTAATTTCTTCAGGTTTGGTGAAGTCGGGAAAAATGCTGCCAGTTATGACGCGGGCGCGGAAAAAATAATAACAAATCAAGGCGGCACCAACCCCGGTAATAATCCGGGTTATAATAAAATGTAATTTATGCAGATTTTCCAGTTCTTTAAGTGTGATGGTTTCGATTCTGCTTTTTAAAGAAATCAGCATGCTGAAGCATGCGCCCATATAGCCGGTCGTTAGCGCGGTGATCGCAAAATGGAGTTGGATTTTAGCAGATTTGGTTTCGGCTAGATCTGGCGTGTCGGCGGTAATGGAGTTTAGCCAGGTAGATTTGGGGCAATAATTTGTGCAATATTGATAAATACCATCGGGATGTAAAATGCCAATGGCGAGTAAAAACACACTGAGGATGATCGATAAGGCAAAAAGCAAACCAATTTTAAAGCGTGCTTTATTAGCAAAAATACTGCGCAGTTGTCGGTCTTCGTAAAACTTTTGAAGGCTAATTAATAATTTTGTCAATAAGGCTTGTTTGTGGCTTAAAGCGTCTGATTCTGTGTCGTCTGAATTTTGCAATGATTCCAGAGATTGAGGGTCACGCTCAAATTGGTTTTTAAAAAAGCTATATTCATATTCAGGCAAGTAAAGTTCGGCATAATGAAGCTGGTATTGTAATTCCAGATTCAAATCGTCTGGATCTAGTAAAGGCACTATGAGTAGCTCAATAGCCTTAACTTTATTCCAATCATTCGTACGGTTTAATTCGTCCAGCTGTTTTTGAATGCAGGGAATCAGAGGGTGGTCTTTATGTTTAAATTTTACGCGTTCAAAGTAGGCCGATAAGCGACTGGCGTTTTGGCGAGTAATCTGGTCAAAGAATGAACGCCCAAACCATTGGTTGACCCATTTTTTGGCACACAGTAGCAGATCTTCAAAACGCATTGGCTTTACCTTGGTCTGGTGGCTGAACTTATTCTCTTATTGGTTTAAGGCCAGGAACCTTTTCCAGTTGTCTTGTTATATGCCTGTTAAGACAACTGGAAAAGGCTCCTGGCCTTTATGTTTGTTGTGGCGTTGATAGCGCGTTTTGTCTTTAAAAATATGCGCTTTGTTAAATTTCCGGGCGTATTTCGCCACCGGGTTCTGTTGGCCGAAGCTTGGCAACGGATTCGATTTGTTTCGTTTTTTCATGATTTTTTCCGCATAAACCATTAAGATATACAGCTTTCTGACCGTGAAATCGGGCAGATAATTCCTTATATGAGTTGCTTTCCTTAAAGTAAGGCAAAGTATCTTATTCCCATTTGAAGTGTATTGACCAGTGAATTTCCAAAATAATTTTGACGTAATTGTAATCGGGGGCGGGCATGCCGGCACAGAAGCGGCTCTGGCGGCGGCGCGTAGTGGTGCCAAAACGCTGTTGCTGACACAAAATCTCGATACATTGGGGCAAATGAGTTGTAATCCAGCGATTGGCGGAATCGGCAAGGGGCACTTGGTCAAAGAGGTTGATGCATTGGGCGGCGCGATGGCTCAAGCCATTGACAAGGCCGGTATCCAATTTCGTATCCTCAATGCCAGCAAAGGTCCTGCCGTACGTGCCACCCGGGCTCAGGCCGATCGTCAGCTGTATAAACAAGCGATTCGGGGAATGTTGGAAAACCAGCCGAATCTGGCTTTGTTTCAGCAGACCGTAGCCGATTTGATTGTGCAGGGTGAGCGAGTTGTCGGTGTTAAAACACAAATGGGGCTGTCGTTTAGCGCACAGGCTGTGGTACTGACCACCGGTACGTTTTTAGGCGGGCGGATTCATATCGGTCTGCAGCAATACAGTGGCGGTCGGGCGGGCGATCCGGCTTCTGTGGCGTTGGCTGACCGTTTGCGGGAATTACCTTTGCGCGTCGATCGGTTGAAAACCGGAACACCGCCACGCATCGATGGCCGTACTATCGATTATAGCAAGTTGCAAGTCCAGCAAGGCGATACGCCATTGCCGGTTTTTTCCTTTATGGGGCGTGTGGAGGATCATCCGCAGCAGATTCCGTGTCATATTACCCGCACCAATCCTGAAACGCATGACATTATTCGCGGCGGCTTGGATCAGTCGCCAATGTACACCGGTGTGATTGAAGGGGTAGGGCCGCGTTATTGTCCTTCGATTGAAGATAAGGTGATGCGTTTTGCCGATCGGGATTCCCATCAAATTTTTGTTGAACCGGAAGGCTTGAATACTCATGAGGTGTATCCAAACGGCATTTCTACCAGTCTGCCGTTTGATGTGCAATATCGCTTTGTACGTTCGATGCCAGGCTTTGAACAGGCTGAAATTATCCGTCCGGGTTATGCGATTGAATATGATTTTTTTGATCCGCGCGATTTAAAATCATCGCTGGAAACCAAACATTTAGCCGGTCTGTTTTTCGCCGGTCAAATCAATGGCACAACAGGCTATGAGGAGGCGGCCGCGCAGGGTTTGATCGCCGGCTTAAATGCAGCGCGACAGGTGCAGGAGCTGGAAAGCTGGTGTCCAGCACGGGATGAGGCTTATATTGGCGTGATGATCGATGATTTGATTACCCGGGGAACGCGCGAGCCCTATCGTATGTTTACCAGTCGTGCTGAGTATCGCTTGTTGTTGCGTGAAGATAATGCCGATTTGCGCTTGACTGAAAAAGGCCGGGAATTAGGCTTGGTGGATGATGCGCGTTGGCGCTTTTTTGAACAAAAACGGCAACAGATCGCCGCATTACAAGAAAGCTTATCCAAAAAATGGATTCGAGCCGGTACCGAGCAGGCGGAACAGGCCGAGCAGTTCTGGGGCAAGACGTTGAATAAGGAAGCCAGCCTGATGGCGTTACTGCGGCGCCCGGAAGTGGATATCGCGCAATTGCTGGAGTTTCTTGATGATGCACCCGATTTGTTGCCGCAAGTCGCCGAACAAGTGGCTATTCAGGCTAAATATGCCGGTTATATTGATCGCCAGCAAACTGATATCAATCGGGCACGGCGTTATGATCATCTGCGCTTGCCGGAAACGTTGGATTTCAATCAGGTGTCCGGCTTGTCTAATGAAGTGAGCGAAAAATTAAAGCAGCAGCGACCTGAAACACTCGGTCAGGCGTCGAGAATTCCTGGCATAACGCCCGCTGCGATTTCATTATTGTTGGTTCATCTTAAGAAGAAAAGCGCCTGATGATACAGTGTCGAAAACTATTGGAAGATGGATTGCAGGCGATGAATATCGTTTATGCGGCGTCACAGGTGGATGCTTTGCTGGCGTTCCTGGCGCTGTTGATAAAATGGAATCGCGCTTATAATCTGACCGCAATACGCGACCCGGAAGAGATGGTGCGTTTGCATTTACTCGATAGTCTGACCGTGTTGCCTTATCTTAAAGGAAAGGCGGTGGCCGATGTGGGTACCGGCGCGGGACTGCCGGGTATTCCATTGGCTATTTTCGCACCGGAGTGTGCGTTTATGCTGTTGGATTCAAATGCCAAGAAAACCCGCTTTATTCAACAGGCTATTCTGGAATTGAGTCTATCTAATGTCATCGTCAGGCATGAGCGGGTTGAGCAATTTATGCCGGCGGAAAAATTTTCTACTGTAATTATGCGGGCGTTTGCAGATACTCCCAGAATTATCACCTTAACCCGACATTTATTGGCGCAAGATGGCGTGCTGCTGGCGATGAAAGGGCAGGCACCTGAACAGGAATTGCAGCATCTTGAACAGTCGTGGCGATTGATTCCGTTAAAGGTGCCGGGGGTTGAAGCGGAAAGATGTCTAGTGTGTATAGAGGGGCAAAATAATGGGTAAGGTCGTTGCGGTAACTAATCAAAAGGGCGGGGTGGGTAAAACCACTACCAGTGTCAATCTGGCCGCATCGCTGGCGGCGGCCAAACGGAAAGTTTTGCTTATCGATCTGGATCCTCAGGGTAATGCGGCTATGGGCTGTGGGGTCGTCAAGGATGATATTGAATATTCCAGCTGTGATTTGTTATTGGAAGATATTCCGGCACAGGAGATGGTGATCAGTAATACTGAAACAGGCTTCGATGTCATTCCGGGTAATGAAGATTTGACCGTTGCCGAAGTGGAATTGATGGGGGCGGCCAATAAAGAGCGGCGTTTGGCCGATGCGTTGTTAGGAATTAAAAACGCGTATGATTATATTCTGGTTGATTGCCCGCCATCGCTCAATATGCTGACCTTGAATGCGATGGTTGCAGCGGATAGTGTTCTTATCCCTATGCAATGTGAATATTATGCGTTGGAGGGTTTGAGTGCCTTGATGGCGACCCTGAAAAATATCCGGGAAACGGTGAATCCCAGGCTACAGTTGGAAGGTATTTTACGAACGATGTTCGATAATCGTAGTCGCTTGACCAAGGATGTGTCGGATCAATTGCAGGAATTTTTCGGTGATAAGGTTTTTCGAACCTGTATTCCGCGTAATATTCGGTTGGCGGAAGCGCCGAGTCATGGTGTACCCGTCTTAATGTATGATAAATCGTCACGCGGGGCAGTCGCCTATATTGCCTTGGCGGGTGAAATGATTCGGAAAGAGACATAATGGCAGTAAAAAAAAGAGGCTTGGGGCGTGGGCTGAATGCCCTGCTCGGCGATGTGGAACCGGTTGTTTCTACAGACAAAAAACCGCAGACGGGGCAACTTTTGCCCATTGAGTTTTTACAGCGGGGGAAGTATCAGCCGCGTAAGGATATGGACCCTGATAAATTGCGCGAGTTAGCTGAATCTATCGTCGCGCAAGGCATTATTCAGCCCATTGTGGTCAGGCCGCTGGCTGATGAAAAATATGAAATTATCGCAGGGGAGCGGCGCTGGCGTGCCGCGCAACTGGCTCAATTAAAAGAAGTTCCGGTATTGGTTCGGGAGCTGGATGATCAGGCGGTGATGGCAATCGCCTTGATCGAGAACATTCAGCGTGAAGATTTGAACCCATTGGAAGCGTCTGAAGCCTTGCGGCGATTGCTGGATGAGTTTGGTTTGACGCATCAACAGGTGGCAACGGCCATTGGTAAATCCCGAACAACGATTTCCAATCTTCTACGGCTTCTGGATTTGGATGCGGAGGTAAAAAATCTGCTGGCCAAAGGGCAGATTGAAATGGGGCACGCGCGTGCCATGCTCAGTCTGGAGCCTGCATTACAACGCGATATGGCGGCTAAAGTTGTTCGTCAGGGCTTGACTGTCAGACAAGTGGAAAAACTGGTTAAGGCGCTGCAACAGAAAGAAACAGCCGAAAAACCGGCGACAGTAAAGAAAGATCCTGATATTGTCCGACTGGAACAAAAATTGATGGAGAAAACCGGTGCCAAGGTGATCATCAAGCATGCGCCCCGAGGACATGGCGAGTTGGTCTTTAAATACAGCACGCTTGAGGAGCTGGATGGTATTATTGAAAAGATTCAATAGCTTGAGTGCCTTGGGTTGAGGTGTGCCATAGTGTTTTTCATGACAGGCTAAGTTATTGTTTTCTTGATTTAATGATAGGGGCTGGATATAATCTGACAGCTTGATGTGTGAGGGGATGTAAGATGGCAGTCGAAAACCATTTTTCAACTGTCGCAAGGATATTAGCGATGCAGGTCCTGATGGCTATTGTAATAGCATCGGGATTTTTTGTGTCAGGTGGATTTGAAGGTGCCAGGTCTCCGCTTTTGGGGTCGTTGGTTGCCTTAATACCGAATGGCTATTTTGCCTGGAAGATTTATTTGAGCAGGAATAAAGGCGCAAAAAATATCGTGCGTGCCTTTTATAGCGGGGAAACAGTAAAGCTGATTTTAACAGCGGCATTATTCGCCGTTATTTTTCAAATCCCCGGGGTGAATTTATTGGCAGTGCTGGCAGGATATGTGGCAGTGTCATCTGTGTTTTGGTTGGCGTTACTATTGTGGCGCGATTGATGAATGAGAGGAAACATGGCTAGCGAAGGCGGAGCAACCGGTTATATTGTGCATCACTTAACTCCTCTGACAGTAGGTGAGGGATTCTGGACAGTGCACTTGGATACCTTGTTCTTTTCAGCATTTTTAGGTGGACTTTTTATCTGGTTTTTTAAAGGTCAGGCCGAAAAGGCAACGGCAGGGGTACCGAATTTAACCCAAAATATTGCCGAAATGCTGGTTGAGTTTGTCGATGGACAAGTGAAAGATACTTTTCATGGCAAAAGTCAGTTGATAGCACCGTTGGGGCTGACTATTTTCTGCTGGGTGTTTTTGTGGAATTTCATGGATCTGATTCCGGTAGATCTTTTGCCTGGTATTGCCGGTTTGATGGGCATGGAATATCTGCGGGTAGTGCCGAGTACCGATCTGAATGCGACATTCGCAATGTCAATCAGTGTATTTGTGCTGATTATTTTCTACAGTATTAAAGTAAAGGGCATTTTTGGTTTCGTCAAAGAATTAACGTGTACCCCGTTTGGGCCGTGGATGATGCCTTTTAATCTGTTATTGAAGGTGGTTGAAGAAGTGGCCAAGCCGATTTCTTTGGGGCTGCGGTTATTTGGTAACTTGTATGCCGGTGAGTTGATCTTCATTCTGATTGCATTATTGCCGCCTTTGATACAACCTATGCTCAGTTTTCCATGGGCAATTTTTCATATTCTGATTATCGTGTTGCAGGCCTTTATATTCATGGTGTTGACCATCGTTTATTTAAGCATGGCGCATGAGGATCACTAATTTTTTATTTTTTACTATTACGAGGAGATTTTATGGAAATCGCATCTTTAATTGCTGAAGTACAAGGCCTGACTGCAGTCGCTGTGGGTATTATTTTAGGTCTGGGCGCCGTTGGAACCGCAATCGGTTTTGGTCTGTTAGGGGGTAAGTTCTTGGAAGGCGCAGCCCGTCAGCCGGAACTGGTGCCTATGTTGCAGGTTAAAATGTTTATCGTAGCCGGCTTACTTGATGCGGTAACCATGATCGGTGTCGGTATGGCGTTGTTTTTTACTTTTGCAAACCCGTTCCTTTCAGCTGTTCAGTCTGCGGCAGGCTAAGATCAATCCATTAACGACAGCACAATGAGGAAAGCATCATGAGTATTAATGCTACTCTGATCGGGCAGATGATAACGTTTACACTTCTGGTATGGTTTACCATGAAGTACGTTTGGCCGCCAATCATGGAGGCGCTGGAAGAACGGAAAGCAAAAATTGCTGAAGGGCTTGCGGCGGCTGAAAAAGGTCAGGAAGAAATTAAACTGGCGGAAAAGAAAGCGAAAAACCTGGTGAAAGAAGCCAAAGAGCAAGCGGCTGAAATCGTCAGTATGGCGCAAAAACGTGCAAACGAAGTCGTCGAAGAATCAAAGGAAAACGCCAAGAAAGAAGGCGATAGGATGTTGCTGGCTGCTGAAGCGCAAATTGAGCAGGAAATGCAGCAGGCCAAAGAGGCATTGCGTAAGCAGGTGGCCTCATTAGCATTGCGTGCGGCTGAACAGATTCTTAACGAAGAAATTGATAAGACCAAGCATAAAGAAATTCTTGAAAAAGCCACAGAGCAGTTGGGTTAAGCGATGACTGAATTATCAACATTAGCAAGACCTTATGCGCAAGCCGCATTCAAAAGAGCGAAGGAAGTTGGTGCGGCAGGCGTCTGGTCGGATTCATTGGCTTTTTTGGCGCAGGTGATGCAAGACAAGGCATTGCAGGCTGTCGTCGATAATCCACGGGTTGAAAAAGAGCGGCTTTTACAGCTGATGCTGGATATCAGCAAAGGCTATATTCATGACGAAGCAGAGAATTTTCTGAAGATTCTGATTGAAAATGATCGTCTTAATTTAATTCCGCAAATTTCTGTGTTGTATGAACAATACAAGGCAGAAGATGAAGGATATATCAATGTTGATCTTTACAGTGCTTATCCAATCACGAAAGACGAACAGAAAAAGTTTGTAACCAGCCTTGAAAAACTGTTGAGTAAAAAAGTTAACGCAACCGTTAAAGTCGATAAGACACTGATTGGCGGTATTGTGGCAAAAGCAGGCGATAAGGTTATTGACAGTTCAATCAGCGGCCAGCTTCATCAATTAGAAAAAAGGCTCTAAACATAGAGTGGGAAAATCAAAATGCAATTAAATCCATCTGAAATTAGTGATCTGATCAAAAAGAAGATCGAAAGCTTCGACATCTCGGTTGAAGCACATACAGAGGGTACTGTTGTCAGTGTGACTGATGGTATCGTCAGAGTACATGGTTTGTCAGAGGCCATGCAAGGTGAAATGCTGGAGTTTCCCGGCGGTTCTTATGGCATGGCATTGAACCTGGAAAGAGATTCTGTGGGTGTGGTTATGTTGGGTGCGTACCAGCATATCACCGAAGGAGATACCGTAAAATGTACCGGAAGAATTTTGGAAGTGCCCGTCGGCGAGGCCCTGTTAGGTCGTGTCGTTGATGCTTTAGGGAATCCAATCGATGGTAAAGGTTCAATTGAAACGGAACACAGTTCACCGATTGAGAAAATTGCGCCGGGTGTTATCGCCAGACAATCCGTTGATCAGCCCGTTCAGATTGGTTTGAAATCGATCGATTCGATGATTCCGGTAGGTCGCGGTCAACGGGAGCTGATTATTGGTGATCGTCAAACGGGTAAAACAGCCATTGCAGTCGACGCCATCATTAACCAAAAAGGCACAGGGATTAAATGTATCTATGTCGCGATCGGCCAGAAGCGTTCGTCGATTGCAAACGTGGTGCGTAAATTGGAAGAGCATGGCGCGATGGAACATACCATTATCGTTTCAGCCTCAGCATCGGAATCGGCCGCATTACAATTTATTGCGCCTTACACCGGTTGTGCTATGGGTGAATATTTCAGAGATATCGGCGAAGATGCGCTGATTATCTATGATGATTTAACTAAACAGGCCTGGGCTTATCGTCAGATTTCATTGTTGTTACGTCGCCCGCCGGGTCGTGAAGCCTATCCGGGGGATGTCTTCTATATTCACTCGCGGTTGTTAGAGCGCGCTGCTCGAATCAATGCAGCGGAAGTTGAAAAACTGACCGATGGTAAAGTTAAAGGTAAAACAGGTTCTTTAACCGCCCTGCCAATTATTGAAACACAAGGTGGGGACGTTTCGGCATTCGTACCAACGAACGTTATTTCAATTACCGATGGACAGATTTTCCTGGAAACCGATCTATTCAACGCTGGTATTCGTCCTGCCGTTAATGCGGGTTTGTCCGTATCGCGGGTAGGTGGCGCGGCACAGACTAAAATCATTAAAAAATTGGGCGGCGGTATTCGTCTGGATTTGGCGCAATATCGTGAATTGGCGGCATTTGCTCAATTCGCATCGGACCTCGATGAGAGTACGCGTAAACAGATTGAGCGTGGTCAACGGGTAACTGAATTGATGAAGCAAGATCAATACAGCCCGATGTCGGTTGCGGAGATGGCTGTGTCATTGTATGCGGCTAACGAAGGTTTTCTTGACGACCTGGAAGTTGAAAAAGTACGTGATTTTGAAAGCGCATTACAGGCGTATATGAAATCAGAGCATGCTGACTTATTGGCAAAAATCAATGAAACCGGTGATTACAACGCTGATATCGAAAAAGGTATTCGGTCTGCGATTGAGGATTTCATTAAAAACAATACCTGGTAAAGGGGCAGTTTAATGGCTGTTGGTAAAGAAATACGCACTCAGATTACGAGTATTAAAAATACTCAGAAGATTACGCGCGCCATGGAAATGGTGGCGGCAAGCAAGATGCGTAAAACAAAAGAAAAGATGGATGCAACACGGCCGTATTCGAAAAAGATAAGCCAGATTATTAAACATTTGGCGCATGCGAATCCGGAGTATAAACATCCGTTCCTGCAGGAGCGAGAAGTTAAGCGTGTTGGTGTCATCATAGTCAGTTCAGACCGGGGCTTGTGCGGTGGCTTGAATTCCAATCTGTTTCGAGTGATATTGAAGCATTTTCAGGAATGGGAACAGGCTAACATCGAAATTGACGTCGCTATTATTGGCAGCAAAGGGGTTAGCTTTTTTAGCAGTATCAATGCCAATATTGTGGGTCAGGTGACAAGATTGTCTGATATGCCACATCTGGAAGATCTTACCGGACTGATCAAGTTGATGCTGGATGCTTTTTACCAGAAAGGGATAGATGCGTTGTATCTGGCAAGTAACGAATTTATAAATACCATGACACAGAAACCCGGCGTTGAGAAGTTGCTGCCGATTTCGGCAACAGAGCTGGAAGAGGATTTATCCGGGTATTGGGATTATTTGTATGAGCCTGATGCACAAGAAGTTCTGGATATCCTGCTGAGCCGTTTTGTCGAGGCGATTGTCTATCAAGGTCTGGTAGAAAATAATGCCTGCGAGCAATCTGCCAGAATGGTCGCCATGAAGAGTGCATCGGATAATGCAGGAAATATCATGGATGAATTGCAATTGGTGTATAACAAGGCCAGACAAGCCGCCATTACGCAGGAAATTTCAGAAATCGTCAGCGGTGCCGCAGCGGTATAACTGATTTATAAAGAGTATTAAGAGGACGAAATAATGAGTTTGGGTAAAATCGTTCAGATTATTGGTGCGGTGGTTGATGTGGAGTTTCCACGCGAGAGCCTGCCAAAAGTCTATGATGCGTTAAATGTTGAAAGTGTCGGACTGGTTCTGGAAGTTCAGCAGCAATTAGGTGATGGTGTTGTTCGTACAATCGCCATGGGGACTACCGATGGATTGAGTCGTGGTGTTGAAGTCAGTAATACCGGTGAAGCGATTAAGGTACCGGTAGGACAGGAAACATTGGGACGAATCATGAACGTGTTAGGTGACGCGATTGATGAAAAGGGCCCAATTGGGGAAAAAGAGAAATGGGTGATTCATCGGGATGCGCCCAGCTATGATGAACAAGCGCCCGCCAATGAATTACTGGAAACCGGTATCAAGGTTATTGACCTGGTTTGCCCATTTGCTAAAGGTGGTAAAGTGGGTTTGTTCGGTGGTGCAGGTGTGGGTAAGACTGTCAACATGATGGAGCTGATCCGTAATATTGCGATCGAACACAGTGGTTTCTCGGTTTTTGCAGGTGTCGGTGAAAGAACGCGGGAAGGGAACGATTTCTATCATGAAATGACCGATTCTAACGTTATCGATAAGGTTTCGCTGGTTTACGGACAGATGAACGAGCCGCCTGGTAACCGTTTACGTGTTGCATTGACAGGCTTGACGATGGCGGAATATTTCCGTGACGAAGGCCGTGATGTATTATTTTTCGTCGATAATATTTACCGTTATACGCTGGCCGGGACTGAGGTTTCTGCATTGTTGGGGCGGATGCCTTCAGCAGTAGGTTATCAGCCTACGTTGGCAGAAGAAATGGGTGTCCTCCAAGAACGTATTACATCGACTAAAACAGGTTCGATTACCTCTATCCAGGCGGTCTATGTCCCAGCGGATGACTTGACTGACCCATCGCCAGCAACCACCTTCGCACATTTGGATGCGACCGTTGTATTGTCCAGACAAATTGCAGAATTGGGTATTTATCCGGCGATTGATCCATTGGATTCCAGCAGTCGTCAGCTTGATCCTTTGGTTATTGGGGAAGAACATTACAATGTAGCCCGTGCCGTACAAGGGACATTGCAGCGTTATAAAGAATTGCGCGATATTATTGCCATTCTGGGAATGGATGAGTTGTCCGAAGAAGATAAACTGACTGTTTCCCGTGCGCGTAAAATTCAACGCTTTTTATCTCAGCCGTTCTTTGTTGCCGAAGTCTTTACCGGCGCGCCTGGCAAATATGTCTCATTAAAAGATACGATTGCAGGGTTTAAAGGTATCATTGACGGGGAATACGATGATATTCCTGAACAAGCATTTTATATGGTCGGTACCATTGACGAGGCGCTTGAAAAAGCCAAAAACATGAAATAAGAGAGTCTGACATGACAATGACAGTACATGTAGACATCGTTAGTGCTGAAAAGGAAATTTATTCGGGATTAGCGGAAATGGTCTTCGCATCGGCTGAATTAGGCGAGGTTGGCATTGCGCCTCGCCATGCCCCGTTTATTACCAAATTAACGCCAGGGGAAGTTCGCGTTAAGGTAACTGAAACAGAGCAACAATCCTTTTACGTTTCAGGTGGGTTACTGGAAGTTCAGCCACATGTCGTAACCGTTTTAGCGGATACGGCGATTCGTGCTAAAGATATTGATGAAGCGGCAGCCCTGGATGCTAAAGCAAGAGCCGAAGAATCTCTGAGTGATAAATCCGGCAAAATTGATTACGCCAAAGCGCAAGCTGAATTGGCTGAAGCTATTATGCAGCTTAGAACACTGGAAAAACTCAGAAAACGTGGTATGTAGCGTTTTTCAGATAATCGTTAAGAAAAGACCCGATATCAGAAATGATAACGGGTTTTTTTTTTGCCGAATACTTTAAATCACAATAAATTCATCTAAAATTCTACATGTTTAGTCTTTTAACCGGGATAAACCGGCTTAACTGTTCACTACTGAGATAAACACATCAATAGGAAATGCTATGGCGATAAAAACAATTATTCTGGCGGCGGGACAAGGGACCAGGATGCGCTCAACTATGCCCAAAGTATTGCATGACATTGCCGGAATGCCTCTGCTGGAGCATGTGTATGAGTCCAGTCGGAAACTTGATAAGAATTCGATTTATATTATCTATGGGCATGGTGGTGATACTGTAAAACGTCAGTTAGAGAAACTGGATGCTACATGGATCGAACAAAAAGAGCAAAAAGGGACAGGGCATGCGGTACAACAAGCGGTTGATTATATCGCCGATGACGATACTGTTTTGATTCTATATGGTGATGTGCCACTGTTGCAGCATCAAACCATCGAAAAATTACTGGATAACGTGGATGATAACAGTCTGGCCTTGTTGACCGTGAACCTTGATGATCCGAATGGCTATGGACGCATTGTCAGGAATGCAGAAGGCCGCGTTATTCGTATTGTTGAACAAAAAGATGCGGATAGGGAAACGTTGGAAATCAAAGAGGGTAATACCGGAATCTTAGCGGTCAATGGCGGTAAACTCAAAAAATGGTTGTCGCGACTTGAAAGCAATAATGCACAAAATGAATTTTATCTGACCGATGTGATCGAAATGGCGGTTCAGGAGGGGCTTGAGATTAAGACAACTCAGCCTGAAAGCCAGGATGAGGTTTTAGGCGTCAATAATCGGGAGCAATTAGCGTATCTTGAGCGTGTTTATCAAAGCCACAGAGCTAAAGAACTGATGCAACATGGCGTCACATTGCGTGATCCCGGTCGTGTCGACGTTCGCGGTCGTTTTGAATCCTTAGGTCGTGATATTATCGTTGACGTCAATGTTATTTTCGAGGGAAAGAACATAATTGCCGATAATGTCAGCATTGGCCCTAACTGCATTATTAAAAATGCGACAATACTGGCGGGTGCACAAATTCTGGCTAACAGCATTATTGACGAGGCTGAAGTCGGGCCGGAGAGTCGGGTCGGTCCTTTTGCCCGATTACGTCCGCAGGCAAAACTGGCTGATCATGTTCATATCGGTAATTTTGTAGAAATTAAGAAATCGACTGTTGGATCGGGCAGTAAAGTCAATCATTTGAGCTATATTGGTGATAGTGAGGTCGGGCAACACGTCAATATCGGTGCTGGAACGATTACCTGTAACTACGATGGTGTGAACAAATTCAAGACCATAATCGGTGATAATGCATTTATCGGTTCAGACTCGCAATTGGTCGCGCCGGTTACGGTGGGTGCCGGCGCGACCATTGGTGCCGGATCAACGATTACTCGGGATACGCCTGAAAATCAATTAACATTATCGCGCGGCAAACAAATATCAATCAGTCATTGGCAGCGGCCTGTTAAAAAGGAACAATAAAATGTGTGGGATTGTAGGTGGAATTGCAGAACGTAATGTCGTCCCTATTTTGCTGGAAGGTTTAAGACGACTTGAATATCGGGGATATGATTCAGCCGGACTTGCGGTAGTCAATGAAGGCAAAGTCATCAGAAAGCGTGCTTTAGGCAAGGTCAGTGAATTACAGGCCGAAATTGACCAGGATCCTATCAGGGGCTCACTGGGTATTGCACATACACGCTGGGCTACGCATGGAAAACCGAGTACAGAAAATGCGCATCCGCATATTTCCAATGACGCCATTGCGGTTGTACATAATGGCATTATTGAAAATCATGTAACGTTAAAAAGTAATCTGGAATCGAAAGGCTACGTGTTTACGTCTGAAACGGATACAGAGGTTATCGTTCATAACATTCACAAAAACCTGGCTGCAGCGCCAAGCTTGTTGGCTGCGGTAAAAGAGACCATAACGTCATTGGAGGGCGCCTATGCCTTGGGCGTTATCAGTAAAGATTATCCGGATACGTTAGTGGCTTGCCGCAAGGGCAGTCCTTTGGTGATCGGTGTCGGTATTGGCGAATACTTTATCGCTTCGGACATCGCCGCCTTATTGCCGGTGACGCAGCGCTTTATCTTTCTGGAAGAGGGAGATGTCGCTGAAATTAAAACCGATGCGCTGGTTATTTATGATCAAGACGACACCATTGTTGAGCGGCCGATTAAAACCAGTCAGCTGACATCAGATGCTGTCGATAAAGGGCCTTATCGACATTATATGATGAAGGAAATTTATGAGCAGCCCTGGGCACTGTCGCAGACCATGGAGGGACGGTTCATTGATGGGCATTTACAGGAACAAGCCTTTGGACATTTGGCCAGCGAAATATTTGATCAAGTTCAATCAGTACAGATTCTGGCCTGTGGAACGAGTTATCATGCAGGGCTGGTTGCAAAATACTGGTTTGAAAAATTAGCACGGGTTCCGTGTAATATTGATGTAGCGAGTGAATTTCGATATCGAAAACCCGTCATTTCAGAAAATACGCTGGTGGTCACCATATCACAATCGGGGGAGACTGCAGATACGTTAGCCGCCTTGCAGGAAGCCAAAAAGCTCGGTGTGAAATATGCACTGACAATTTGCAATGCGCCGGAAAGTTCGTTGGTCCGAGAGTCTGATTTAGCTCTGATGACACGAGCAGGCCCCGAAATTGGTGTGGCGTCTACAAAAGCCTTTACCACCCAGCTTGTCGCCTTGTTACAATTAGTGATCGCAGTTGGGCGGCGCTTTGATTTGAGCGAAGAGCTTGAACGCAAAATCGTTTCAGAATTGCATGCGTTGCCAGGTGCCGTCGAAAAAGTATTGAAGCTGGATAGTGAAATTGAACGTTTATCTCAACAATTTGCTGAGAAAAACAATGCCTTGTTTTTAGGTCGTGGGACCCAATATCCCGTCGCCATGGAAGGGGCGCTTAAATTAAAAGAAATTTCCTATATCCATGCTGAAGCTTATCCGGCGGGGGAATTAAAACATGGCCCCCTGGCATTAATTGACGCTGAAATGCCTGTTATTACGGTTGCACCGAATAATTCCTTGTTGGAAAAATTGAAGTCAAATATGCAGGAGGTGAGTGCGCGAGGTGGACAGTTGATTGTCTTTATGGATGAGACGCTAGCCGGAGAAGACAGCGAAAATGTGCAGATTATTCCCGTTCCTAAAGTCGCCAACATCATTTCGCCGATTGTTTACACGATTCCCTTGCAATTATTGTCCTATCATGTTGCGGTTTTGAAAGGAACCGATGTGGATCAGCCCAGAAATCTGGCAAAATCGGTCACCGTAGAATAGCTAATACAGTATTTTATGATCAATTTTCAGCCATTCCTCAAATGGACGACTCGCCGTGTCCAGAGGAATGTGCTGCATAGGGATGCGGCGTTGTTCGGGAGGCTTGGCAATTTCCTCGTAAATAAAGGCATCATCAAAGCCTGATTTGGCCGCGTCAAAGCGTGTACTTGCAAAAAATACGCGCTCCAAACGTGCCCAGTAAATGGCGCCTAAACACATCGGGCACGGTTCACAGCTGGTGTATAGTGTGCAGCCCGTCAATTGAAAGTCCTGTAAGCTTTGGCATGCGTGTCGAATCGCCATGATTTCAGCGTGTGCGGTTGGGTCGAGATTTGGGGTGACCCGGTTACCACTCGATGCAATAATTTCATTATTTTTTACAATAACAGCGCCATAAGGGCCGCCATCGGCTTCCTTTACATTCTGTGTCGCCAAGTCTATCGTCTGGTGTAGAAACTGTCGATGAGAACTCATCGCGTCAGTTACCATCTCTGAGGCCTAAAGGATTATCCGGGTCAATGCCATCCATGAATGGCAGTCTGCGGTCTCGGTTGGTTAGCTGGTAAACCTTACCTATCCAATTATTGAAAACCGCTTTCGCCGTATCGCGCCACGTAATATCAAGGTGCTCACAAATTTCGGATTCGGGAAAGGCAGGGAACGCCATTTTTTTGTTTTTAGCAGAAATGACATTCTGCTTATACTCTGTAAGGCGTGCTTGAACAGTGCCATTAAAATAGTTCTCAGGAAAAGGCGGATAGTCATCACGCTCATGATTGAAAAAACGAATAACTTCACGTTTATATTCTTTCATTAAGCTGATGGCATCATATTCAGGGTGTCCCTGAAAGAACACGACACGGAAACCATCCGGGCTAACAGCCAAATGAACCCCCGCCTCATCACTGGACACTAAAACTTTTAAGCCGTGTTGTTCCATGTCTGTTTGAAAAACCTCATTAAAGCGCGAATGAGGAACATCAAATCGAGTATTGATTTCGGCCACCAGAGGATGGAGGCGATCAATCACCTGGTGTGAAAAAACACCCCAGCGTTTAGCCGGTAAGGGAGTGCGTTCAATATCATAACAATATTGGATTAACGCATGTGTGGCCAGGCAAGAGCATAAAATCGAGGTGACGTTTTGTTTAGCCCAGGAAAAGACTTCAGTCAGGGGTTGCCAGAAGGCTTCTTGTTGTAAATGGGGATGAGTGACATTGGCGCCACTGATAATCAATGCATCCAGGCCATCCTGTTTTATTTGCTCGAAAGTCTCATAATACTGTGAGATATGCGCTTTCGCTTCAGGGCTGCGATCTAATCCTTCAATGGTAAATGGGTGAACATGAAACTGCGCGATTTGATTACATGCACCTAATAGCCTGAAAAATTGACGTTCAGTGGCTTCTAATGCCGCATCAGGCATGATATTCAGCAATCCAATATGCAATTCACGAATATCTTGCTGTTGTGCACGGTCAGGTGGCAAAATTTCCTCGCCTTCAGCCTGTAAGCGTTTAAAAGTCGGTAAATTGGTATGAGCAACTAATGGCATGACTGAGTCAGGATTTTTTAGCAATCGCATCGGCGATTAAATGGATAAAATCATCTTCACTCGCAACATTTGCTATGTCTTCGGCGCTGACTGTATAGCCATATTGGTCAGCGACAGCCTGATAGCGCGGCAGACGAGACTTAAACAAATGCGGGAAAACCCAACTCACAAAGTCATCGGGTGGAATTTGATTGCTGTCGCGGTAGCCTCGCTCTGCCATATAAAGTGGAAGCTGTTCGTCTAAAAATGCTTCGCGGTAATATAAAGGCTTTGGATCGGACTTTGCGCGAGCAATGATAGTTTTCTCCAAGGATGGTGGGATTTTGATATAGATAATGAGCGTATGTTGGGCCAGTTTGTCCAGAACATCGGGATCATCAAGTTCACAAACACTACCGCCGGCGTCATTGATAAAATTGGTGTAGCCATAGATTTGTTCTGCCTTTTTAATAAACGCGGGTACATCATTCATTGCTGCAATTTCAGCCTGCCGATGTAGATTTTGGCGTCGTTTGAATTCGTCTAAGGGCAATCCGCCTAGATCAGGGTTGCCTAGCTTGCCTAAAAAGCAGGAAACCGGGTCAAGATTATCAAACGTAATGTTATTGCGAATGTAAATCGAATCATTCAATAATAATTTGCGTAAAAAAGGGACATCCATCGCCTGGCGTTTAACATTATCTAAAATCGGTTCATCCAGATATTTTGTACCAATTCGGTAATCTCCAGAATAATGAAACCATCGGCTTCGCGGGAGCTTTTTGGCTAAGGTCGTTTTGCCTGCGCCAGACATGGCAAGTAAAGTAATGCTTTTGGACTTCCAGTCCAAAAAGTCTTGAGGTGACATTTTCATAGGGTTTAAAGGTCGTTCAATTTATCCAGGTCTAAAGGATCGGCATCGGTAGCTGTATGCATATCCGGATCTGAATACCCTAAATCATCGGATTCCAAATCATCAAAAGGGGCGCTCCAGTCTTCCGGTGCTTCAATATAATCAAAAGTAGAATTGTACCAGCAATCTGAGTCATACTCGCCAATATCGCCATTGATATATTGCACCTCGATCGTGTTATCCGAGTCTTCGATCGCAATGACCTTAAAGCTCAAATCATTTTCAACATCTTTATACCAGCGTCCAATAACAGCATCGGTTACCGTAGTCATAACAGATCTCCAAAAGCAAAAGAGTTATCCCTAAAGATATCAGAAAAATAAAAAAATGTATGTGTAAAAAATATTTGACAGTCCCAAGAAAGCAGGTATAATGGCCAGCTCTTTCGCGCAGGAACTGC